>NZ_AFEJ02000001.1:4200000-4516345 GCF_000238775.2 Acaryochloris sp. CCMEE 5410 | reverse complement strand
CAATGGTTTTCAGCTCATTAAGGAGTTGAGTCTTTTTACTGGACGCAACCGCCTGCCCCTGTTGTCGCTCTTGTTGAGACGCTTGCAATGAATTACGCTGGGCAATGGCCTGCTTTAACTGGGCTTGGGCTGATGTTTGGCGAACTGCAACTGTGCTAACTGTTTCTCCTCTGTCGGTAGAGGCAGGGTTTGGCGAGCTAAATCAGTGTAAGGAGATTTAGACAGATAATCTTGAATCGCAGCATCCGCTAAACGAACCCGTTCTCGGGCTTGCTGTACCTGAACCTCTGCGGCATTGGTATTGGTTGGAGCCGTCGGAATCTGTTCAGTCGCCGTTAAAAGCGCCACTTCTTGTTGCACTTCTGACGACGAGCATAATATTTTGGCGGGCTGCAGTCCGATCGACCAAAATTTGCCCTTAACAATCAAATCCCCCTGTTTAACACGCAAAGACTCAGGAGAAGCGACCGTTAACTTAATTTTGTCGGCGTTGAGTTGAGCGGCGCTGGAGAACTTGCTGCTGCCGGATCCTCTGTTTGGGCCTTCGATTGGATTTAGAGCTATCCGAACTGCATCCACTGATAAGGATAAGAAGAACACTGCTCACACTCAAGAATTTTAAGCAGTTGCGCTTCAACGAATGATGTTTCTTACAGAGGGTTTGATGAGTAATCATGGCAGGAGATATGTTCTGAAATAACGTCAGATTGGGTCGAAAACCGTTAGCTCAGCAAAGCTTAATGTAATCAGTGAATCCAATACTGCAGAGTCGGAGCCAATAAGATATGGCTCACTAGAGCTTAGTCGTCTCAATCCCAAATAGATTGACCTCGATCACCCCCCTAAGAGTTAACTCAGATAGATATCAGGAAAATCTGTCCTGAGTCAATACTATTTCACTTTGTAAACTTTTACCGGAGTCATTGCTTGACTTGATTACGACTTGTTAAGAGATAGAATGAGACTCGGTCACTACAGCGTAAGGAAGCAGTATTTTTCGTGCAAAACTCTACCGGTATTGAACCAGAGGCCCTGACGTCTCTAGGTCTAGAGAATTACCTTTTACCCTTCAAGATATAAGGGCAGCCATTCCCCCTCATTGCTTTGAGCCTCAGCCTGGCGATCTCTCTCATATTTCTTTTTAGATATCGGTATTATCGCTAGTTTATACGCCATTGCCTATCAATTGATGCTCTATGGTTTTGGCCCATTTTGGTTAGCTCAAGGCACCATGTTGGGCCTTATTCGTCGTCGGCCATGACTGTGGTCATCGCTCCTTTTCCAAATACAAGTGGTTAAACGATCTGATCGGGCATCTCAGCATACGCCAATTTTGGTTCCTTTTCATGGTTGGCGCATTAGTCACCGGACCCACCATGCCAATACAGGCAATATCGACACGACGAAAGTTGGTACCCTCCCACGGAAACGCAATACCGAGAGATGCCGAAGGATGTCAAATTCGTCCGTTACTATTTGACCCTATTGGCCTATCCCATCTACCTCTTCAAACGGTCTCCTGGACGCAAGGGCTCTCATTTCCTACCTAGTAGCCTTTATTCAAGCCTTCCGAGAAATGGACGTCATCACCAGTACAGTCCTATGGGAGCCATGATCGCTTTTCTAGCAGCGCTCACCTACACAATGGCTGGTTATTCTTAGTCAAATATTATCTCGGTCCCTATATTGTCTTTATCGTTTGGCTAGACGTCGTCACCTTGTTGCACCATACCGTACCCAGTGTGCCTTGGTACCCAATGACAATTGGATTTTCTCAAAGGTGCGCTCTCACCATCGACCATGACTATGGGTTTATCAATCCCATTCATCACATATTGGCACTCATGTCGCCCACCATATTTTCTTGGGTATGCCTCACTATCATTTACTAACGGCAACAGAAGCAATCAAGCCGGTCTTAGGTGAGTACTATCGAAAGTCTTCAGATCCCATTTGGAAGAGTTTATGGACTGCCTTGAGAGATTGCCGATACGTTCCTGATCATGGGGAAAAAGTTTACTATCAAGCTGACGCCAAGCGCTAAATTTCTCTTTTATGCTTTTTCTCTAGGCTAAATTCGTTCAGGGAAGAGAGTGAGCGATAAGCCTCAAATCAATTTCATCGGCCATATGAGCTTCGACATTAATATACGCTTCTCAGTTGCTTGTAAGTGACACAAAGAGAGAGGATTGGTTCTCATCCTCTCTCTTTGCTTTTATATTCAGGATGTATCGTCTGGTCGTTGATACCAACAGGAAAGATTTCTATTCGTTACACTGAAGCTGCTGAATTCTCACCCTCGCCGCCCGCTCTTTTTGCATTCCTCGTAGGGAAGATTCAAAGATATTTAGTGACCTCCTTTCCTTGATCAACAACACGAGTTGCTGCAACTAACTTACTGGTGATCAAGCGCTGTAAGACGCAAATACTCGATTAATTTTTCCATATTTGGTATCGGCTATTAACCATGTCATACGTTCTGCAATCTCATCTCGACTGAGAGGGTATAGACTTTCAAACAACACTCCTTTGACGGCTAATCCAGTTGGGCTTTATAAGAAGATTCCAGCAGACTACTCCTCGTCGTGGCAATAGGCTGATATTTGAGTGTCTTTGTTCTGCTCTCCGTCTAGCTTGACAGCCCTTGGTCGATCGCTGTATGAATTGTGTCCATTGCTATGTCTAACAACAACTAGATAATGTTTTCTTTAATGTATGACTTTTTCTAGCCCTGAGATAGCATAAACATTCGCAAAAACTCAACGAACGATTTGCTAAATCCTAAAAATTAGAGTGTTCTCCCCAACAGGGACTAAAGGCTTCTCAATGTCATAGATGATTGCGTCCTGTGCAACCACTACTGATGCCACTTGATAACTGTTCTCTCTATTGTATCCGTGAATATACGGAGTGGCACCCCTCAGAGCGGACAATATAGACCCATCACCTTGCCACATCACTCAAGATTTCAGTATTTCACGGAGATAATTTTCTGGATTAAAACACCAGTAATTTCAAAAGGATCCGTATTCCTACATAGAACTCGTTTGAGGATTACGACTAAAATGTCCTTATTGGAAAATATTTAGACAAAACTTTGTCATCTGATTACCTTTTTTTTCGGTTGCATTTAGGATTAGATGACTACAATTTGAGTCCTTTTGAATATCTTCAATAATCATCAAAACTAATCTGCCACTCTGCTATGCCTCGCAAGCAACTCGGGAAAAAGATCAGCTAATTATTAATATTGCAGCCCAAAAAATTGGCAGACGAATGAAGCAGCTACGGGCTCATTTGGGGTTGTCCCAAGTTCAAATCGCCAAGAATCTTTCTATCTCTGTCAGACAGTGGTCTGGCTGTGAGTGCGGTGATTATTTGCTAAATATAGATTTTTAATTTGCTCAACACCTATTATCAGGTGTCCATCGATTGGCTATTGACGGGTAAAGGCAATATGTTTATGGATGATACTAGTGAGACTGAGCAAAAAATTACCAGTCAAGAATTAGCTGAAGAGCTAAAAGTTCTAATCACGCGTTTAGAAGACTAAACAGCTTCTGCCTGAACTCCTAGACTTACTGCCCAGTCCGATGATCGAAGTATCTTGATTTGAGTATTCTGCTTACTCTAGTAGCAGAGACTGAAGTGTTTCTAGCTCTATAGATGCCCAAAGCAAGAACATCAATTTCAAGCAACAGGTGCATGGACAACCGTTTTAGTGAAACGCGGTTATGTTAAGTGACTATGACAATAGCCATGGGTCAGCTGGGGCAACCTTCTCCTTTTTGACATTAGAAATCATAATCCATGCCCTGGGAATGGGATGCATCTCACCCAGTTAGATCTAAAATCAAAACCATCAGATTAGATTTAGATATGGAAAGGGGGATGCCTGTCATTTGCTTTTCTATAGAAAGGTAAAGGTTGTGATTCTGCTGAAATGGTACATTGGCTAGAATTGAAGGATAGTGTTCGAGACAGCAGAGGTCGTAACACCCCAATGGCTAATAATGGTACTGCCTATCTCCTTTGGTTTTTCTCTACCTTTGGCATCTGTGGAATTCACCGATTCTACCTAGGCAAACCCGTTAGCGGCATTCTCTACTTTTGTACCTTCGGGTTTCTGGGCATTGGTCAAGTGGTCGACCTTTTCCTTATTCCAGAGATGGTTGATCATAAAAATCTCAAGCAAAGATTGCTCTATAGTTCAGCAGATGTCACCACACAACCGACCATTGTCAGAGATGTCAGTACATACACACAAACGAGTCCTCCTTTGGATGTGCAATTCTGAGATTTGCCGAGATCAGCAGGGGGCCACTCTGAGTGATTGTGTGATTGCAACCGAAAAAGTCCTGAAATGGTTAAATCCAAGGTCCAAGAACTGTGTTTAGCAGAACTATTGGTCGTTGGCAATCGTGAGTCCGATGGTGCCGTCATTTATAAGGCCGTCTAATCGCACTGTAAAATTAAGACCGCCCTGCACGAATAGTCCATGCACCATCCCATTCCTCCTTTGCGGATCTCCCTGCCCATCAACTCAATTCCATCAAGCTCATTGCCACCGATATGGATGGCACCCTCACCGTCGACGGTAAGTTCCCAGCCATTTGGGTCAAGCCCTATGGGACTTACAAAGAGCGGTTTACAGTTGTGATTGTGACGGGGCGATCGGCGGGTTGGGTCAGCGGCCTTGCCCATTATTTACCGATACAAGGTGCGATCGCAGAAAATGGCGGCCTTTTCTTTCAAGAACCCGACACTCCTGGCAAAGTACTTTCAGACATTCCGGGCCTCAAAGACCATCGTGCTCACTTAGCTAACACCTTTCGTCAACTCCAAACCCATTTCCCTCATCTACGGACCACAGCGGATAACGCCTTTAGAATCACGGATTGGACCTTTGATAATCCTGGCTTTGATCCGGCCGATTTGGAGCAGATGGCCAACCTCTGCGCTACTGCAGGATTTGATTTCACTTACAGTACGGTGCAGTGTCATATCAAACCCAAAGGCCAGAACAAGCAGGCAGGGCTCCTAACGGTCCTAGAACACCATTTACCGGAGCAATATAATTTAGACCAAATTTTGACGATCGGCGATAGTCCGAATGATCAAGACCTATTCGATTCTCAAGTTTTTCCGCACTCCGTCGGCGTTGCCAACTTATCTCACTACCTAGAGCAGATTGACCACCACCCCCAAGCGATGACTCAAGCTGCTGAAGGGTTAGGATTTATCGAAATTACGCAACGATTGCTGATGTCTTAATGCTAATTTCATCAGCGTCTTACAAATCTGTTTAAAACGGCTAAAGGGCTTGGCTTATTGCAACCAAACCCTTAATCCTATAGAAACCGAGAATGTATGTTTGCTCAGAATTGAAAAAATAGATAGAGTTTACAGAAAAACAACTAAAGTGGACATTAACAACAGCAACAGTTCTAAGAGGTAAGTCTTACATATCTTTACTAGATAAGTGTTCTGGTCTTCAATTTTTTCTTATAGAAAATGATTACCACAAATCGTAAGTTCTCAGGAAGAAGGTTGCTCTTCAGAACAGAGGTAGGAGGTACTGACGTGTTCCGGGGTTACTTGTTAACTTTGACTTTTTGTACCTGGGTTTAATCTAGCATTAACCCCCAGGGCTGACTCAGGGATTTTACTAAAGTTCACTCTTATTCGCGGGGGTTAACAGAGTGAAATATATCAATAAAATTAGATGGGTCAATGTCAGAATTTCCGTCCCTATAGTCACTACTGATCAACCTGAAGTAGTTTCCTCATCTGAGATTGGTCGATTTTACCTTGAGGGTTACGGGGCAGCTGAGACCAGACATACCATTGCTTTGGTTGTTTAAACGGGCTGAGTTGATTCTTCAGACAAGTCTGCAATGCGATTAGGGAAAAAGAGTCTGCTGCAGGAACCACAATGGCGGTAATGATTTGGCCCCAATCGGGATGGGGTTGGCCCAACACCGTCACATCTTTTACCATGCCTGTAGTTAAAATTAATTCTTCTATTTCTTCGGGAAAAACATTCTCTCCACCAGAGATAATCTTGCGACTTAAACGACCGACAATATGTAATTCTCTTGAGTCATTGAAATATCCCAAATCATCTGTGGAAAATTTGTGATAAGCGGCAAATAATTGAGGGTAATACCCTTTACAAAGAGAGGTACATTTAATGACCACCTGTCCGATGTGATGGGCCAACATGCCCTGATGTTGCTGATGTTCAACGGTAATTTGAGCGTGGGGCAAAACATGGCCATTGTGGGCTGCTCCGAGCAGGAATTGATCGGGATCTAAGGTCGCCACTTGAGCCGCCGTTTCTGTCATGCCATAGGTTAAGGCTAACCGCAAATGATGCTGACGCGCCGCCTGAAGTAAAGCGGGCCATGCCGGTGCACCCCCCACCAAAATGGTGTGAAATCGGGCGAGCCACTGTAAACGAGGGCCGCCCTGTTGTAAGAGTCGCTGGAGTTGGGTGGGAACGAGAGAGAGAAAATAGGCATGGGGTTGCTGAGATTGCGGATCCAGGAAAGCCGCAATGTTGGGCCTCAAGGAGGTCTTGGAAGAGAAACAGTGGCGCGGGAGGAGGAGGAGTTTGCCGTATGTAAGGAGCGATCGCATAAACTGCATCAACCCACTAACGTGATACAGGGGTAACCAGCAGCAGGAATTGATGGCATCCAATTCACCACCGAAAAAATGACGTTGGCAGCCTTCCACCGAGGCAGTTAGAGTCTCCCAAGTATGAATCGCAAATCGAACCTGCCCCGATGAGCCCCCGGTAGGGACTAAAATCCATCCCTTTTCTTCTGGCTTAGCTGAGGCTGGTTTTGGGATATCTACCGGAGGCAACTGAGAGGCATCCCAAATGACATGGGGTTGAACTAATGACAACACCTGTTGCCATTCAGAACGTTGCCAATGGGGATTCCCGAGAAATACAGGACATTCACATAAACACGCCGCCATCAATCCAGCTAAAAACTCTAGCGAATCAGACTGAACTAACAGGACTCTGGGATAGCCCTCTCGCTCCATCACCGCTTGTAGCTCCCGTTGTCGTTGCTGAGTTCGCTCTAACCAGCGCTGATGATTTAGGCCCAGAATCCAATCTTCCCTTTGCCAAATTGCTTGGGGAGAACCCAATAAGTTAGCACTGGACGGCTTAACTGGATCAAACGAGAACGAAGCGTTATTCATCAGGGGACAACCAATGGCGAACACCAAACCCAATGGCTCGTTGGGGATTCGATAGTTCTGCTGCCAATCTTAGACAGGCTTGCCGTCCCACCTCTGATTCAAAAACAGAGGAGAAAACAGCATCAATCGGATGGGCTTGGCAAAACTGACGCAAGCGATGGGGATAACCACAGATAGCGGGTTTAATCACAAAAATACCGTTCCATCCTTGTTGCACACAGTACTGCAGCTGAGACAGAGTTGCCACCGACTCATCTAAGGCCAATGGGGTTTGAAACTGCTGACTTAAGGACAACATGGCCGACAATTGCTTGGGGAGTAGCGGTTGCTCCAGATATTCAATCCTAAGAGTGTCCGTCACCTGATCACATAGCTTCAGCCAACGACAGACAGACTCATAGGTTAGTCCACCATTAGCATCTAAGCGCAGCAAGGCTTGCGGTGGCAAAGCTTCAATCAGCTGCTGAAAAATAGCCTGTTCCTGTTCGATGACATCCACCCCAATTTTCCACTTAAAGGTTCGATATCCCTGCTCCCATAGCTTTGAAGCGGCGGACAAAGCAGGGCTTCCGGTGGGCAATAGGCCGCAAATCTCAGGAAAAACAGGCGCTGATACGGATTTTTGATGTAATACTTCCCACGCTGAACCCAATCCAAACTGGCAAGCCGGATAGCGATCTGGGATAGACAAGATGTGAGCGTCCGTTAGCTGTCGTGGCAGTTGCTGACAATAGGCCTGGGCTTGTTCCCAAGTCTCAGATCCAAACCACGATAAAGGCGCAATTTCACCTTGGCCAATATTGCCAGCATCATCCTCTAAAGTAACCACCAAACCTCGACGGATCGACCACTGCCCATACCTCGTTTGCAAGGGCTGTTGAAACGATCGTTGATAGGTTTGATAGGAAAATTCCATATTCTTGGCGCTGATCGCTTCACCCTGTAGGTAGCATTGTTTTAAATCACATGACAGATCGAAACGGATCACTGCACATTCTAGGGGTAGCTTCTATTGTGGGATGAAGGCTTCCTCATATTATTTCTCGACAGCCAGGTGGATGCATGACGAATTCCGGTACCAATACTCCCCATGTGCAAACCCCTCAAACCCCAACTTTACTGAATAACCGTTACCGGGTCATTAAAGTCCTGGGTGATGGTGGCTTTGGCACCACCTTTTTGGCAGAAGACACCCAAATGCCTTCCCGACGCCAATGCGTGATCAAACAGTTAAAGCCCATTGACAATAATCCTCAGATCTATCAATTGGTGAAGGATCGATTTCAGAGGGAAGCCGCTATCCTAGAGCGTTTGGGAGAAAGCCATGACCAAATTCCCATGCTTTACGCTTTTTTAGAAGAGGCTGGTCAGTTTTACCTAGTAGAAGAGTGGGTGGCGGGTCAAACCCTGACCCAAAAAATGCAGCACGGTCCCCTCAGTGAGACGGAAGTGCGAGACATTTTGATCAAGCTCTTGCCAGTTATCGACTATATTCACCAACAGCGGATTGTTCATCGAGATATTAAGCCCGATAACATTATCTTGCGCCAAGAGGACGGCATACCCAGCCTCATTGATTTTGGGGCCGTTAAAGAAACCATGAGTACCGTGGTGAATTCCCAAGGGCAAACGAATCGCTCCATTGTGGTAGGCACCCCCGGATATATGCCCATGGAACAACTGGCAGGACGCCCAGTCTACAGCAGCGATTTATATAGCTTAGGGCTCACGGCTATCTATCTCCTCACCCTTAAAATCCCTCAAGAACTCAAAACCGATCCGCAAACAGGCGTTCTGCTATGGCAGCATTTAGTGCCTAATCTCAGCCCGGAGTTTGCTGCCACCCTGAGTCAAGCTATTCATCCTCAGCCCAATGAACGGTTTCTCAGTGCCGCCGCCATGATGAATCATTTGGTGCTGCCAGCAACTCATGTTGTGGATGTTGCCCAAGATACTGCAAAAGCCCAGGCTCCCGAAATTCTCGCGAATCAAGACACCACTCCAGTGGGTGTAGAAGCCACGGATATCGTTGCTCATACCCTCCAACAGCCCTCGATTCCCTCCACCGAAGCGTCGGTTTCAGCCCCCCCTGAGCCGGCTGTATCCGAGCCGACCCAAGCCGTTATTCCCCAACATCCATCCGTACCGCCCACCATCAACCCAACCCGGTTTCCAGAATGGCAAAAAGCCATCCTCACAGGCGGTGTCATTGGCATATTCGTATTGGTGAGTGCCGTTCTCTTGCGGGGTCAGGTTTCGGAGCTACTCTCTCGCAACTCGCCTTCACCTACCGTGGAAACAGAGCGTTCCACCTCTGGTAAAGCCGTGAGTACCTCTCCCGAGCCTTCCACACCCGCTAGTGACAGTACGAGTCAGGTGAATCGACCTGCTCCGCCGCCTCCAGTCGAGATTGCATTACCCCCTAATGCCGATCAAACCAACGCCCGCATTACAGGAGACCCTGGTTCCAAAAATATCCGGTCTGGCCCAGGAACAAACTATGCTCAAACCCATATTGCTTTCCCAGGCGATCGGATCACGATTATTACGAGCGATCGCGATCAGGGTGGCTTCCTCTGGCATAACGTTTACTTTCCTGAATCTCAGGCCCAGGGATGGATTGCAGCGCAGTTAGTCAAAGCAGATCAAGCCGCGCCTCCCTCTCCTGAGCCTACGCCCACCCCCAAACCGACGTCTTCAAATACCAACGCAACCCTTGTCGGCAGTCCAGAAAGTAAAAATATTCGAACGGGGCCAGGAACCAAATTCCCGACTAAACATATGGCTTACCCTGGCGATCGCGTCCGCATTGTCGGTCAACGTAAAGATGTCGGTGGTTACCTCTGGTATGAAGTCTTGTTCCCTCAGTCAGGGGTTCGGGGCTGGATTGCCGCTCAACTCATTCAACGAGATTAGACACTAAAACGTCTATTCTCAATTACTGTGGTTACTGTCTATCAATGGGGCAGCAAATAGGCTTATGAAAGGGTTCCAAAAAATTTTCGGCCAGTTCCAGTTTGTGGTGATCAGCCTTTTGACCACAGCGGTGATTGTCTGGCTGGCGGCTAGCCTTCAACTGGTCCCCGCTGATTCACCTGTCTCGCAAGAGCAGTCACCCCAACCCTCTGCTCAATCTCCTGGCGAAACATCCCAACCATTGCCCCCTGCAACAAGCCGCCCCCCATCTCCCCTGTATGAAAGCTTGCCCTCCATCTCGAATGCTCCCTCTCCAGCTAAGGCTCCAGCAACTCCGGCCGCTTCTGCACCTAACAATTACTATGGTCATCTCTCCTATGCTGAGAATGAAGATAACCGACTGGTAAACGTTGGAGAGTTTGTGCGAGGGACGTATCGTCGGTCTGAGTATTTGGATCAAGAAGCAGCGGCAGCCTTTACCCAATTGGTTAATGCCGCTGCTGATGCCAATCTCACGCTTCAACCTATCTCTGGGTTTCGCTCAGTGAATGACCAAAAAGAGCTGTTCGATAAACAAGTGCAAAAGCTAGGGAGTGTAGAAGCAGCCACCAAGCTTAGTGCTCCGCCTGGATTTAGTGAGCATCACACCGGATATGCGATCGATATTGGCGATCGCAACCAGCCGGAAAAAGATCTCAAGGTGGCTTTTGAAGACACAACGGCCTATGAGTGGTTAACCAATAATGCCAGGAACTATGGATTTGAACTCTCATTTCCCCGAAATAACGCCCAAGGAGTTAACTTTGAGCCTTGGCATTGGCGATATATTGGAACTTCAAGGGCGGCAGTACAGTTTGCGAGTGCTCGCAATCTTTAAATTTTCCTTGGCAGTCAGGATCGTTGTCTATCAAAATTTTCTGTGCATTAAATACAACTAATAAAATGACTGGAACCCAAATCATTGCTGTGCGATTGGATAGCTGTAGGGTGGTGATCAAAGCAGCGTTGATCTATATGGAGGTAGCTTGAGAAAGCTATGCAAAGCAGCGTTGATAGCAACACAGGCATTGTAAAAATGATCACAATCAGAACTAGAAGAAAATAGATAATTACGATACCAAACACCTAGCTGACGAGCTGTAAAATTGCTGCATACAAAGAATGTAACTTGTTAAGTTAGCAGTTGCCATTCTAATGCCAGAAGCCAGGTGCAAGACATACACCATTGCTTCTCTGATAGACTCACAGTGCTCTAATGGTTGGTGTGTTCGGCTTTGAAATCAATTACCCTGTCTCAATCGGATGGGGAAGGATGACATGTCGCGCTTTTGGATTGAGAGTTCATTGCTTCGCTATAAGCAGCGGAGAATTTACCCTCTCTAGATTCAAGACAGTGGCCGCTCAATCTCATGCCAATCAGGAAAAAATGACAGCCAATATCCAACGATGAAAGCTGGCTGTTAATTTAAGCACTATTTTTTTTCACTAAGACATGTTAATTTATAAAAAATTAAACTATCTATTTTTAACTTTGTTTCTTCGTCAAAACTAGATGACATTAAGAATCAAAGTGCTCAGCGAGTTGAGCGCAAAAATTTAGAATCCGCATCCAGCGGTTATTACAAAGCAGTCTGTTTTTCTTGAGGCAAACAGATACCAAAGCGATTGATTTGTTCATCAATCGTTCATTTTGTGCATCAATTAATTGACGGTTAGTCTAGCAATTTAGGAGGTGATCAGTAGGTTTATCACGCTACCAAATATTTAATGCTCAGCGACCAGCCTTGATGGTCTTCTCTACAAATAAATATTCCAGTGATCATGATGAAATAATTGGATAATTAATTATGAAAGCTATAGAAGCCCCAACGCGTATTCAAAAGCAAGCATTATCTAAGCAGTTGAGTAATAGTAATGTCCCCTTGTTAGAACGCTATCAAAAGAAATCTATTGGGGATACTGATTTCACTCGACTCGTGAAATATGAGCTATTTCAATTGCTGTTCTGTAACCTACCTGGAATTTTAGGCTACGCCTGCCGTAAGCTTGGCTATCCATCATTATTTAAGCAGGTCGGCAAAAGTATTATTTGGGGAAGAGGATTAACGATACGTCATCCTAAATTTATTAGTTTGGGGAATCGTGTGGCAATTGATGATGGTGTATTACTCGATGCCAGTGGTGCCGGAGAAGAAGGCATTACCATCGAAGACGATGTCATCATTTCACGCAACTGTGTGATCCAAGGAAAAACAGCAACTGTTTCGATTGGTAAGAACACCGATATTGGCTGTAATACCATCCTGTCATCGGGCGGGGGGATTCAGATTGGAAATTTTGACCTCATTGGAGGCAATTGCTACATTGGCGGGGGCCGTTACTTGAATGATAGGCTCGATGTCCCTATGTTAGAGCAGGGGGTGTATACACGTGGCCCAGTCATTATTGAAGATGATGTTTGGCTAGGCGCTGGCACTACTGTACTAGACGGGGTCAAGATTGGTAAAGGCTGCATTGTAGGAGCAGGTGCAGTGGTCACCAAAGATTTACCCGCATATGCGATCGCAGCTGGCGTACCCGCTAAAGTGATCAAAATGCGGGAAGGTATCAGTCTTGATGAGCCTCGAGAGGTGAGATCAAAAATCATTCCGGACCTGCTTTTAAGAGGAGTGAATTGGAACTGTCTACTCTTTCATAGCCACTATTTGTGTTGCAATGACCCACCACCCTGAATACTTCTTGTCTCCTCAAGGTTACGGACGCACTCACCCCATGACGGCTAACACGGAAGATTCAGTGTTCTGCAACCTCGCAGTACATACGATGAAACCTGGCCGAATTATATCTCGACCAGGTTTCATCGCAATTCTAAGGTGACGCTTATGATTTTGGCTTAAGCGCTAAGAGGACATCTCCTGTGTAAGTAGACTTATCCATTTGGGTGCTAGCAACACCAATGCCCGAATGGATTTGAGAACCGCTTCAACTTCAGGCGTAATTAGACCTTGACTGGTAATGGCTGGATTGCTCAAAATCACCTTGTTTGCTTCATCCATATTGACGAAGAAATAACCAGAATTGGACTGGGGTAAGGTTCGAGTGACAGACTTAAAGATCTCACTCTGATCCAACGTTTTATCCGGTTTGGCCATGACCTTAATGATGGGGTCACCAATGGCAAAGAATACGGTTTCATTATCAATCCAACCATGACCAGCTAGGGTCTCTTTGGTGGGTGGAAACTGCCATTGGGTCACATCAACATTGCCAATTTTGCTTTTATTGACTGGGACATTGCTTTGCTTAACCAAGTCATCCAGTTTGGCAAAGGTTGCCTCAGCTTTGGCACGATCGCTCGTCTTGAACACTAAGGTTCCGCCAAAACCGACAGGTTGCAAGACGCCTTGATTGCCTGGAATAAGAGCTAATCCCACTTCTTTATCCATCCAGCCAATAATGTCTTTATCTAAATCCAGCTGGGTGGTTTGACGAATCTGCTGTCGGACTTCATCTAAGCCTTCTTTAAATTCAGGCACACTGTCTAGCTGTTGGAGGGCGTAATTCCACTGACTGCTCAGATTACCAGCATTGGCCGATAACAGGGTATTGGCCGGGAATTGGGAAATAATTTTGCCTGGAACTGGCTTGAATTCCCACTTAAAGGAATCGGGATTGACCTTGGTTACCGCTCGGAACCGAACGCCTTCATTGTCAATGCCCATGCCAACTGACACCGATTTAATTTGATCCAGTTGATCTTTCAGCTGAGGAGGAAGTGGATTACTGGGATTAAACGCTGCCGCCTGGGTAATCAATTTCCCATAATTGGGGATGAAGATTTGAGCGACGGGGTTATCCATCTTCAGGCTTTCTTCCAGGATCTTCCGAGTCTCACCATCGGAGGCTAAGGACGGATCACCCTTCGATGAATCAATGGCTTTTTTGACCACATCTTGATTGTCAGACATAGCCAGGTGATTCTCGAGAATCGCCACATAGCTTGGAGAACCCGAAGCATCTATTTCTAAAATCTTGACGCCTTTATGGTCAGTCTCTTTGACCTCTAAATCTTCCTTGTCTTTCATCTTATTGGCAAAGTTTAAGACTTCTACTTTGTCTTTAATGCCAATGACCATCAACATACTGGGGGCGGGTGTGTCCTCGCTGGCAGGAACCGCCGCAAACATCACACTACCCAACCAAGGCTTGATATCTTTATCGTAATCCAGCTTATCTTTTGCTAACTCTTTTTTGATATCAGCAGTCATCTCATCGAAACCACCAAACACCAGATCTTGAGCTTCGGGAGTACCAAAATCTTTCAGTTTCTCCCAAGAATCCGACGTAATATCAACATAGCCTGCCATCCAGGCTTCATCGGGCACAATTTTGCACTGGCGACTGGACTGGTTCCTTCACGGGCAGGAATAACCTTTAGGTAAAAATATGCAGCAATCCCCCCGATCGCGACTGCACCCGCGATAATTCCAGGAACAATCAGTTTCCATTTGGTTGCCATTAAATATCTCCTCAAAAAAGAAAATTAGATCGCGTGGGTGAAACAGAAAAAACCGATTATCTGAAGCCAAAAAAAGATTTGAATCGAACCTTTTGATGATGGTTAAAAAGCTCAATTGTAAGCGCATCATGGGTTGTTTAGTCAATGATTGCCAAGGTTGGCACTGATTCCCTAAATTCCCGAAGAGGTTTCTATACCGGCGTTGAAAGCGCTAGCTGATTCACTGAAACCAAGTTCGCATCTAATATTCCCTGAATTGGGCCACAACTAGCACTTATCAGAAAAAATGGCCACGAATTTCCTAGGTTTAAGACGGTTGAGACTATCTCTTCATGCACCCATTGAGACGCCCACAATGTGCTTCATCTTCGTCTTCATTAAAACTAGCGATTTTTTCTGATTAATCTACTGGGTAATGTCAAATCTTCATTGGCACCATTTCGAATGTTTGCACAATCCTACCCTCATCAGCGGTCTTAGCAGGTGATCCTAAGCAGAGATCTAGAGTGATAGTGATCATTGGCAATCCCACTGCCTGAATCACTTTTAGGGCAATGTACACTTCATTCTAAAGACGTAACGCCATAAAAAATACCCTCGCATCTTGTCGAGGGTATTGCATCAGAAGAGGAACTCTAACCTAACGATGGAAAATCCGTTGGGCAGAACTAGAGTTGAGAAAAGCTTAGCGTTTGGCCAACTCTCCATGAACAGGGCGTCCATTTTCCTTTAATGTTTCGAGCCAAGCATCGGCATCATCCAGCTTGTAGCCGGAAAAGCGAATCGTCGTTTGTTGATCTGTGATGGTTCGCACTGTCATGAAAATAACTCCTAAAGGTGTAGGCCAAAAATCCGAACACGATTTTCCCATGCCTATCTAAGGTTCAGCGGGTTTACTAAGGCTGGAGACATGGAATTCTATATTTCTTCGAAGACTGCAAAATTTTGCAACAAAGCCCTCGAAAGCCAGTAGATTCTTCAAGCAGAGAGATCTAACCCCAATAGCTCCATTAACTGCTGCTCTGATAATTGCGGAATACTATATTTCTCAGCCTTTTTCAGCTTGTTGCCTGGATCTTTGCCGACGACGACATAGCTGGTTTTAGAACTGGGGTGGGTATTGATAGTACCGCCTGCTTCCTGAATGATTGTTTTCACTTGTTCATAACTGAGCTGGGCCAGTTTGCCAGTGATAACAAAACTTTGTCCCGCGAGGGGGAGGCCAGGTTGCGATTCAGGGACAACTGCTGGGACCGTGGCCACAGGATCATCTGAGGCAGACATCTGGAATTGTTGTTCAAGCTGTTGCTTTTCTTGGGTGAGTTTTTCAACCTGTTGCTCAAAATGCGAGACGACGTCTCTGGCCATTTTCATCGCTTTTTCCAGCTCTACCTTGTCTTTTTTCAGGATTTTGACTTGGGTTTCTAGGGTCGTGATCTGTTGGTCGGCCTCTTTCATGGCTGCCATCATCTGTTCGGGCAAGGCATCCCCTAAGTCTGGTAGCTCAGCAGCCTGTTGTTCTAAGGTTTGGAGTTGCTGTTGTAGGGTCGTGATTTTAGCCGTGGCAGTGTCGTAGTTGTGCTGAAGCTGATCGCGATCTGTCGTCAGATCTTGAAGCTGCTGTTCTAGTTCCACGGATGATGTCGCCGATTGCAGATCCACCACCTGTTGTTCTAAGGTTTGGAGTTGCGATCGCAACCCTAGTTTCTCTTCCTCAGCTTGCGATAGCTCTGCTTTCAGATCCTGCTGAGCCTGCGTTAACTGGTCCATTTCTGCCGTTATGGTGGTGGCCTGCTGGAGGTCGGCTTCGAGCTGAGCGTTCGCTTGGGTCAGGGATTGGACCTGCTCAGGTAGGGACTCTAGCGCTTTCAGTTGGGCGGTCAGGGTTTGGATGGTGGTTTCTGCCGTCTGTTGGGCTTGGGTGATGCGATCGCATTCTGCCTTCGCTGCCGCCAACTCTGTCTCCAAAGCTGCAGTATCCGAGGCCTGTTCTAGAGAATCTTGTAGAGTCTGATTCTGCTCTGTTAGTGCTGCGAGCTGTTGCTCTAGACTGGCCTTTTCAGTCTGGGCAGCTTGTAAAGCTGTCTGCAAAGGGATGGGGGCGGCTTCAGCCGCTTGTAAGGCTGCCGTTAAACGCTTCTGCTCCGCCTTCACTGCTGCCAGCTCTGTCTCCAACGCAGAAGTATCCGAGGCTTGATTGACCGCAATTTGTAATTCCTGATTCTGCTGGGTGAGTGCTGTCAGCTGTTGCTCCAGCTGAGTTTGTTCCGTTTGAGCTTCCTGTAAGGCATCCTGCAAAGGGATAGGGGCGGCTTCAGCGACTCTGAGGGCAGATGCTAATTGAGTCTTCTCCGCTTCCAGGGCCTGTACCCGTTGTTCTAGGGTGATGACCTGCTGCTGCTGAACCTGTAAATCTTGCTGAGTTTGGGTCTGTTCCTGAATCAGGGTATTGAGCTGCCGTTCCAGGTCTTGCGCTTGAGTTTCGGCACCTTGTAATACGGACTCCAGAGTTTGTCGCTGTTGTTCTAAGTCCGTAATCTGCTGTTGCAAAGGAGGAAGATGGCCTTGATATTCCGCCACCTGCTGATTAAGGGTCTCCCGTTCTTGTTGCAGGGTTTGCAGTTGGGATTCCAAAGCAGCAATGGTTTTGGCCTGGTCGTTGGTAACTTCACCTTGCTCAGTCTCTAAGCGTTGCTGTTGCTGCTCCAGAGTCTGAAGTTGCTGACGTAGGGTCGTCAATGCTGTTTGTGAGTCTGACAGTTCCGCCGATAGGATTTGATTGGTTTGAGTCAGGGCTTCAAGATCTGTGCTGGTGGGTTGTGCCTCTTGAGCGGTTTCCAAATCTGAGATTTGCTGGCGCAGGTTGGTAATCAGTTCTTGAGCATCAGTTAGCTCCGTGGTGAGCTGCTGCTGATTGGTAGTAAGTTCCGTAATCAGGCTGGAATCTGCCGTTTGGGTTTGCTCTAAACTCGTCTCTAATTCCTGCTGTTGCTGAGTCAAGGATGCAATCTGCTGCTGTAGCTCAGTGGCGTTCGATTGAGCGGTTTGCAGGGTAGTCACAAGGGACTCTTTCTCTTGGGCTAGGTCCTGCAACTGTTGTTGTTGCTGTTGATTTCTGGATTGGGCAGCTTGCAGGGCTTGTTCGAGTTCCTGTAAGGCTTGGGATTGCTCCGGTGGAGCTGAGGCGACCTGGTTCAGCAGAGCCTGATTATTTTGGGTCAGGGTCTCCAGATTTTGCTGAAGAGTCTGGATTTGAGCATGGGCATCTTGGAGATCCGCTGCCAGCTCTGTGTTGAAGTCTGTGTCTTGGGTCTCTAAAGCAGACAAGGAGGTCTGAGCTGTTTCATAGTCCTCTGCCAACTGCCGTTGTAGATCTTTGGCCGTGGCCAGTCGTCCGGTTAAATCGTCAATTTCCTGTTTTTGCTCGGCAACCAGAGACTCCAGGGTTTGTTTTTCTTGACGAAGGGTAGAGAGATCCGTCTGCGCATGATGGAGCCCTTCTAGCTCTGCTGTTAGCTGAGCATGGGCTTGCTCCAACTGCTGATGCGTTTGAGTCAGAGCAGCAAGCTGCTGAACCGTTTCAGCCTGGGTGGTGGCTAGCTGGTCATGGGTGGCCGTTAGGGTCTCTAATCGCTGGGTTAGAGTGGCTTTCTCCTGCTGGACAGCAACTCGATCATCCTCTAGGCTCTGGTTTTGGGTGGTGAGGGTCGCAATTTGATCTTGGAGTACAGCCACTTCCGTCGCTAAGTTCTGACGCTGACGATCCCGTTGAGACTGCTGTTGCAGCTGATTTTCTAAAGTTTTTTGCGTCGTGGTCAGGCTGGCCACTTGTTGTTCAAGGCGTTGAATCGTTGCCTGGGCTTGCGTCACCTGAGATTGGTCTTGCTGTTGCGTCTGAGTCAACTGGGCAAGCTGCTGTTCCAGTTGGGCCTTAGCTTGGGTAGCGGCAGCGGCTGTCTGCTCTGCTGCCATTACCTTGGCCTGCAAGGGCTGTTGTGCTTGGGTTAGGGTATCCACTTGGAGCTGTAAGCCCCGCATTTTAGATTGAGCCTGGCGCAGATCCACTTCCGCTTGCGTCTTCGCAGCAGCGAGAGTGTCTAATTCCGTAGTCGTAGCAGCCCGCTCATCCAATTCAGCCTGCAGCTGTTGGCATTTCGCTTTTTGAGTCTCTAGTTCAGTTTCTAGGGTCTTCTGCTGCTGGTCTTGGGCTTGTTTCTCGTCTGCCCAAGCGCGTTGCTGCTGTTGCAGCTGGCTGATCTGCTGCTTTAACTCGTCAACGCTCTGTTCTTGAGCCTCCACCACCTGTTTAGCCTTGGCAAGGGCCGTGGTTAACGTCTCATTATCGGTTTGAAGGGTTTGTTGCTCGGTCTGCAGACGGGTTTGGTCAGCTGTTAGCAACCGTTTTTGTTCTTCAGAGGCAGATGTGAGTTGCTGCTGCCGCTGCCGTTGACGCAGGGTATCGACGGTAGCTGTCCCCAATAGGAGCGCACCAACGCTTTCTAGAACCAAACGAAGATCAAGAATACTAGACAATTCAGGCATGGATGTAACGATGACTTTGGGGATGATGACAATCAGGAAACCAGTTCCTTCTCTTTATCCTGACGTTCTCCGCTGAGAAATGCTAGGACATTCGCTACAAAAGACCTAAGTACTGGTTTAAACAGAAGCAACATACTCGCGGTAACCAGCTCCAACTAGCGCTACCGATATGGCCATAACTGCCATCTGCAGGTAAATAGGGTTTGCTGAAAAAGTAAATTGAGCTAATTCCTGGCATCAAATCGTACAATCAACCCAGTTGTGACGGCCAGGGCCATATTCCTTCACTGGCCCTAGAAAAGCCCCAAGGCAGCCCTGGCAGCTCCATAACGCTTTCCAACACCAGCAATCCCACCCAAAAATGAATGATAAAAGGTGGCGGAGCCACCGCTCTAGATTCATCACCAAGAACGTGATAGCAATCGCACTAGCAGCCGTATCCGCTAACTTCGCCATCACTCGATTCAAGCCAAATCTTCGCTTGGCCTGCCCAAACTTGCCCTCAATTTGGACTCTCACCTTTTCGTCCTCCCGTGCTTGTTGCTTGAGTTGGCCCTGCACCTGGGGGTCTTGTTGAGGTCTTCCTAACGGTGGTCCACTCAATCGGATACCTCGAGCTTTACACCATCGTCGATTAGCTCGGGTTCGATAGATTTGGTCGGCATGGACTGAGAGAGGATAATGGCCAAAGCGACGATGAAAAGCTTCCACTTGATATTGAAGATGCTGGGATTCATTGAACGCATCCCAGCTTAAACGTTCCAGAAACACACATCCGTTGACACAACTGAGGGATAGCTTGGCCCCAAACTCAACAGGTACTCCAGCTTTGCCTCGGACCATCGGTCGGACATGAGGCTGAGTGAGGCTGACAATACGGTCATCTACTCGACGCACGTGCTGTTGATACATCCACTCTTGCTGTCGAAAGACTTCATGAATCACCAGCAACAGACGGTACTGTCGCCGGGACAGTCGGGACAGAGACGCTCCTAAAGCTATCAATCCATCAATGTGGGCTAGATTCCGACGCACATAGCCCAACTGCTGACGAATCCCTTTACGAATCAGCTTGCGACTCGGTTGACGTTTCTTGGCAATGGCCAGATAAGCTTTGCGGGCCTTTTGGCGGTAGGTGCGAGGTTTGCCCTTGAGAGACAGCATGACTTGAGCATATAAAGCATCAAGGATGGCTTCACTCGCTTTGCGGGCATCATTGAGCAGATCTAAGTCTGTCGGATAGCGAATATCGGCTGGCGCACAGGTCGCGTCTATCAACAATTGGCCCTGGTTGGGAGGGGCAGGAGGCTCATCTTCGTCATCTTCAGGAGAAGGAGATGACTCAGGGGACATCACAACAGGAGAACCCTCAGATGCGAGCACTGATTCCACGACTGCGTCGTTGACTTGAGTCAGCAGCTCTAGATTCAACCGTTGGCGAAAGTGAACCAGCATGGAGGCATCAAACGGAGCACTCTCTCGATATTCACTAAACCCCAGAAAGTACTGCAAGTAGGGGTTCTCTCGAATCTGTTCTACGGTCTCTGCGTCGGATACACCCAATTTCTCTTTGATGATTAAGGTCCCTAAGGCCACACGAAAGGGTTTGGCAGGTGCCCCCATGGTCTGACTGAATTGGTCTGCATATTCTGATTCAAAGCTTTCCCAGGGAATCAGCTCGGCGAGTTTGACCCAGCGATTCTCTTCTGATAGTTTGCCTCCGAAGGGCAAGTAGAAGTTCTTAAAGGACAGTTGACCGGGGGATGGGCGACGATACATTGGGGTGCATGTGCAAAGGTTTTGAGTATTTTGAACGATTTTCCTTGCACTTCTCAAGGGCGCTCAACACTTGGATACACTGCAAATATTCAACCTTAGACTTTCGAAGCAAGCCCTAAATAGTTGAAGGCTGGCATGGATGACGCTTTCACCAGACCTGTACAAAAGACTTGAGCACTAGTTTGCAAAGATGTGCCCCCACCCCTGCCTCAGCATCCTTAACATAGTGTTGGCTTCAACACTTCACACCTAAAAAATCTGGAATTAATAGGTGGGATATTATCTTTCTAATCCGGCAAACGCTTGATGAATCAAAGCCACGCCTTTAGCAACAACGGCTTGACGCCATTCATTACTCGTAGGTGCATTAGCTTCCAGCAGTAACGATTTGGCCCAGGCATAGGTAGATGCCCCTGGCTCATCCCACCAATGGGCCTGATTCTCTGCCCGCATTGCTTTAAGCACCGGCAATAGCGGATAAGTGCCAAATTCCACCGTGGCAAATCGATAGTCTCGCCCCTGCATCAAAGCTTGGCACCAAGGACCGATATCTCCCTGGCAAATATAGGTTGCGCCTTGTTGCCCCAGGATTTGCAGACCTTCCGCCGTAAAGGTTTGTTGAAACCAGGGCAGATCGGTCTGGTGGGCTTGAGGCTTCACTAAGAACGTAGGCGCGGTCCATCGTCCTAGCCCCGTATGTAAGTCCAGATGAACAATAAGCTGGGTTTGCCCTAACCAAATGGGAAGTTGCGACGCCAAAATCTGCTGGGTCTGGGCAGGGGCTTGCCCCCCAAAAAAGAGGCCCTGGGGAAACTCATACTGGCCAACGGGCAGCGCTTGCTTGAGGGACGATACGCCATATCGAAGGGCATACCCCAACAGCTTGAGGGTATAAGGATCTCGTGGGGTCGGCGGTTGACGGGGATTCAGAAAAGAATCCAGTTGAGTATACGCCTCTGGACTGCCTGTAAACGATTGTCCTGGCAATAGAAAATTACGATTTAGATCGATATTGTCTTCATTGCAGCGACGATTCCAGGCAAAGCCATAGGGATTGAGAGCATGAATCAACAGTACTGCCACCCCTTTTGGCAAGGTGAGCTGGGGCAGCACATCGGTCAACAGTGCCCACTGGATGGCTGATCCGCAATAGCCTTCGACCCCATGCAAGCCACTGGAGACGAGCAAAGTGGTGTGGGGGGATTTAGACCCATATCGGGCCACATCAATACTCAAGGCTCGGTCTTGAGGACCGAGGGCTTGGATGGGATAGGTTTCGAGGACACAATTTAGGGATTGGGCCGCATGACGGAAGCGATCGCGTCCTTGCCAATAATCAGAAGGGAACACAAAGGGTTAGGGCAGAGTACTCACTCTATTACAACTTTATGGTGTGAGTTTAACGGAACACGACACTCCCTGCCCCCACAACCTTTAGATAGTCCTAAATCTTAAAAAACTACAAAATTAGAGCTTTAAGAATCAGAAACATCCGGGAAATTACTGATCTGAGTAGCAAAAGTAGGCGGGTAAACTAGATATAAGTTGTTTTTTATTGAAAAGCATTTCTTTTTGTAACAAGAATCTAAAGATTCACTGTAGAATATTGAATTAAAATACCTTCAATATTTTCTGCACAACTGAACGCCATAACAGCTTTCTTCTCTTCGATTGTACCAACGCCTATGGAACCCTCTAAGTTTGATCCGTATCAGCTGTTAACTGAGTTATCAAGCTCTAGTGCGACGGGCGTACTCAAAGCGAGTAATGGTAAAGCCGTTTGGCACATTTACTTAAATGAGGGGGACCTACAGTATGTAGACTGCTCCATTCAAACCCTGGCCCAACTCAGCTATTTCCTATGCCGACAAGGGTTAGACCAGGCATATAACGTCCTTAAAGAAATGCCACCCGCAACGGAGGCTGGGGTCACAACCGTCACCAAGGCCCAAGGACTCATTCAGCGATCAATGCTCTGGCTGCAGGAACGCCATATGCTAGATGAGATCCAATCCAGACAGCTGATTGAAGATATTACTCAAGATGCATTAGAAACCTTTTTATGGCTGCGTCAAGCCAGAGCCGTTTGGGAAAATGGTACGCCTTCGCCGGAATGGGTGACGACGGTGTTGGGGCAAACGCCTTTAGTGGACGTAGTCGATACGGTTCGCTTCCTCAAGCAACGCATGAAGGGTTGGCAAAGTTGTAGCAAAGAAATTTGGTCACCTTATCAGCGTCCTTACCTATTAGATTTTCGCCATATCAGCAAACCCGTTCAGGGGGGCAAACTGTCCCCGGAAGCGCTGACGAAACTCGCCCAGTTAATGAGTCGAGGATTTAGTATTCGCCAGCTGTCAGTTTTGCTCAAACAAGACGAGCTGCATATTGCTCAGCTCTTTGGTCCCTATGTGGAACAGCAGGTCATTTTTTTACGCAATCCCCAGCCGCCTTTTGACCAACTCCCTCGGGTGCCGGGTGTTCCTAAAACGCCGACCGTAACCCAAGCTGCTCAGACAGCCCAGGCCGCTAATCGCGTCTTTAAGATTGTCTGCATTGACGATAGCCCAACGATTTTGAGTGAGATTGAGCGGTTTTTAGGGAATACTCGATACGAGGTCACAACGGTCGATGACCCGATTCAAGCCTCTTCAGTCATCTTTCGGATCAAGCCCGATCTGATTTTGCTCGATATCACAATGCCCAAAATAAACGGTTACCGTTTGTGCAGTCTGCTCAGAAGTAGTGCCGTCTTTGACGAAACCCCGATCATCATGGTGACGGGAAATACGGGGCTGATTGATAAAGCCCGTGCCAAATTGGCCGGTGCCACCGATTACTTCACCAAACCCTTTACCCAACAAGGTCTCACAGATGTGGTGGAGAAATACCTGACTCAACTCAATCCAGCTTAGGAGTATAGGTGAGTTCCAATGGACTCACATCGGTTAGCCTGTCTACCCCACACCACTCTCATTCCAATTCCTCAACTCTACTGACGTTCCATAACTTAGCCACCCAAGGACACACCATGAGCAGCAAAATCTTAGTCGTCGATGACCTCCAATCCGAACTGGACTTACTCTGTCAATACCTGACCGAAGAAGGCTACACCATCGTCACGGCTACCAATGGCACAGAGGCACTAGAAAAAGTCAATCAGAACAAGCCTGATGCCATCGTCACCGATTGGATGATGCCAGGAATGGGCGGGTTAGACCTAGCCCGAAAGCTCCGCAAAAATCCCGACACCGCCGATATTCCCGTAGTAGCCTGTACCGCTAAGGATCGAGATGTCGATCGCATGTGGGCTGCCAAGCAAGGGGTAGAAGCCTATGTCACCAAACCCTGCACCAAGCAAGAACTCGTGAGTGCCCTGAGAGCGGCAATGAAATAAATGACCCAACAACCGACTGCCTCTACAACTTCACTATCACGACTGCAAGAGCTGCTACCCCAGTTATTTCAGTCCACTCAGCTCACCGGACAACCCTATCTGCGGTTTATGGTGGCAGAGGGTATCGGCGCTTTGCTCTCAATGGAGCATGTCCAGGAGTCCTTAATTGTAGAGGCTGAGCAGATTACCCTCATCCCTAATATGGCCCGATCGGTGCTGGGGTTAATGAATTCCCGAGATCAGGTCTTCTGTGTGGTCAATCTGCCCCAGTTGTTGGGATACCCTGATATCACCGGTAGCCAGCGCCGATACCGCGTGATTGTTGCACGGGTACCTCCTTCTGACTATCAACGCTCGGGCACTGGAGAGGCGCTTTTGGGGCTGGCCGTCCCCCAAATTCAAGGGGTCACCCGATTGCAAGAAGAGCAACTGCAAACCGAAATTGCTGCCTGTCCGGCAAACCTAAGTCCCTACGTTACCGGTACTTGCCAACAGGACGAGCAAACCCTGTATCTTTTCTATCCGCCATTCCTGGCCAAAGCACCGGCTTTATATCCGACCTAACCTGCAACAGCATCCCCGTCAACGTTTAGTTGGCAGCTTTCTTTATTCTTTAGCTACTTTCACCACAAGACCATGACGACCCAACAGGACATCACCCTAGCAGACGCCACAGCCAGCAACGGCAACATGGCGGCCCAAGATCTCAACGTTGACCCAGCCACCCCCTACACCAAACCGGCTGCCACCCTGCGCCAAAAACTATTAACCACCGTTTTGCCCGTGGCTTTGGCCCCAGTGGCGATTGCAAGTGTGATCGGTTACGTGCAAACGGAAACCCAGCTTAAGGCAAAAGCTCTATTGCAGTTAGAAGAGGTGAGCTTACTGTCTAGTGAAGCCAGCGCCATTTTCTTAAAAGACGCCCTAAAATTTCCAGACATTATTGATAGTGACCCATTATTACTAGAAGCGGTAAAAGCTGGCGCCCAACAAGCTGAGGCCCAAGGCTTGCCCCAGAAGCCTATTGAAGCAGTGGAACAGCAGTTTGCGAGTACCAAACTGCTCAAACCCAACGCTAAATTAAATGAGTACCTACAACGCGTTGTCAAGAATGGTCAGTTAGCTGAAGTGTTCGTCACGGACAAGAATGGATTTAACGTGGGCTATAGCAATCCCACCTCCGACTTTGTTCAAAACGATGAGCGCTGGTGGCAGATGGCTAAAGAGAAAGGACAATTTATCGAAGAACCTGAATTCGATGAATCATCCAATCAAAACGTCATTGCCATTTCCAAAACAGTTAAGGATGATGCGGGGAATTTCATTGGGGTGACGAAAGTTGGAATACCCACCAAAGCGTTGGACGAAGCCATCAGTACCCTGGTGTCCCCCAACCTAACCGAGTCAGAAATTGTCCAAATTGTGAACCCCAAACTGGAGACCAACGCAGTAGTAGATACCATTACGGCTGAAGGAAGTGATCTCCAAAATCAAGAGGTGACAGGTGGGGCAGATGTGTTAGCCGCTGCCAAACTCATCGAAGATTATCTAGAAGCAGAAGCGGGCGATTTAAATGACACAAAGGCCCAGATTCGAAATATTCCTGGCATTACCGACCTGAAGATCAAGGAACAGGCAGCGGGGGATTTCAAGTTAGTCATCGCCGCTTTTACCTACAAGGATCGATTCTTTAACGTATCCATTATTCCAGGGACAAAACTGGTAGCGATTGCCTCCGTGGAAACGGCAGAAGAAGCCGCCTTGGCGCAACAACAGTTGCTCCTATTCGCGGGTATGGGTCTATTGCTGGCTGGGATTATTACTGCCCTGATTTACTGGTTGTCTAACTCGGTGTCGAATCCCTTAGCTAAATTGACGGATACCGCAGGCGAAGCCGCTAGTGGCAACTTGGATGTGGAAGCGGCAGAAGAAGGCACCCAAGAAACTCGCACCCTAGCCCGAACCTTTAACACCATGGTGTCTGAGGTGAAAACGCTCCTGGAAAAAACGGAACAAGCCGCCGAAGAGCAAAAAGAATCCCGCGACAAGCTGGAAATGGAAATTTACCAGCTCCTCGATGAAGTGGGAGAAGCGGTGGATGGAGACTTAACCGTCCGCGCCAGCTTAAACTCCATGGAAATGAGTACCGTTGCGGACTTGTTCAACGCCATTATCGATAACCTCAATGAGATTGCGGGCCAAGTAAAAGACTCCTCGGTCAAGGTGAGTTCGTCTCTGAACGCGAGTAAAGGGGAAATGCAGACCCTCGCCGAACAAGCGATTCAAGAAACCGAACGAACCCGTTCCACGCTGAACTCCATTGAGCAAATGTCCACCTCCATTGAGGATGTGGCCAGCAACGCCGGTAAAGCCGCGCTGATTTCTGACCAAGCCTACACCACCGTCCAAGAGGGCAGTGATGCCATGGATCAAACGGTGGATAGTATTCTCAGCCTCCGAAATACGGTGGGTGAAACGGCTAAGAAAATTAAGCGTTTGGGCGAATCCTCTCAAAAGATTTCCCAGGTGGTGTCTTTGATTGAAGAAATTGCACTGAAAACAAACCTTCTCGCCATCAACGCCAGTGTAGAAGCCAGCCGCGCTGGTGAGCAGGGGCAAGGTTTCACCGTGGTTGCGGAACAGGTGGGTGCTCTGGCGGAACAGTCCGCTGCTGCGACCAAGGAAATTGCCCAAATTGTGGCTGGTATTCAAGCCGAGACCAAAGAAGTAACCGAAGCCATGGAAATCGGCACCAACCAGGTGGTCGATAGTACCCGCCTAGTGGAAACGACTAAAGACAAGCTGGCGGTTGTTCTCAACCGTTCGCAAGAAATTAACGACCTGATGCGCTCGATTTCAGACGCCACCGTATCCCAAACCGAAACCTCCAAAGTGGTGACGACCCTCATGCAACAAATGGCAGCCCAATCTGAACAACGAGCGGAATCCTCCACCCAGGTGGCCGAATCCATGCAGGAAACAGCAGCCGTGGCCGAGCAGATGGAAGCAGCCGTGGCCCAGTTTAAGGTCGAAGAAGCAAGCTAAAACCTTCGAGCGCTTGCCTTTCGAGCGCCCTGGATTGAGACACAGGATGCCCCCATCGACATTAGCGACCTATCATCGCCTCAGCACTATGGATAAAGAACAACAAGTCCAGTTCAAATTTCTCGAAGAAGCGGAAGACTGCTACGAAAAGATTGAACGCGTTTTGCTGGGTCTCGCCACCAACGCAGCAGACCCCGAACAACTCGATGAAGCGCTCAGGGCCTCCCACTCTGTCAAAGGGGGGGCGGCGATGATGGGGCTGATGGATCTGAGTAAAGTGGCCCACCGTCTGGAAGATTTTTTCAAGATCCTGCGGGTTCACCATGCCTCCAAAACCATCGAAACAGAGGTAGAAACCCTCCTGTTGCAAGGCTTAGATTGCTTGCGACAAGTGGGCGATCGCTATCAGCAAGGGGCTGACATTGATGCTGACTGGATGGCTGCCCATATCACCCCCGTCTTTGACCAACTGCAGACCCATTTGGGAGAGGTAACGGACGAAGACGAAAATGCGCTGCTCAGTGGTGACGACGAAGAAGTCGATCCGGCGTTACTCATGTTTGAGGATGGGGTGGAAGCTGTTCTCGATCGCATTGAAGGCTATTTTGGCACCTTGCCAGCCCCTCAACTAGCGGCTGAACTCGCGATGACCGCCGAAGAATTGGTGGCCTTCGGCCATATGGCCAATTTAGACTCCTTTATTCAGCTCTGCCAATCAATCCAGGAACTGGCGACCCAGGTTGTACCGGAGCAGATTCCTGAACTCTCGACGGCCGCCCTCAAAACCTGGCGACGGTCCCATGCGTTGGTCCTGCGTCGAAGTTTTGAGAAGCTCCCCCATGAGCTTCTGGACTTTACGCCAACGATGGCCTCCAGCCCTGAAACCGACTTTGAAACTGCCCTAGACTCCGTCGACCTATCGGCTCTACAAGCTGACTTTGGCGCTATTGAATTGCCAGGGGAGATTAACCTAGAAGATGCTGCTGTTGACGACCTCGCAGGTGCTTTAGGAACGGATCTGCCTAACCCTGAGTTGATAGAAACGGACCCTATAGAAGATCTTGCTTTTAATGATCCGGCTGTTGCCCACTTAGCAGACACCCTCGCCACCGATCTGCCTAACTCCGAAACGCTAGAAGAGATTACCCTTGATGATCCGGCTGTCGCTGATCTAGCGGATGCTTTAGCCACGGATCTGCCTAGCCCTGAAGCACCAGAAGCGGTCAATTTAGAGCACATTGCTCTAGATGATCCGGCCATCGCTAACTTAGCCGATGCCTTATCAGTCGAGTTGCCCGAGTCAGCGCTGGAATTTCCTGCCGAGATCGCTGCTGACGACTTTGCTCCAGAGGACTTATTAAACGCAGATGCCCTCGCCAATCTGCAGGATTCGATGGAGCTAGCAGATCTACAGCAAGCCTTTGAAGTGACCTCCGATCTGGTTGAGTCTGCCGTAGACTCAACGATCCAAGAGGAAGTTGCTGATCTCCCCTTAACCCTGGAGAGTGCGGCTCAAATTTTGGAACAAACCACGGCAGCCCAGCCTGCTGCTGCCCCTGTGAAGCCCCTCAGCGGTAAAACGGTGCGGGTTCCCGTGGAACAACTAGAGCAATTTAATACCCTGTTCGGGAAGTTGATTCTAGATCGGAATACGGTCAATCTGCGTTTTGAGCAGTTGCAAGCCTACACCCAACTGATTCGACAGCGGATTCGTCAATTAGAAGCCTCCAATACACAGCTTCAGC
Organism: Acaryochloris sp. CCMEE 5410; assembly: GCF_000238775.2. Lineage (NCBI taxonomy): Bacteria > Bacillati > Cyanobacteriota > Cyanophyceae > Acaryochloridales > Acaryochloridaceae > Acaryochloris > Acaryochloris sp. CCMEE 5410. The sequence continues at coordinate 4,487,184 of NZ_AFEJ02000001.1, read as the reverse complement.
AATGGTACGACCGCGCCTCTATGGAGGGCATCGTCCCTGCCGAAGAAGCCGCTCCCGCGCAACCGGAACAACTGGCTGAACCCAGATCCGGGCAATTTGATGCCCTAGAAATGGACCAGTATACGGACTTGCACCTGATTGCCCAAGACCAAATTGAAACGATTGTTCAGTTACAAGAGGTGGGCTCCGATATTGAACTGACCCTACAGGATATGGGTCAGGCAGTCCGCGACATTAACCAAACCACCCGCTCGTTGCAGACGAATGTCACCCGCACCCAGATGGTGCCTTTCCGAGAAATCGTCAAACGGTTTCCCCGGATGATTCGAGATTTGAGCGTTCAGTTTAACAAGCCAGTTAACCTGGCGATAGAAGGGGATGCCACCCTGATTGACCGCGCGGTACTGGACCCCCTAGGAGATGCCCTGAATCATCTGCTTCGTAATGCCTTTGATCATGGAATTGGTAGCCAGGAGCGCCGGATTTCCATTGGCAAAACTCCAACAGGCACGATTACGATTCAAGCCCGTAATCGGGGGGCACAAACAGTCATTACCCTGAGCGATGATGGTGCAGGGATTCGCCTTGATAAGGTCCGTGATCGTTTGCAGGCCATGGGCATTCCGGAATGGGAAGTCTCTCAACTCTCTGAAGCCGATTTACTAGACTGTATTTTTGAACCGGGCTTTAGTACAGCCGACCAAGTGACTGAAATCTCTGGACGAGGCGTCGGCATGGATGTTGTGCGCAACAACCTGCGCGACATCCGAGGTGAAATTCAGGTCCATACTGAACAGAGTGTAGGCACCACCTTCACCCTTTCAGTTCCCTATACCCTCTCGATTTTGCGAGTCATGCTGCTCGATCATTCAGGATTCATCTTTGCGGTGCCGAGTGAAAGCATTTGCGAACTTTTGCAACTGCAATCAGACCAAATTCAAAGGATTGAAGCGTCTCACACATTGACCTGGCAAGATCGAACCATTCCCATCATCAACTTGGCTCAGCATTGGGCCTTTAATCAAACCCGCCGATTCTCCGAAATGTCCGGGACTCCGGTTATTAACAAACCCACTATTCTCGTGGTTGGGGAGGATGACCAGATCGGTGGCCTAGAAATCGAACGGTTCTGGGGTGAACAGGAAGTGACCATTCGCGACATCGCCAGCCCCTTACCCATGCCCCCCGGATTTGTGAGTTCTACGGTCTTAGGGGACGGTCGTGTGGTCCCCATCCTCGACCCATTGTCCATTCTCAAATGGTCCCTGGAACGACAACAAACCGACATTACTCCTCCCGTCGAATCCCTGCCTTCTGTCAGCTCGGACAATACCATCCTGGTGGTGGATGACTCTGTTAATGTCCGTCGCTTCTTAGCCCTGACTTTAGAAAAGGCGGGCTATCAGGTTGAACAGGCCAAGGACGGTCAAGAAGCCGTGGACAAACTGGAAAGCGGCTTAGCTGTACAGGCAGTGGTTTGTGATATTGAAATGCCTCGATTGGATGGCTATGGCGTCCTGGAAGAAGTCAAAGGCCAACTTCAGTTTGAAGAGTTACCGATTGTGATGCTGACCTCCCGCAGTCACGAAAAACACCGCAAGGTTGCCATGAATTTGGGTGCGTCGGCCTATTTCTCCAAGCCCTTTAACGAGCAGGAGTTACTCGATACTCTAGCGAAGTTGATTGCCCAGAAGACCCCGGAGTTAGTGGGTTAGTTCTTTTGATCCTGCTGGGGCGCTAAATATCCTTAAACCCTTGACAGACCACTCTTAGGCCATAGGAGTTCTGATAGTTGCTTGGTAATGACCGATAGCGAAAAGCAGACCGGCAAGCATGAGGACCGTCGTACCAAGATCCCCCTCGTCTGACTCGGTGCGATCGCACATCCGCATCCTTTACCCAGGCAGATCCATCCGCAGGTGCCCCTTTGTAGGTGTCATGCCAATGATCCTGGCACCATTCCCAGACTTGACCATGCATGTCATAGAGGCCAAAGGGGTTCGGTGCAAATTGCCCCACCGGGGTTGTGGCTTTTCTAAAGGTGCCGCGAGGGCCGCGACCATAGGTATAGTTGCCGTCGTAGTTGGCTAAGTCCGTGGTTAGAGTAGCCCCTACACAGAAAGGGGCGCTAGTCCCAGCGCGGGCGGCATATTCCCATTCCGCTTCACTGGGTAAGCGATAGTCCTGCCCCGTGAGTTCCGATAGTTTTTGGCAAAACTCCGTCGCGGTCTGCCAGCTCACTTGCTCGACGGGACGATCTGCCCCCTGAAACTTGGCCGGATTCTCCCCCATCACGGCCTGCCATTGAGCTTGGGTAATCGGATATTTACCGATAAAAAAGGTGGGCACGGTGACCGGGTGTTGGGGACCTTCACTGCCCTGGCGATTGGCTTCCATTGCTGGAGAGCCCATACTAAATTTTCCCCCTGGAATATAGACCATATCCAGGGTCTGCCCGTCTTTTAGCTGCTGGCGATAATATTGGGCGGACTGGCGGCTGCGGGTTTGGATTTGGCCTGTTGCATTCACCCCTACCACTTCAAAGGCAAACCGCGATAGGCCGGGCAGAGTTTCCTCCGGTGGTTCTGGGGTAGACTCCGGTTCAGCAGGTTCAGAGGTCTGGGGTTCAGCGGTATCCGGTTGCTCAGCGGTCAAGGGTTGGTATTTATTGTTGAGACCAAAGGTTGCGATCGCAGTTGAGATCGGAATCCCTAAATTCAAACCATCTTTGATGCGCACGTCCTGTAAGCGCTGTCCCGCCGCCCGGCCATGAATCCCAATCAGACGACCTTCGCGATCTAACACTGGGCCACCGCTCATGCCTGCCTTGGTAACGGCGGTATAGGAGAACCCATAGCCATCCTCAAATTCCCCGATGGAGGCGACTTCGCCCCGAGTTAGGGTCATGGTAGAGACGGAAATGGCCTGATCCGCGAGGGGATAACCACCGACGTAAATATCATCCAAAATGCCCAGGTCTTTAAACTTGCCGATGTTGGTGGTGCGATAGTTGTTGTTGGACGTGAAGGTTGCGATCGCAATATCCGCTTTGGCATCCACCTGCATCATTTGGGTGTTGAGCAAATGAGTTTCACCGTCATAGGTTTCCACATAGGCTTCCTCACCCCGGTTAGAATTTTTGATCACATGGGCCGCCGTCAGCACGGTATAAATATTGTCGTTTCGCTTGATTAACACCCCGGAGCCAGAGGGGCCTTGGGTCATTATGCGAACAGTAATGCGACGGGCAATTTGGCGAATATCCCGAACTGATTTGGCTAAAGACCATTGGGAAGAGGCCAAGCTGATCACAGCAGCCCCCCCAAACCACAAAAACTGACGCCGCTTTATGCCCATTCCAATCTATATCAATGCACTGCAAAACCCTTATTCCTACTGTATCCGCTCTATTTAGGAATGTCTCGGATTAGAAGGTGATTCGGGTATGAGCGCATTCTCTCCCCAAAGCCAGTCCTCTACACCGATGACTTCAGGGCAGGCAAAACCACGCGTAAACCAAAAGACCCCTTATAGGCATAGGGATAGGAGCGATAGCGGAACGCCGATCGGCAGGCATGGGGACTGTCATACCAAGATCCCCCTCGTCGCACTCGGCGCATTTTCGGATCACCCTGCTCAACCCAGGCCGTACCATCCGTAGGCGCGCCCTTGTAAGTATCATGCCAATGGTCTAGACACCATTCCCAAACCTGGCCATGCATATTGAACAATCCAAAGGCATTCCCGGCCAATTGGTCCACCGGCACCGTTTTCTTTCTGAAAGTGCCCTTGGGGCCTTTGTCATAGGCGTAATTGCCATCATAATTGGCCAGATCGGTGGTGATGGTCTGACCAAAGTGAAACGGGGTATCGGTACCCGCTCGGGCGGCATATTCCCATTCGGCTTCACTGGGCAGCCGGTAGTCTTGCCCCGTCGCCAAAGACAGTTTTTGACAAAACTCTTCCGCTAAAAACCAGCTAACTTGATCGACGGGATGATTAGCCCCCTGAAACTTAGAGGGATTGTCTCCCATAATGGCCTGCCATTGGGCTTGGGTAATGGGATATTTCCCCATCAAAAACGCCGGGACATTCACAACATGCTTCGGATCTTCGTTTTTCTGACGATGGGTTTCGGTGACCGGCGAGCCCATCGTGAACTGTCCCTCGGGAATAGAGACCATCTCCAAGGCCACGCCCTCCACCAAGGGTTGGCGATAAGATTGGGCCGACTGTTGCGTCCGTTGACGCACCTGGCCTTTGTCATTGACCCCCAGCACTTCAAAGGTGAAACGTACCAAAGGGGACTCTGGTGACGGGCTAGAGGGCTCTTCCTCTGGCGGATCAGTCTCAGCAGCTTGAGGCTCCGGTTCGTCAGGTTGCGCCGCCGTTGGAGCCAGGGTCTTCAAACCAAATACCTCGATGGCGGTATCGATGGGAATCCCCAAATTCAGGCCATCCTTGAGCCGAAACTGTTTTAATCGCTGTCCTGCTGCTCGACCATGAACGCCTATGAGTTGACCTGCCTGATTAAGGATGGGACCACCACTCATCCCCGCTTTGGTCACGGCAGTATAGGAAAACCCATAGCCATCCTCAAAGGGGCCAATCGAAGCAACCTCTCCCCGGGTTAGCGTAATGGTCGAGACGGATAGGCCCTGATCCGCAAAGGGATACCCTCCCACATAGATTTCATCCAAAATATCGAGGGTTTTAAATTGACCGATATCCGTCACACCATAGGTTTTATTGCTGTAGAAGGTTGCGATCGCAAGATCCAAGTTAGAGCCAGTCTTCATGGCTTGGGTATCGAGCAAGTGATTCTCACCATCACTCGTCATGGCATAGGCTTCTTCCCCACGATTTGAGTTTTTAATCACATGGGCAGCCGTCAGCACCGTATAGATCGGCCCCTTTTTTTGAATCAGAATCCCCGACCCAGACGGCCCTTGAGTCAGGATCTTGACGGTAATCTGTCGGGCGATTTTGCGAATGTCATCAACGGATTTCGCGAAGGACCGGGGAGAAGCCACAAGGGTCAGCAAGGCGGTGCCCCCAAAGCGTAAAAACTGTCTGCGCTGCATTCCCATACCGATTGCCAGATGCCTGTTTCTCAATCACGTCTCTAAGGGCAAGCACCCTCAACGGTTTGTTTGATCTATTCACAAAGGCCAGCCCTTGAAGCCACCCCTGCCTTTCTTAACTCATTCTGCAGATATTTAACGGCCACCATAAAGTCTGAGTTATTCTTTCTCTAGTCAAGAGAAATCAATTTCTTGCACAAAAAAATCCTGAATTATAAATCTTTTCTAAAGAGAATAATCTAGTCTCCCTCTACTCGCTCATTGCAACTTTTTTACTAAAATCATGATTTCAAGACAAACAGCTAGGAGCACTATCAAGATTCAATAGTAGCGATCTTTATTTATTAATCAAACCCCCCATAAAATCACAAGACCGAAAAGAGCATATAACTCATTTTTTCCTAAAATCGTTATTGACTTATCTGCTAATTTTACGATTTTTATGCATTCAAGATTTCCCCACTCTTTCTTGAGGTCTTGGCCCTGAACTTTTTACCTGAGAAGAGAGGACCTGCTAAGGTTTGTCTAGGCCAGGCTGTTGGAGCAACGGGAATGACAAAAGCCATGAAGACAGAAGCCACCAATGTACTGGGAGGTCCCTTACAGATCTGCTGCACGTCGCCCATGACAGGATTTTATCGGGATGGCAAGTGTAATACTGGCGCTGGAGATATGGGGGCTCATATTGTCTGCGCCCAAGTCACCGCTGAGTTTTTGGCCTATACCCAAGCTCAAGGCAATGATTTAAGTAGCCCCGCCCCCATTTATGGGTTCCCAGGTCTGAAACCCGGTGACTGCTGGTGCTTATGTGCTTCTCGCTGGCAGCAAGCTTTAGACGCAGGAGTCGCGCCCCCCGTGAATCTAGCCGCCACCCATGCCATGGCCCTAGAGCATGTCTCCCTTGAGGATCTCAAACAATATGCGGTCGATGCTAAAGGTGACTAAGACAACCCGTTCATAAGCAGCCATTAAACCGACGTTAAGGTATATAACGTACAGTTAAGTTTGTAGGTCATCTGCCTGCTACTTTGACGTTGCTTTAATCTCTCTATGTTGAAATGGCTGATTCAGCAAAGCCAATCGGTTCGTTCGCCCTGGCAGCGCTGGGGAATGGTGGTAACGGGATTAGCTTTCGGTCTGTTTGTTGCGATCGCAACCCTGCTTCCCCAAATTGAAACCTTAGACACCCAGATTTTGCTGGCCATTCACCATCTCCACACCCCAACCTTAGATCGGTTGATGGTGTTAGTGACCTATCTCGGTGAACCCCTGATTCTGTTCCCCTTCACCTTGGCTATGGGAGGGATCTTGTTGTGGCAAAAACGACGCCAAGAAGCTCTAGGCTTTGTGATCGCGATTGGGGGTTCCTTGGGACTCAATATCTGGCTCAAAGAGCTATTCGCCCGTCATCGCCCCGCCCTCTGGGACCAAATTTTGCAGGTGCCCTTCTATAGCTTTCCCAGCGGCCATGCTATGGTCTCTCTAGTTTTCTATGCCGTGGTGGTCTACGGTTTAATTCGCCAGTTTCGCTCCTTCCGGTTGCTGATGGTGACTATGGGCACGAGTCTGATTGCCACCATTGGATTTAGTCGACTCTATATTGGCGTTCATTGGCCCACCGACGTGGTGGCTGGCTATGCTGCAGGCTTGGTTTGGTTAGCCGTCTGCCTGATCTCCCAGTCCCTCCTGTTAGCTCGGTCAACGGAGACTGCATCCGATTAACCCCTCTTCCATGCTCTAGGCGATATCCCCCAATGAGGGTTTCCCTACCTTTACAAATGCCGCATCTTTTCTGAGCATAGATAAGGATGTAAACCCTGAAGGGAGTCTTAATTCTGTGGAACGAACATTTTTGGCCGTAAAACCAGACGGCGTCCAGCGAGGTCTGGTGGGGGAAATTATCAGCCGTTACGAAGCCAAAGGGTTTACGCTGGTGGGTCTGAAGCTAATGGTGGTCAGCCGCGAGTTAGCGGAACAACATTACGGCGAGCATAAAGAAAAGCCCTTCTTTGGTGGCCTGGTAGATTTTATTACCTCTGGCCCTGTGGTAGCCATGGTGTGGGAAGGCAAAGGCGTTGTAGCTGCTGCCCGTAAGATTATTGGTGCCACCAATCCTCTCAGCTCTGAGCCAGGAACCATTCGCGGCGATTTTGGTATCGATATTGGCCGCAATATCATTCATGGATCGGACGCCGTCGAAACGGCCCAGCGAGAAATTAGCCTGTGGTTTAAGGCGGAAGAATTAGTCGATTGGTCTCCCACACTCACCTCCTGGATTTACGAATAACTCTGCCTGGCACTCATCTCTGACTCTAGAGGTGAGTGTTCGGTCTAGCTCAAAAATTGTGGTATTTGCATGGCAACCCTTGCCGATGTTCTAATTCGCTTATTTAAAGCCCAAAATATTCCCTGTGCTGTGGTCGAGGGTTGGGTGTTGCCCTATGGTCAAGCCCCAGGCATTCGCGGAATTTGGCATCCCCCAAAGAAAGGAGGAGCAGGATGCCTAGATATCGAGGTCTTACTACCCGATGGCCGCTTACTGATTGATCGCTGTGCTGGCCTGGGGGAAGGCAACAACGCCATTATGGATGGGGTACAAAATTTTTTGCTGGGTTCGTTTCCCGTGTTGTTAGCGAGTTTTTATGGCAAAAACGATCCAGAGCAAGTCACGACGAAGCGCTGGTCCCTAGCGGGCAGCACCTGGACCGTTTATATCGGTAACTTTTCGCGACGGGCTTCCCAAGGCATTGATATGCCCGTCCCCAAGTCAGCGTTTACCGCCATCGAATCTGCCATTGAGCAGTCTCCTCTGTCTGCAGACGTGCATTGGTTTCGGACTTTTTATTGTCATATCAGCGCCCAGCAAGTCTTCGAGGCCTTAATGGATAACCAGCCCTGGCCCCAGGGTGAAGCGGCTCTAAAGGACATCCCCTGGGAAAAATGCGACGGCTATTATAGTGTGAGAAATTTTCTGATCCTGCAAAAAGAGGTTCCCCATACCGTAGGCTAATGCGACAACTGGGTTTTGTACCGCTGAGCATCCTGGAGATCAAGTAAGAGGTCTATCCTACAAGAAGTCTGATGTTGTGATCGTTTGGCACAAGCTGCATCCATCGTTTCAGCCAGAGGCTGTTTGAGAATGTATCGGTACAAAAATATCAGGGCACAGAAGGCTCGATTTTGGGTTGAGACATAAACTGTTCGCTTATAGCCAGAAAGGCTTCAACTCCGAGTTCAGTCATTTCTTTAGGATGACGTTTGTTGTGGAAGAGAATAAAGCGTCGGATCCACTTTTTTCGGTGCTGTACGCGTAATGCTTGGTTCGCATTACATCAAGGAGTTTACGGGGTAGCATAGAGTGCCTGTTAATAACCGATAGTGAAACTTATACGGTTATTTTGCTAACGTTCCTCGTTACTGCATGATAGATCTGCTGAAAATGTTTTTTCTGTCTTATATGTAGACATTCAGATTCAAGTTTGCATATCGGTAAATTTCCGTAAGGGTTTGGTCTTTAACTAGAGATGCTAATGTATAGACAGCTTGGCTTTAAGACATTAACTATTTTTCAATTTATTTCGTGTTAGGCGGCAATTTGCCTCCTAAATATAGTTAGATCCCACCAGCAGTTCTAGTTTCCTCAATATTTCTTTTAATAATGAAAATACATCTTCTTATCTACGCTTTTCCATGTTGTCTGATTGGATTTATTTCTACTACTACGATACAAATTCAGCCAGGATTTGCTATCGATAAACTAGCTTATACAGATACTATTCTGTCTGCTCAGAGTGATACGATAAATGACCTTATGAGACAGGCAGATATCGCCTTTAAAGAGAAAGATTATAAGAGTGTAGTCAAAATCTATACAAAAGTACTATCTCTCGACCCGAACTTAGAAATAGCCTATAGCTATCGAGGATATGCTTACACTATCTTAAAAGACCAACCGAAAGCTCTCGCAGACTACACAAAATTAATTTCCCTTAATCCAAGCTCTGCTCTAGCTTATAGCAATCGAGGATACATCTATCTTGATATAAAAAACTACCCTAAAGCGATTGCAGATTTTAGTCGATCTATCGATCTCGACCCAAAAGAATCATTTGCTTATAGAGGCCGAGCAATGGCTTTATATGGCACTAACAAGATGCAAGCAGCGATCTCAGACTTTACAAAAGCAATTACGCTAGAACCCGGATTTAGTGATAACTATACTAGAAGGGGATTAGCATATCGTAAACTTGGAAATATCCAGAAAGCTAATCAAGACTTACGAACTGCTGAACAGATAGACCGAAAGGAAAATGCCAATTAAGATTCTAGAGTTTTGAATATCAGCCTCTGATGCAGCAATCAGTTAGAAATTTGATCGCAACAAAAGGTAGCCAAAAATCTTGGCGCAGGCGGTACGATATTTTCAGTTCAAGTTGCTTCACTTCCTGTGTCTAACTACGCATTCGAGCGGATGGATGAAACACGCGGGTAAGTGGGCGTAGCTAATGGATCGGGGATGCCTTAGACTTCGGAATGGTTACCCCTGGGAATAGGGAGTCAAACCGTTGATTGACCCAGGCAAGCCGCAGCATGAGTAGATGATTGAAACCATCCTCACTCCAGCGCATACCAACCCCCTTAAAGCGCTGTTGAATCAGCCACTTACAAGCACTTTCGACCATTCCTGACCCCAGCGGTATCTGTAGTTGTTCAAAGTGGCGATATTGGATGTGTCGCAGATAGCGCTGGAAATAAGCCTGTACCTGGAGCAACGTCGTAAAAGATTTGCCCGTAAACAATTGTGAGTGAATCAACATCGTCAAGGACCGCAATACTAATAGGTGTTGCCCATGTCGCAATTGGTGTCGCCAGCGCCGAAACCAGGCTTGGGCTTGAGCAGAGCGAGCATCCCCAAACATCGCTTTTGTTGCTCGTGCAAGATGGCCTGCTGCATGAAAAAATCGAGAACTGCCACAGCACAGTGAGAGAACAAGGTGCGGTAGACTCGCCAGAAGCCTCGCCCCCATCACTCAACCAGATGACGCTTGGGGCCGATTCAAAGTCTTGTTTGCGGGCTTCGAGGTGCAGTAAGGGGATGAACTGGTCGATATCGCCCAATACTGCCACCAGTCTTCGACGTAGTAGTTGGGGGACACGCTTTTGTGCTCGGGTGCCCCGTGTTCCTAGGCGGGCTAAGATAGCAACTTTGACTTCTCGCCACTGGATTTTTCCCTTGGGGGTTTTCGGGTGGGGCGAAAGGGCACCATCACACCGTCAGCAGCAATGGCCAAAGGTAGAGCAGACAACACCTCTGAAATCGCTTCACAAGGAGTCTGGTCACCTGAGGCTTGAGCTTTGAGTTGAGTCTCTAGCTCCTGATAAGCTTTGTTGCCCATGACTTGCACCCAACTCCACAAGCTTGATGAGCTGACGGATAAACCACTCCACTGACTCAGCATCCAACTGGCCAGTTCATAGGGCATAAATAGACTTAACAAGCAGCCTAGACGAACCAATTCTTCACTGCTGTGCTGATAGGAGGTAATCCCAATGGATTGATCCAAAGGAGCGGATAGACTACCTGGACACCTGTGGGGACAACGACCCACCCGTCGCTTTCAGGCAATATTTCCCACCAGTGTCTGCATCTGACGAGATTCCCATCCCTTCGAGTGCAAGCGGGTTCCGCAAGTGGGACACCTCGGCCATTCCAATACTGTTTTGCTCGCCGTGAGAGTTCATCCTCCAGAAGCCAGCGAGCCAAAAACAAACCCATTTGCAGAACGATATAAACCATCTGACTCAGGCTGGGTGCTTCTTTGAGTGCTTCGACCTGTTCTAGAAATTCGTGATGCTCTAGTACGGTTGGCAATTGCGATGTTAGGCTCATGACAAGTTTTTGATTCGGGTACAGGATCTATTGTCCTTGACCCGTTTTTCTTTGAGCCATACATCCCCGATTCTGTGCTTACGCCCGGGTAAGTGGCTTATTTTTCAGGCCACCGCTCAATTTGGGGCCGTTAGCCATCACACTTATCTGAAACCTTTTACCATGCAGATACATTTAGTGTATTCGATTGCCTTAACTATATTTGAAGTTAATGTTGCTAAATCAGTGATTTTATGAAAATTAAAGCAGTTATCCATTCAGCAGAGGAAGGAGGTTATTGGGCAGAAGTTCCTGCACTTCCTGGTTGTATTACTGAAGGGGATACAAAAGACGAAGTGATAAATAACTTGAAGGATGCTATTGAAGGCTGGCTCGATGTTGCTAATGAGCGTCAGGTGACTCAATCATCTGATCAAGTAGTTGAAATTGCTGTATGAGATCTGTTTCAGGTAAACAATTTTGCAAAATTGTGGAGCGAAAAGGCTGGACTTTAAATGGTAGTCATTATATTTATGCAAAAGCTGACATCGATGGAATTCTATCAATCCCAGTTCACAAGAATCGAGATTTAAAAATTGGAACCTTGAAAGCTTTAATGAAAATCGCTCAACTCTCTGAGGAGGATTTACTCTAACTTGAATCTGTTATAAGAATATCTAACCCACGCCTGCACACGGACGCTCGATACTCACTTATTTGCTTTGTATTTTAGGTTATTGCTCGCGCCAGTGAGACAAACCGTTAGGCCAGGCAGAATGTGATCTCTCTCCAGGCAAAGAAGAACAGAGGTAGCTCGTGTTTGACCATATCAAGTTCGGCGTTCGCGACTTTGCGGTGAGCAAAACCTTCTACTTGAAGGCGCTTGAACCAATTGGAGTGACTGTTGTCACCGATTGGCCTCCAAACGGTGCTGAATTGAGTCAGCCGACAGGCAAAAGTTCACTATGCCTGTACCAAACAGACGAAAAGCCCGCGCATCTACACATAGCATTTGTCGCCGAAAACCGGCACCAAGTCGACGCGTTCTATTACGCCGCTTTGAGCGCAGGCGGGCAGGACAACGGACCGCCAGGATTGCGTCCTCAGTACAGTGGTCAGTACTATGCGGCATTCATTCTGGACCCCGACGGGCATAATATCGAGGTGGTCTGCCATGAGACGGAGGCCTAACATCTGGTCGCAAACGACTCTGAACCCCAGTCTGAGTGAAATGAATATTGCCAAAGATCTAGGAACCCATGGTTGATCTAAATTTAGCGGCCTACTCACGCATTGCTATTCTGACGGGCGCCGGGATTTCTGTTGCCTCAGGGATTCGTCCTTTTCGTGGACCGAACGGGATCTGGAACGAAATTTCGGCTGATCAGCTCAATGTCGATGCCGGGCAAAATAACCCTGGTTTTATTTGGCAAACCCTAGGGGCTATGCGTAAAGTTGTGGCGTCGGCAATTCCCAATGCGGCTCACCAAGCCCTGGCAGATCTCGAACAAAATTTGAAGCCATCGCAGCAGCTCACTTTAATCACCCAAAATATTGACGGACTCCACCAACGGGCGGGCAGCACAAACGTTGTGGAACTGCATGGATCGCTCCTAGAAACCCGCTGTTCAAATTTTGCCTGCGATGCCTCCGTCTTTGCAGATCAATCCGCCCATGCCGATCAGATCCCTCAGTGCCCTGTCTGCCATGCTCATCAGTTACCCAATGTTGTCTTATTCGAGGAGCCCATTCCGCTGGATGCATCCTGGCAAAGCAAAAAGGCCCTCCGAGATTGTGATTTATTTTTGGCGATTGGCACCTCTGGCACGGTGCAGCCTGCCGCTAGTTTTGTGCGCTCAGCCGATTATGTTGGAGCCCGCACGATCCTGATTAATCTGGAAGCCCCCTCCGAGCACAATCCTTATTTTCACGAGGTCATTGTAGGGGCAGCAGAAGAGATCCTCCCCACACTACTCACATGAGAATTCCAAAGCGGATACCGAAAAACCGGCCTTTAAGGGTGATGTGGGTGTGTAGCTGGGGGTTGATCGGCCTGATGGCGTTCTGTATCGTCCAAGGGATTTTGATTCAGCGAACACCGCTCACTCAGCCTGCTCCGTTGATAGGGGCATCTGCGATCGCACTCCCCAATACCGACGCACCAAAGCACCTATATGTGTTCTCTCAGATATTAGGGCGTATCCAAATCTTCGATACCAACGGCACCTTTCAAACCAGCATTGTCACTCCTTCAATTAAGGGAGAGCTGACGCTTTGTGGTGGGGGAGAGCATCCAATACTTTTAGTCACCCCCTATGCCAAACAACCGGTCTACAAACTACAGCAAGGGAAATTTGTCTGGGTTGACGATCAACCACTCCCAGGTTTTTGCCAGACCTCTAGACCGCAAACGACTGCTGTCGGCCCATATCGCTACAGGCTCAAGGAGTGGCCGAAGCGCATCACCTATCGTCCCAGTGGCCAACGCCACGAAGATATCTTAATTTCGGATGGTTGGTGGCTGACCCTCTCCAGCTCATTGCCCCTTATTCTGGGAGTTGGTCTAGTGGGAGGCGGCCTCCAAATTTTGGGATATCTGCTCGTCAATTATCGCCACCAGCAAGGGTAGCGCTGATTGACCATCAAAGCCCAATAACTGTAATCGGTTGAATTCAACAGGCCATCGAGCTAAATCTGCTCATTCGCAGCTTGAGGCTTCGGATCAGGTTGGGATAGATCTCGAACTTCCTGAATAAAGTCACTCACTTCGTTGGCTAATTCAGTTCGCTCAGAATCATGCTCTACAAGGTTTTGAGGTTCCGGATCGTCGGGATTGCGTTTTTTGGAAAATCCCCAGGCAAAGATCAGGGCAATCGCCAAAATCATTGACCATTGAGGCGGCACAAAATCATCATTGATAACCTTCAGCAGGAGTCGGAATCCCACCAATACCACCGTCAAATACCCAGCATCCTGGAGATGGATATACTCTTCTAGCCATTTGATAAATAGCCCGGCCATAAATCGAAGCGTGATGATACCGAAAATACCGCCTGTCAGCACTAACCAACGCTCATCTGATAGGGCAATCGCAGTAGTCACGCTATCGAGGGAAAACGCCAAGTCAGTAACAGCAATTACCGGAATGGCCTGCCAGAGAGAGGCAAACTTAGGGCCGTGATGGTGATGTTCATCATCTTCTTTGAAGAAATACTGAAAGGCGAGCCATAGTAAGTAGCAAGCCCCTAACAGCTCAAACTGCCAGAATCGAATCACCCAGGTTGCGGTAAAAATTAGCAGCATCCGCATAGCGAAAGCGGCCAACAAGCCAATATTTAAAGCACGGCTCTGAAGCTCTTCATCCTCCAGTCCTTTGACCAATGCCGCTAATGCGATCGCATTATCAGCAGACAGTACAGCCTCTAAAGCAATCAAATTAAAAATAATGAGTGCGGTGTCGAGACCGACCTGGGGAGAGAGTTCAAACAACGGGTCTAGCATCTGGCAATCAATGAGGGATTGGGTTTGGAGTGTGGAATTCAGTAGCAGATCACACAGTCTCCATGGTATTCAACGTAACGCTAAAGTGTACCTTTCTGCACACTATATTAAGCATTGCGATCCAGACCTAAGCCCGTTTTTCGCCTATATTGAATTCGACCTTTATGGGGGTTCAAACCTCGGTAGATGAGTCTTCCTTCACCATGGAAACCCATGATCAATGTTGAGTGATGTAACAATCTATTTTCCTGATGCCCGAAGTAGCCGACATTGTAAACTAATAAGAATGGGAATAATGGAGTTTGATATTCATGGAACTATCAGATCTACAAATTGTGATCGCCCTTGTTGTGGCATTGCTACCTGCACTGCTGGCACTTAATCTTGGTAGTGCCCTCTCCAAGTAAGCATTAGAACCACATTTCTGGCATCCTTAGCAGGTGGCCTTAGCCGCTGCTCCATAAGGATCCAGTGTCATCAAAATCAACATACGAATTCAAGTGCTTTACCTAAGGTAAAGCACTATTTTTTTGGCTGCAGCTTTAAAGACGAGAATGGCATCCTACTAGAGAGTTCTAGTCTCTCTAGCCATCGATTTCAATAATTTGCCAGAAGGGAAAATATTCTGCGGCCACAAAAATCCACAAATACTAAAGATTTCTATCAAATTGATTTACATTTTTTCGTTTTATTCGCTACACTAGCCACACACTGAGCCAATTTTGCGTGCATCACGTTATTTTTGGAGCTGGCAAAACCAATGTGTCCCTACCCAGGGAACAGATGGTTTCTGATTTTGGTGTTCCCTGTTTTAGAAGACAGACGTTAACCCAACGACCGTTCTAGGTTATGTTCTCTGTCTTTGCTGTTTTAAAAACACCGCTAATTGATTGGCATTGGTGTAGACCGATTCATCATGCTGCCTATAAAGGCCAACAAAATATGAGTGCTTTATCCCAGCCAAAATCTAGCCCCACCCGCAAAATGAAGCAGAGGTCTGCGAGAAAACGCCATCCTCGGAGACGTCCTAAGTTTGTGGCTCGGACCACTGAAACTGCGACCGTCTTGGGGATCAACGTTCTCTTGATTGGAAGCTGTCTCTATACCTTAGGAAACATGCTGCCTCATCAGCTCACCCAAGAGGCGAAATTACAGGAAATCAAAGGGGAAGTGAGTCGGACCTCCGCCCATATTGAAGCCCTCAAGCACTCCCACGAACAGAGCATGGTGCCAGAAGTCTCCCGGCGTATGTCAGAAGAACAGGGCCATCTTATTCGTAAGAACAAGCGCAACCTAGTGTGGATTAAACCCACCAAGGACCAGCCCTAGCCCCTCTTTTACCTTTCATCGATTCAAGCATTCAAGCAGGTCAAACCTATAGTGGGCCTGCTTTTTTATAGTTCAAAATTTCGTTACTGGGCCTATTCGTAACCACAGTTACCAAAACCTGAAAATTTATCTGCTAACGTTGGGTTAGCAGAATGCAGGACCCTAAATTCCGTGGACTCACTCCACATCCTAATCGTTGAGGCTAATCCTCACTTGCGATCTCTTCTGGGTTGGCATCTACAGCAAGTAGGCTATTTCATTCATCTCAGCGCTAGTATCAAGCAAGCTCAGGCTGCCTATCAACAACATCAGCCGGATCTAGTTATCGTTGATTCTGAATTACCCGATGGCCTGGGTCAGGAGCTTTGTCGATGGTTACAGCGCCAAAAGCATCCCCTGATTTTAATGTTGTCGGCCCAAACAACTGAAGCAGATGTCGTGTCTGGCCTCAAAGCCGGTGCAGATGATTATGTGGGTAAGCCTTTTGGGATGCAAGAGTTTTTGGCTCGGATTGCAGCCTTGAGCCGACGCAGCCGCCTCAGCCTGCCGACGCAGGTTTCCTTTGGTGCCTTGCGAATTGATTTGATCCAGCGGCGCGTTCACTACCATAACGAGCTAGTCGATCTCACTCCCCAGGAATTTAGCCTGCTGTATGTCTTAGTCCAAGCAGAAGGCCTGGCCCTCAGCCGGGTTGAACTCTTGCAACGAGCCTGGCCCGAAAGTATTGATAATCCTCGCACGGTGGATACTCATATCTTGTCCCTCCGCAAAAAGATCGAACAAGATCCCCAACAGCCTCAACTGATTCAAACGGTCCGGAATGTTGGCTATCGACTCAATCTTGGATATTTGATGGATGCAAATCCATCCTACAGGTCTGATTCATCTCAGACCTCACCTCCCTCCAATCGTTTTTTGGCAGATGGGAAGACTACCAGCCAAATGCCCATGTCCAGAGCCCAATCGGGATAATTGAGATCGCCTCTTAGTACCAATCATCCTGCTCCGCTTGAGCAGTCAATTCTGCTTTGATCTCTGCCCAGTTAATCTCACGGATAGGAGCATCGAGGATCAGTTTGCCTTGGTTCAGCCAGAGGATGCGATCGCACATCTGATTTAAAAACTCAAATTGATGACTGGCAATCACTAAGGTCATCCCACTAGCCTTTAAAGCTTTAATGACGCGATCGATGGTGCCTGGATCCAGCGCCGATGTGGGTTCATCCAACAGACAAAGTTTGGGTTCTGTGCCACAGGCACGCGCTAAACTCACCAGCTGTCGCTGTCCCACCGAGAGCTGTAGTTCTGTAGAGTTGAGCCAATCATCGGGAATGCCAAAGCGCTGTCGCCAAGTTTGCACGCGACTTGCAATGTCCTGTTCTGGCAGGTTTTGCAATCGCAAGGGATAGGTGAGGGCATCTTGGACCGTCATGCCCAGCAGCTTAGGCTCTTGAGGAACCAGCATCAGTTGCTGCCGCAAAGACAAGACCGGCCAATCGGGTAACAACTGTTGTTCAAATCGGATCTCCCCGGACGTTGGGCTGCTCAAGCGATTCAGCAGCCGCAACAGGGTCGTTTTACCTGAGCCAGATGCGCCAATGATGCCAATGCGTTCACCAGTAAAAATGTCCACTGAAACATTTTGGAGTAGGTATTGATTACCTAACTCCGTCACAACATCCACTTGCTGCAGCTGGAGTTGAGACCGTCCAGGTTTAGATGGGACTTCACCCGCCGACTCAAGCATGCCTGTCTCGCAAATCTAGTCTCTCCATTTTGACGGGCAATGCTCCCCAAGACATGACGCCCACGTATTTTAATCCAGGCTCAGTATCTTGAACCACATTGATAATGCCCCAGGTTTAGTTACTATTCTTAATGGTGGTTGTTACACCTCTATACGAATTAACGCATTTCCATCGCCAGCCAAAATGCCCTTAAACCGTCGAAAATTCCTCACATTAGCCAGTTTGTCTACGGTCGCTGTGGGCTTAAACCACCGTCGAATTCTGGCCCAATCTTTACAGGCTCAGCCCCCCATTGCTTCACTCACCCCAACGCCTCAGTGGCAATTTATCGCCGTGGGGGATGTCGGGACCGGGGACCAAGCTCAGTATGATGTCGCCCAGGCGATGGCCCAATTCCATCAGCAAAACCCGTGCTCGTTAGCGCTCCTAGCTGGAGACAACGTTTACGACGGGGGAGAAATGGAGCGTATTAGCGAGGTTTTCGAGCAACCCTATGGGCCTTTGCTGCAACACGGCATTACGTTTCATGCCGTGTTGGGCAATCACGATGTCATGTCTCAACGAGGCGAGGGGCAGATTCGCTACCCCGGTTTTCATATGGCGGGTCGCTACTATACCTTTACCCGAGACTCGGTTCAGTTTTTTGCCCTAGATACGAATCCAGGTCCCCACTGGCCCGCTCAATTGCGATGGCTGGAAGCTGAGCTGGCCCGATCTGAGGCTAACTGGAAGATTGTTCTGGGGCATCATCCGATTTATGCGTCGGGCTTACACAGTATTAAATGGGAGCTAGCCTCACGCCTAGGACCATTACTGGGGACCCCCAAACTATATCCCGGCCTAGGAGAGCAGTTAACGCCCCTGTTTGCGAAATACCAGGTTCAGCTCTATATCAATGGCCATGAGCACCATTATGAGCGCACCCAGCCCATTGCCGGCACCACCTATCTGACCTGCGGGGTAGGAGCCCGACTACGACCCACAGGCTCGTCAGATTGGACTGCGTTTGCCAGTTCACAGCTCGGTTTTGCAGCGATTGCGGTCTATGAGCATCAGCTTGTGATTAATGGAATTGGGGTCAACGGTCAGCCTTTTGACCGGGGTGTGATTACGCCGACCTTTATTGCCAAGCCTTCATCGTCAAAAAGTGGGGTATGAGCCTATCCCCCTAAATGGCTGATGCCATTCCACAAGATCCAGGCATCGGTCAGGGCCAATAAAGCACTAAAGCCCAGCAAAATACCGTACATCCAGACTTGAGCCAGGGGCTTGACGGTTGCCATCTTTAAGCCGGTTTGGTCTTCAATGGTGCGGGTCATTTGGCCAAAGCCAGCCACCCGCATCGGCAGAAGCTGAGCCGAACCATCGGCAGACACCAAGTAATAGACCAGACCACCTTGGCCCGTTCGTCGAGGCTTAATCGCCGTGATCTCGGTCCAGGCCAACTCCCAGCCTTGCCGAAACCAGGCAGGCACCCATTGGGGATAGCGAATCTCCATACCTGCGGCTGAAAGATGGACTTGCTCACTTAACGCTGCAGCTAGGGCCACCACCCCCAGGCCTAAACCCATATAGAGGCTACCTTGAGTCACAACCCCCACATGATTTACGTTTGCCAAAATCGGCAAAGGAATAACGAGGGCAAAGTAGAACAGCCAAAGACTATAGCGAATCAGCGGCGAAATCCGGTAAACGGATTCTGTCACAGATGGAGCAGCGGGAGAGGAAAGAGATGACATGACGACCAGAACTGAGGGGCTGATCTTGATTGTACTGACCTAGCTAGAGGGTGGGTTGTCGAGCTGATACAGATGATGGAGCTGTTCCGGGGTAACGTCCTGGGCGGGCAGATCAAACTGGACTTGGCCTTGCTTGAGACCGATGATGCGATCGCAATACCGCTGCGCATACTCCACCCCATGCAAACTCACTACCAACGTCTTGCCCCGTTCCCGCACGAGACGACTCAGCAGTCGCATAATGTCATGGCTGCGTTCTGGATCAAGGCTAGCAATCGGTTCGTCGGCCAGCATAATCGCTGGATCTTGCACCAAAACTCTGGCAATGGCCACTCGCTGCTGCTGGCCGCCAGAGAGACGATCGGTACGGGCATAGAGCTTATCAGGGATACCCACTTGGGCTAGAGCGGTTTGGGCCGTCTCCACCTCCAAGGGCCACACCAAGGAAGCCGCCGCTTTCCAAAACGGCCAGCGCCCCAAGTGTCCCGCATTGACGTTATGGATCACTCGCAAAGACGGAACCAAATGAAGCTGCTGATAAATGGTGCCAATTTGGCGTTGAATCCGCCGGGCAGATCGGGCCTGCCAAAGCTGTCCCATGGCCCATACTTCACCTGCTGTGGGCTGAAGAGTGCCATTGAGTAATTGTAAAAGGGTGCTTTTACCCGCACCGCTAGAGCCAATTAAAGCAACGATTTGGCCAGGATAGATGGCAAAACTGACATCCGCCAGGGCCATCACGGTTCCAAACTGATGACTGACCTGACGGAGAGCCAGAATGCTATTTGATCTTGCCGATTTGGCGGCCAATCGCTTCAATTTGAGCATAGTTACTATTATCGGTCTTGATAAACGAACTCCCCCCAAAGAGATCTAAAATTTCCGCCTGCTCCTGGACAGCGGGGTCGAGCTTGAGTAGGGCCTCCTGAACTTTAGGAATAAACTCAGGGCCGTAGCGTTCGCTTACCTGGGGATTGATCACCCAATGATAGTCAAAATAAGACGGCGTTTCCCAAATCACCTGGACTTTGTCTAAATCCACCTTGCCTTCCGCTACTCGATCCTTCCAGACTTGGGAATTTAAGGCTCCTACTTCATAGGTGCCAGCTTCGACCACTTTAATCGTCGTATCGTGAGACCCCGAGAACCCCACATTGCCCTTTAGATCTTTAAGGGTAAGGTCGGCCTCCTGCATAAAGTATTGGGGCATCAGCCGTCCCGAGGTGGAGGATTCACTACCAAAGGTGAGAGTCCGACCTTTCAGTGCTTTTAATCCTTCAACGGCTTCAAAAGGTTCAATCCCACTCGCTTTATTGGCGATAAAGACACTGGTAAACTTGGCGTCAATTTCCCGCTGGGCAATGGCCTGGGCCTTGGGAACCTGTAAGCGCGCCTGAACTCCAGTCAGGCCCCCAAACCACACCATATCTAAATCCCCCACGCGAAAAGCGGTGACCGCAGCCGCATAGTTATTGACGGGTTTATAGGTCACCGGAATCTCTAGTTCGGCTTCTAAATAAGTGGCTAACTTACTGTAAAGACGCTGAAGCTTTTCAGGATCTTGGTCAGGGATTGCGCCAGCCACAAAAGGCTGTTGTTTGGGTGGGGTACTTTCTGGTGCTGAACAAGCGACAAGCAACAATCCCAACAAGCTGGGGAGTAAAAATCGTTTCATATCGCTGAAGTCCAAGAGCAAATAACCAACACTTGTTAAGGGTACAGCAGGAAGGCAATCGCCATACGGTTCTTTGCAATTACCTAGCCAACAGTCTCAAGATGAATCGTGGCATCGTCTCTTATTGCCCCTAGACACTGCCACCAATATGCCTTTAGATAGGCATATATTAAAAAAATCTTAAGTAAATTTGCTCACATGTGATGGTGTTCTCCTGCAAACACCCTCCAAAACATGGGCAAACCACTCGTCGGGTTTATAACGGCAAAGGCATCTGCAATCCCACTCACTGGAATCGGCGAGGACTAGCATCCCTTGGCTGAGGTACATCCCGCTACAGCACTTCCATCGATCCACTTAAAAATTTAGCCTAGAGACCCATTTGCCCCCAAGGCTGACCGACATTATTTTCCATTCATCCAGATCCACATTTTCAGGCTTAAGGAGACCCCTTGAACATTCCCCCTCTCAATCTCAACTGGCGTGCTCTTAAACGGGAGTGGTTGGTTAATCCCAAGGCCGACTTGCTGTCCGGGGCCGTGGTCGGCCTTGCGCTGATACCGGAAGCGATCGCCTTTTCGATCATTGCTGGGGTAGATCCTAAAGTCGGGCTCTATGCCTCCTTTATTATTGCCGTGATTACCTCGTTTCTGGGCGGACGACCCGGCTCAATCTCGGCAGCCACTGGCGCCATGGCCCTATTAATGGTGGATTTAGTCAAAGAGCATGGCCTGCAATATCTGCTGGCCGCCACCTTTTTGACCGGCATTTTCCAGGTCATCTTTGGCATACTCCAACTGGGTCGCCAAATGAAATTTGTGCCCCGAGCGGTCATGATCGGCTATATCAATGCCCTCGCTGTCTTGATCTTTATGGCACAGCTGCCCCAGCTCACCAACGTGCCTCCTACGGTTTATGTCCTTACCGTGCTGTCTCTGGGGATTATCTATATCCTGCCGCGCTTTACCAAAGCGGTACCATCGCCCCTGGTCGCCTTAGCAGTGATGACCATTGCGGCCATTGCCCTACGTTTAGACGTGCCCACCGTCGGCGATATGGGCGAGCTACCCACGACACCGCCCCTCTTTGCCTTACCTCAAGTCCCTTTCAATCTTGAGACTTTCAATATCATCCTGCCCTATTCTCTAACCCTCGCCATTGTCGGGCTGTTAGCGTCTTTCCTCACAGCCTCTTTAGTGGACGATTTGACCGACACTCCTAGCGACAAGAACCAAGAGGCCAAAGGCCAAGGCATCGCCAATATGGTGACGGCATTCTTTGGTGGCATGGCGGGGTGCGGCATGATTGGTCAGTCGGTGATTAACGTCCAATCTGGGGGCCGAGGTCGGCTGTCTAGTCTGGCGGCGGGCATCTTTTTACTGATGGCGATTCTGTTCTTGCAGGACTGGGTGAGACAGATGCCCATGGCTGCCCTGGTCGCGGTGATGATTATGGTATCCATTGGTACCTTCCGCTGGTCCTCCTTCACCAATATTCCTCGGGTGCCCCGCAGTGAAGTCGTGGTCATGCTGACGACAATGTTTGTGATTATCTTCACCCGCAACTTTGCCCTTGGGGTAGCCACAGGCATTGTTATGAGTACGGTATTTTTCTCCCGCAAGATTGCCCAGTTAGTATTGGTGGATCAGGTGATGCTAGACGAGGGGGCTCACCGAGTCTATAAAGTGTCTGGGCAGATTTTCTTTCTGTCTCGGGATGAATTCATGGCCTCCTTTAACTTTGCTGAGCTGGTCGAGCAGGTCACCATTGACCTTACCCATGCTCACCTCTGGGACCAAGGGGCAGTAGAAATGCTCGATAAGGCTGTTCAGAAGTTTCGCCGTCAAGGGGTCGAAGTCAATGTGGTGGGTCTGAATGAAGCCAGCTCCACACTTCTCAATCGCTTGGCTACAGATGAGGAACTGATCTCCAACGAACCGTCTTAGTGCTACACCTGCCCGCCATCCTTTAGGGAAATCACCTGTATGAAAACCATTCTTCTCTGCTCCGATGGATCTGCCTTTGCAGACAGTATTTATAAATATGGGGCCTGGTTGGCCCACCAATTCCAAGCTCAGATGAAGGTTCTGTTTGTCAGCGATATTCGCCAAAAGGTCGTTTCTACCGGCAATCTAAGCGGCAGTATTGGCCTGGGCGCATCCGAGCAGCTGTTAAACGAGTTGGTGACCCTAGAGCATGAAAAAGCCAAACTCAACAAACAACGGGCAAAGTTGATTCTGCAAAATGCAGAGCAAGTTCTTAAAGCAGAAGGACTCAGTAATGTCGAACTGCTCAATCCCACAGGTTTCCTCGTGGACTGCTTTCATGACTTTGAGGCCGAATCTGATCTGATTGTCTTGGGTAAGCGGGGAGAGGCGGCGGAGTTTGCTTCTGGTCACCTAGGAGCTAATGTCGATCGGATTGTGCGTAGTAGTGCGAAGCCTTGCCTGGTGACCCCACAAACTTTTGCGCCGATTGAAAAGCTGCTGGTGGCGTATGACGGCAGCCCCACGGGGAAGCGGGTCTTGAATTTCTTAGTGGACAGTGCCCCAGGGTTTAAGAATCTAGAGGTTCATCTGCTGACGGTGGCCAAGAAAGAGTCCGATGCAGTGCGATCGCAAGAGTTAGCCGATGCCGAAGAGACTCTGCAACAGGCTGGACTGACGGTATCGACCACCCTCTCTGCAGGAGCCCCTGAAAAGGTGATTGCTGACTATATCGAACAACACCAAATCAGTCTGTTGCTGATGGGGGCCTACGGTCATCGCCGCATTCGCCACCTTGTGATCGGTAGTACCACAGTTCAGCTATTGAGAAGTGTGCAAGTGCCTGTGCTTCTGTTCCGGTAGGGTGCAGGTCTTCCCCAATCTCTGTAAAAGTTTTAGTCAACCCGTTGTTTTACAGTCCTGCAAGAATCTCTCCTACAGGACCGTAAAATCAGGGTCTTTCACCTAAGACGAAAGCTCGATCAAGATTAAGCCAGATCAAAGCGATCAAGGTTCATTACTTTATCCCAGGCTGCCACAAAGTCCTGAACAAAGCGCTGTTGAGAGTCTTCGCATCCATAGACTTCTGCTAAGGCTCGCAGTTGAGAGTTGGAACCGAAGATCAAATCCACCCGGGTTCCAGTCCACTTGAGGGCACCGGTTTTGCGATCGCGTCCTTCAAACACCTCTTCAGCCTCCGACGTCGCCGCCCAAGTCACGCTCATATCCAACAGATTCAAGAAGAAGTCATTAGTGAGACTCTCAGGCCGGTGAGTAAACACACCATGCTGGGCCTGTCCCACATTGGCATTCAACACCCGCAGACCACCGACTAGCACTGTCATTTCAGGCGCCGTCAGCGTCAATAGCTGGGCCTTATCCACCAACAGTTCTTCTGCAGAAACAGGATAGAGGCCTTTGAGGTAATTGCGGAACCCATCTGCTCTGGGTTCCAGCACGGCAAAGGAGGTCACATCGGTTTGGGCCTGTGTTGCATCCGTGCGTCCAGGCTTAAAAGGAACTTTGATGTCATACCAACCGGCATTTTTCGCCGCTTGCTCTACTCCTGCACAGCCCCCGAGAACAATCAAATCTGCCAGGGACACTCGCTTGCCACCGATCTGAGAATGGTTGAAGGTGGTTTGAATCGCCTCCAACGTCTGGAGCACTGTGGCCAATTGAGCGGGCTGGTTGACTTCCCAATCTCTCTGGGGGGCTAGACGAATCCGGGCTCCGTTTGCTCCCCCCCGCTTATCCGAGTCCCGGTAAGTTACAGCCGAGGCCCAGGCAGTGGACACCAGTTGAGACACCGTTAGATTCGTTGCTAGAATTTGGCTCTTCAGGGTGGCGATATCCTGCTCATTAATTAGCTCATGATCAACCGCAGGCACTGGATCTTGCCAAATCAGCTCTTCCTCCGGCACCTCCGGCCCCAAATAGCGGGAGCGAGGCCCCATATCTCGGTGGGTCAACTTAAACCACGCTCTCGCAAAGGCATCTGCAAACTGGTCCGGGTTATCGAGGAATCGCCGGGAAATGGGACTATAGATGGGGTCCATCCGCATGGCCATATCGGCGGTGGTCATAATCGGTGCATGGCGTCGGGATGGATCGTGGGCATCCGGCACGGTATTCGCCCCTGCGCCCCCTTGGGGCACCCACTGATTGGCCCCAGCAGGACTTCTGGTTAGCTCCCACTCATAGCCAAATAAATTTTCAAAATAGTTGTTGTCCCATTGAGTGGGATTGGTGGTCCAGGCCCCTTCAATACCGCTAGTGATCGCATGAACGCCCTTGCCTGTGCCAAAACTGCTCTTCCAGCCCAGACCTTGATCTACAATACTGGCACCTTCAGGTTCCGGGCCAACGTGAGCATCATCCCCAGCGCCGTGGCATTTACCAAAAGTGTGTCCACCTGCTGTTAACGCCACCGTCTCCTCATCGTTCATGGCCATGCGCCCGAAGGTTTCGCGAATATCTCGACCTGAAGCCACCGGATCAGGATGACCATTGGGGCCTTCTGGATTCACATAGATCAGTCCCATCTGAACTGCGCCTAGGGTAGCCTCTAGGTCACGGTCTCCGGTGTAGCGCTGGTCGCCCAGCCATTCTGTTTCAGCACCCCAGTAGATGTCTTCTTCCGGTTCCCAAATATCTTCGCGGCCCCCGGCGAAACCAAAGGTCTTGAATCCCATGGACTCCAAAGCACAGTTACCCGCCAGGATCATCAGGTCAGCCCAAGAGATTTTAGCGCCATATTTTTGCTTGATCGGCCATAGCAACATGCGGGCTTTGTCGAGGTTGGCATTATCGGGCCAACTATTGATCGGGGCAAACCGTTGGTTGCCCGTCCCTGCACCTCCACGACCATCTCCAATCCGATAGGTGCCCGCACTGTGCCAGGCCATGCGGATAAAGAGGGGACCATAGTGACCATAGTCAGCAGGCCACCAGTCCTGAGAGCTTCTCATCAAATCGAAAATATCTTGCTTGACAGCAGCTAAGTCAAGACTTTTGAAGGCTTCGGCGTAGTTGAACGCCTTGTCCATTGGATTGGATTTGGGAGAATGCTGCCTGAGGATTTGTAGGTTTAACTGATTCGGCCACCAATCTCGATTGGCGGTGCCACTACCGGCAGTGAACTTCAAGGCTCCGCCCGAAAAGGGGCACTTGGACGCACTACTCATAGTCTCTTCTCCTGTCAGTTGTGATGGGTGTGTTGGAATGGATTTCAGATCTTGCAAATCAATAGCATCCCCCTCAGAGAGATGGGTGTTGCCAGCCCCAAAAGCCTGACTCAAAACCGTTCTGAGGCTTGAAAGCCGTATTAGCATGCGTTTCATACTAGCCATACTGACCTCTCTATTGGCTTGCAAATTCTTGCAGATGTAACGATACAATCTCCGAACTTATCTCAGAATAATTCTGTTTTAAGAATAAAACAATGAGGATAATTACTTAGTTATATGAGTGAATTCTAAAAATGGACGACTCGTATCTTAGAGTGCTAGTTTAGGTACTAAGGTCGCTGAAAACCAGATGTCTCCAACCGTATGAGGTTGGCACATTGGAGGAGGTATACATGCAACGACAAGCGGATAGTATTATCCAAACCCTGAAGGCCAAAGGGGTAAGAGTCACCCCTCAACGCTTTGCCGTCTATGCAGATTTACTGGCCCGTTCTGATCATCCCACTGCAGAACAACTTTTGAGCGATTTAAACCAAGAGGCGCCCACCTCTTCTCAGGCCACGATCTATAAAACCCTCCAAGCCCTGAGAGATGTGGGGCTGGTGCGTGAGGTGCTCTTGGAAGAAGGCGTTTGTCGTTATGACGCCAATATTGACCCCCACCACCATTTTCGATGTCAGTCTTGCGGTGAAGTGGAAGATATTCCCTGGGAACAATTCCAGACACCCAATTTTCAGGGATTGCGTTCAGGGCTACAGGTGAAGAGCTATGAGATCACCGTGCATGGCTATTGCGAATGCTGTCACACCGATGAATAGGTTACCTACCCATTCAGACTGCCATTCAGAACCTAACCTATTGAAAAACCTATTAAAGGCCCTCAAACAGCTCGTTAGGCAAAACGATAGTCATACCAGTCACAAACGGCTTCATACCCAATGGTTTGATAGATATGGTTGGACGTCGGATTCGTAATATCGGTAAACAGACAGCAACGCTGGGCACCGCGATCAAGCAGCATTTGGCTCACGGCCGCAACACAGGCTGTCGCATATCCCCGTCGCCGACAGTCTGGAGGCGTATAGACCGGGCCAATGCGGCCCCCTCCTGGTTGAGACACCCGTCCTACCACCATCGAAACCTGTTTGCGATCGCACCACACATACAGGTCTTGCCGTTTGATCTGCAAATCCAGAATGCGTTCAATATCCGTTTCCAGGGCACCAAAGGTTTCCAAAGAAAACGCCTCTGACCATTCCAACAGCTGTTTGCGATCGCGTCTCGTTGCCTTCCGTAAATAGCCTTGAACCGACATTGGTCGATGGACTTGGGTCAATTGGTGAATCCGCAAGTGCATCTTTAAGGTGCTGGATTGTCCCGTGTGGGACTGCCAAGCCTGAGAAAAAGCTTGGGCTTCACGAATAAAACTATTGATACCAGCTAGAGCGGTCTCAGCCTGCTGAAAATAGTCCACAATGATTTCTACGGCGCTTAAATTCTGGACCTTGGACAGCACCAAATTGTAAGGAGGAGTTCGCATCCCCACGGCCTGAATCTCTCCTGCCGATTCCACCAAAAATAGATCGGGGGACGTGGTAAACGCTTCTGGCACCCGCACCAGAGCACTTTGAATCCCCAGCAGCAGATTATGTTCAGCGGGATAGCGCAGTAAGTAAGGTTGGGTGCGATCGCAAAACGCTACAGCATCTTCAAACAGGATTAATTTCATCACCTCAAGCCGCCATCGCGCTAACCCGCCCGCAATCTCTCTCGCACTTCCATCAAAATTTTCCCCAGCATATTTTTACCTGTGCCATTCTGGCCACAGCCCCAGTAATAATCTCCAGGCGCATTCTCAACCAAGTCTTGATGACCCGTTGACAATAAAATGTCTCGGATATCTGCATGGGTCTCAAATTTACACAGCACCGCTTGACGCATGACATCATCTTTTACGGCTTCCCAGTCAGGCCGTAGGGGTCGAGTCCGCTGTCTTCCTAGACGAGCCGCATCCTTAGGCAATTTCACCTGACGGATTTGGTCCGCATGGGGAGTGCCTACAAATTTTTGAGCTTGGAAATAATGTTCACTCGTTGGCCACCAAACGCCATCTAGGGTCAACCCATGGGCTGAAAAATTAGAAAAACAACCATAGGGCTTCTCTCTACTTGAATAGAAGTAAATTGCCATCTTTTTCTACTAACTAATTGATCTATTTCTTTGAGACTCAGGCTGATGGTTGAAATAAATAAGTATAGAACCGAAAATATTGAGATTTTTCTACATTCAAGGCATTCTATTAGCTTTATAGGGTCAGAAGAGCCACAAATATCCATGCAGGAAATGCATACTAATCTAATCTTCGTATCGGTGATCAAGTTTAGAGTGTATAGCTATCTTTAACTAGTAACGCTAGAAGGCCTTAAATAACCGTTAACCTTGATTATCAAGATTTTTCTGCATATTGTTACTATCTCGCTCATTTTTGGGAATTATGCAGGCGTAAATACACTTAACCATGTTGATTTTGCAAAGCTTAAGACAATCATAATTAATTGTACTACAAAATACTACAAAAGCCAATCGTCAAGCATTAATCCTTCTTAGGACGAGGCATTTTTCACCAAAATGAATAAAATTGGCCATCCAAAACTTTTGTCACAGGAATTATCAAACTTCAGCCGTTGTTGCGCTAAGATAGATTTGCATTTTCAGTCGTAATACTACGTCTTTGGCTGTTAAACAGCCATTCCTTATAGCTTTCAGACCGTTTAGAATCGGTTCTTCCTCGATATGCACGTTGATATTGCTAACTGCGAGTCAACGGTTTCTATGACCTTAGGGGAGAAAGGCCATAGATACTAGGTTCTCTTTGAAGCAAGATACCTGGTTAACTTTATCCAAATGATGAGGAAGTTGGCGATTCAGCTTCGATTCAGCTCTATGGAGTACCAGAGTGTCTTTTCAACCTCCTTTTTATTCAAATGATTTGTCAGAACCAACAGATTCATTTGAACCGTTGCAGCAACCCAAGGCTTTTGCGCTGAAATCATTGCCCCTGAAATTATGGCAAACCCTTCAGCCCAAACGTCTCTATCGGCAAGTGAAGCAGCGATGGACTCGCAAAAGTGTGGTGCAAGTCTCACTTCGTTCTCATTTTGATACCCGATTAGATAGTATCTGGCAACGTTTGGAGCAAGACCGACAGCCTTTATCTCTATTTCTATGTGAAGTAGATGACTTTGACCGCTTGCGCCGACAATATGGTGACTCAGCCTGCAACACCTATATTGGACAAGTGATTAAAGTCATTCAAGCCAATATTGAGCGCTCTACAGATATGCTGGCCCGCTATCATGGCGATACCTTCGCGGTCCTGCTCCCTCAAACCTCCATTGATGAAGCAGCCTGTATCGCCAAGAAAATTCGGCTCCGGGTCAAAGCGCTAAAGGACAGTCCGACTTCTCCTTTACCAGACCAAGCCATTACCTTAAGTTTGGGGATTGCGACGATTGTGCCAACCCCAAAGTTATCTCCAGTTAATTTCATCGCTGCCGCCGAACAATCTCTCCGCCAAGCCCAAAGAGCTGGCGGCAACCGCGTCATTCTTCAAGAAGGGGGCCGATAAGTCTAGCTTCTATTTCTGTACTGCTATCTCAAAGCAACTCCCACCACTAAATAATCAACCGATCTGATCCATGTGAGGACTGACGGCAGGATGCCGGGACAAGCACCATTTCGGCAAGCGGGAGTCGGTTTGTTGCATCTATATACATGATGCTAAGCAAAGAGAATCACGGGTTAATTGTGCAATGTGACTAAAGGTTAAAGTTCACGAATCTGAAGACTCAGCTTTTCCATCATAAATTTTCGTTAATCACTAAGTAAGTGCCTCAGCATTAACCGATATCTCCTGTAGGTAGTTTCTCCGAAACGCATAGATGCTGCAGCTTAGATATCTACCCGCATTAAAGTGGGTAAGGATAAAGACGTTAGTTCCATGGATCAAGGCTGTAGCAATTTGGAGCCTATTTCTTTTACCTAGTAATGCTCAAATAACGCCAGACCAATCTTTAGTTAACGAACACTCTATCGTTGAACCACAGAATAATCGTTTCATCATTAAAGGTGGCGCTTCTAGAGGGAAACTCTTATTCCATAGTCTTCAGAACTTAAATATTTCACCAGGGCAATCAGCCTACTTCACCCCCCCAACAGCAATTGACATGATTCTAACCCGTATCACTGGTGGAAGGTTCACAACAATCAATGGCACCTTAGGCGTTGTAGGTAATGCAGACCTCTTCTTGATGAATCCATCAGGTATCTATTTTGGACCACATGCCTCCTTGGATCTCAATGGCTCTTTTATTGCCACCACTGCAACTAACCTCATTTTTGAGCACAACGCTGAGTATAGTGCAGCCAATCCTAAAGCTCCTCCCCCACTATCGATTAGGGTGCCGTTAGGCTTACAGTTCAATGATCAATCTGCAAAAATCATTGCTCAAGGTTCAGGACATCAGCTGATATCAACAAACCCACTGTTTCCTCTCTCGCAACGGACTGGAAGTCGTCAATTTGATTTAACCGTCAAACCAACCAAAACTTTGGCACTTCTTGGTAATACTCTGCATCTGAACGGTAAAGTACTCACGGCACCAGGGGGAAGTATTCACCTTGGAGGGGTACAGACCGGTTTTGTCCCTATACAACTTTCTTCGTTCGGGTGGAGTTTTAGTTACCAAAATGTTCAAAGATTTGGTGATATCCAACTTTCTCAACAAACCTTAGTCGATGGTAGCGGTTTCAACGGTAGTCCTACAGGCTCCATTCATGTACAAGGCAATCGTGTGTCTTTAACGGATGGTTCACTTCTTCGGATTCAAAATCGGGGGAATCAGGCTGGACGGAGTTTGGTTATTAACGCCTCTGATGCGATTGATCTGACTGGTGCTAATCCCAAAACTAATATCCGCAGCGGCCTTACGGCCACCACTTTGACGACTGGTCGTGGTAGCGACATTGCATTATCCACTCCCAAACTGGTTCTTAAAGAAGGGGGACTCATTTCTGTCAGTACTATTGGCTCTGGCACAGGGGGGACTTTAAACATTAATGCCACTGATTCCATAGCCGTCCTTGGCTCTTCACCCTTAAATCCAAGTTTGATTAGCCTGCTAAGTACCAACACTTCTGGATCGGGGAACGCTGGAAATGCATTTATTTCGACTCCAAACCTTAGGGTAAGTGCAGGTGGCTTAGTAACATCCGCAACCTTAAGTAGTGGCAACGGAGGAAATCTAACGCTGTCTGTCTCGGAACTAATTGAGATTGTTGGCATAGATCCTAAATTGTTTTCAGTCAGTGCTGTAACAGCTCCTAGTCTGGCAAGTGGTACTGCAGGTGACTTAACCATTCATACAAAACGGTTGGTCATCAAAGATGGTGCCAGAGTAGATTCTTCAACGTTTGCAAATGGTACGGCAGGAAGCGTAACGATCAATGCCACAGAATCTATTGAGGTTAATGGCCGAGCGCCATCAGGTCGTGGAGGTAGCCTAATTGTTGCTTCTGGGAGTCTTGTTAGTCCTGAGTTACGCGCTGCTTTTGGACTACCCCCTATTCCAACAGGAAGATCTGGGAACCTCAAGATTAATACCCCAGATCTACGGATTACGAATGGCGCTTCTGTCAGTGTCAGAAATGATGGACCAGGGAATGCTGGAACTTTGCAAATAGTTGCTGATCGCATCTTCCTAGCCAACCAAGGAGGCATCACGGCATCCACAATCTCTGGGAATGGTGGTGATATCGATTTACATATCAGTAATGCTTTGGTGATGCGGAATAATAGCTTGATTTCTGCCACAGCCAATGGCCCTGGTGATGGCGGCAATATTAATATTGATGCTGCTTTGATTGTGGCTTTACCGACTGAAAATAGCGATATTTTGGCAAATGCAACGTCTGGGCGAGGTGGCAAAATCTCAATTACCACTCAAGGCTTGTTTGGATTAGAGGTTAACAATCAGCCAACTGTATTCAGCGACATCACTGCCATTTCCCAAAATGACCCAACTCTCAACGGCATCGTTGAAGTGAACAATCCTGAAATTGATCCTAGTGACAGTTTGACGGATCTGCCCGAGACAGTCGAAGCTTCTCAAACCATCGAACGGGGATGCCGTCCTGGTCAGGCATTAGGGAATAGCACGTTCGTGGACGTTGGGCATGGAGGAGTCCCATTAAGTCCCAGTCAACTGCAAACAGCACCTGCTATATGGCACGACTTGCGCAACTCTCCATCATTAAACTCCAAATCTTTTACGTCTAAAAATGTGAGCAAATTTAAGCTCACTCCGATACAACCCTCCAGACAGCCACCTGCTACAAAGACTCAAGCCAACATAGTTGAGGCCCAAAGCTGGGCTCGTGATGAACAAGGACGTATTGTATTAACGGCTGGAACGACGCAACTGATACCACTGCATTCCAGTCACCCTATTTCTCACTGCTAACGACAACTGGTCTGGCGACAAAAAACAGAGCGATTGATGGCTTCTAATCTCGTTGAACATGATATTACTACATTCAACCGAAGTTGCAGGACCGCGTAACTAGATAGCTAGTACCAAAGAGGTCACGTCGCATAAGCCATTTGACTGATTAGAACATATGGATGAAACACAACCGCCAGACGTTTATCTTATGCGTTATCAGTTGCCTTACCTCGCAAAGAGTGAAGTCTTAGACCATTTAGGGACTTGCCAAGAAATAAAGTACCTGCGAATCTAAGAAACAAGTCAATACATGATTGACCGATTGTTTTGAGGATATCTGATGCTAGATGCCCCTATAAAAGAGACGTTTCGAGATGCCGCCAAGAAACTGACAGGCCCACACAAGCGAGCATTCATGGCAAAAGTGGCTGAAGACTACCTGGACGGCTCTGCCCGCAAAGCTGAGCGTCATTTAGGTTGGAGACGTACCAGTGTTCAACTGGGCCTTGATGAACGACGGACTGGCATTAGATGCGTTGACAACTATCAAGCCCGAGGTCGTCAGCTTAGCGAAACGAAACTACCCCATTTAGCAACTGACATTCGGGATTTAGTTGATGGTGAAGCCCAAGCTGATCCGAAGTTCAAATCAACGTTGTACTACACCCGTATCAGTGCCAGGGCCGTGCGTGAGGCATTGATTGAGGAGAAAGGCTACAGCGATGAGGCATTACCAACCCGTCAAACCATCGGCAATCTATTGAATCGAATGGGTTATCGCTTAAAAACCCAAAAAGTTAAACCCCTGAAAAAACTGCCGCAAACCGATGCGATTTTCGCAAATGTCGCTCAAGCCAATTATGCTGCCGATGCGGCCCCCAACCTATTGCGCATCTCGATTGATAGCAAAGCCAAAGTTAAAATTGGCAACCTCTCTCGTGGCGGCAAAGCTCGTACCCTAGACGCGACAAAAGCCAATGACCATGATGACCATTGGGACGCTATTTTGGTACCCTTCGGGATTCTCGATGTGCTCGCAGGGCAACTGTCAATTTACTTTGGTCAGTCTGCTGAAACTACTGATTTTATTGTTGATTGTTTAGAGGCTTGGTGGCGCGAACATCACGATAACTATCCTCAGATAGAGGGATTAGAAATTAACCTTGATGGCGGCTCTGCAGTGCGCAGTAACCGCACACAATTTATCAAGCGTATGGTTGAGTTTGTCCAAATGACACGATTATCGGTTCATCTGATTTACTATCCGCCCTATCACAGCAAATACAATCCGATTGAGCGATGTTGGGCAGCCTTGGAACAATATTGGAATGGCACTATCCTCAACTCCATTGATACGGCTGTCCAGTGGGCATCGAATATGACCTGGAATGGATTGAAGCCTTTGGTTCATTTGATTGAGGGCACCTATGAAAAGAACATTACTGTGCCCTCAGATGAGCTAGAAGCCTACAAACAACAATGGCTATGTTCTGAAGCGTTACCCAAATGGGATATCAAGATTGTGCCCAATTGATGGGTACCTTATTTATTTGTAGATCCCTTACCACCCTTGAAGTTGAGTGGGTTACATCTCGCGACAACATATAAGAAAATTCAAGCTTATCCACACTTCTCGAACGCTAGATAAAACTTAACTTGTTTTCAACAATAGTACATATAAACTACTAAAGTGTATTTCAACGTCTGTAGGAGCATTACATAATGGCTAACCCTTGGGAACAGCATGGTACTTTTAGTTGGTGCGAACTGATGACAACAGATACAGATGCAGCTCAGACCTTTTATGCTCAGCTCTTTGGTTGGGAAATGCAGGATCAACCCATGCCCGGCATGATGTATACGGTACTGCAGTCTAACGGGAAAGAAGTGGGGGGAGGATTGATGCCCATACCGGACGAGGCGGCCGGCTGTCCACCCACCTGGGGCATTTATGTCACCGTCGATGATGTAGATGCAACGGCCAAGACCACAACAGAACTTGGGGGAACAGTGATGAGACTTCCAACTGACATTCCCAATGTGGGCCGCTTTGCCATTATTCAAGATCCACAAGGCGCGATGTTATCGATTATTAGCTATTTCCCTAAACCCTCTTAACTCCAGTACTGGAGGGATTGCTAGCCAAACCATATACCTTTCTAAGCAGAGAGCAACCCAAAGATCACGAGCAGTCCTCCAACCACTAAGGTCGAAATCATGCCATAGAAAGCATAAGTAACTGATGTTTGTGTGGTTTGGGCTAAGGCTTCCTCTGACTTCAGGGAAATCACAAATCGCTGGCCTTTCGTCGTTGGATTTTCCAGAATGAGGCTTTGGTTGAAATCGCTGACCTGAGCCACCACAAAGACTTGCCGCTGAACCGGTAATACGGACTCCTGATAGCGGTAGCCAATCGTCTGCCGCCCCGTTTCGGCACTGCTGAGGGATAAGGAAAAACCACCAAAAGAGAGTTGTCCTCCCGAAGGCTGTTCTGGACTAAATTCATCCAACACCCGCACCGTTTCAATTTGAGCCCCCTCAGGCTCTACCCAAATTTCACCCGTATCATCTTGCAAAAAGAAAGGCACAGACTCACGATTTTGCGAGAGGGTTTCCGAGCCACGTTGGGTCTTGGTGACCACCTTGTCATCACTGTCTCGTTCCGTTACCTGTTCTTCATACTCCCGAACAACCGTCATGTTGTAATGCACACAAGGCATTTGCTTGAGTTCGGATATTAAGGGTTGATCACATTGGATCGTGCCCCTCAGTTTGACGTAATCGCGCCAGCTCCCCGAGCCCATCTCTAGAGCAATCTCACTGGCCAGATGGTTTAGCTCCGCAATGCTAGCAGGCCGGGCCTGGCGCAAACTCGCCAGTTTCCGTTTGAGATTGGAGTAAACAAAAAACAGAATAATACCGATAACAATCAGAATGATGCCAATGATTTTCATGGAAGCTTGCACTCCTGTTGGCCCGAGAATGCTTTGGTTCTGACCAACATCGCTTGAGATAGAGGACTGGGGCTCCTGCAAAGTTACCGAAGCTTTAATCCTCATCATGTCTTAAACATGGGTTGCTGCCAAGGTGCCGAGGGGTACATCACTCATCCTAGAGAAGCGGGGTCCAAGCAATGTCGAGGGTTCGGTTAACTTCGGGATGAATCCACTACAATCAGGAATGTGTTTTGAGTACAACTTGGCTATGGAAGTGTTAGAGCTAAAGCGAGAAGTCGAACAGTTATCTGAGCGCCTGGGTAAAACTCAGGAGTATCTTTGACCTGCCTGCCCTCAACGCTCAAATCAACGATCTGGAACAACTCGCAGCCCAGCCAGAGTTCTGGGATGAGCAGGAAAAAGCTCAAAAGGTTTTACAAGATCTCAACGACCTTAAAGCCCATTTGACCCAACTGCAGGACTGGCAAGGCACCCTAGACGATGCCGAAGCCTTAGTCGAATTGCTGCAGCTCGAAGAAGATGCAGGCCTCTTACAAGAAGCGGCAGGGAACCTAGAACAGCTCAATCAGCAGCTCGATCAATGGGAATTACAGCAGCTCTTGTCAGGCCCCTATGACAAGGTGGGAGCTGTACTGACCATCAATACGGGAGCCGGTGGGACGGATGCCCAAGATTGGGCGGAAATGCTGCTGCGCATGTATACTCGCTGGTCAGAACGCCAGGGGTATAAGGTGCATCTGGCAGAACTCTCGGAAGGGGACGAGGCTGGTATTAAATCAGCAACCTTGGAAGTGGAAGGACGCTATGCCTATGGCTATCTGAAAGCGGAAAAGGGGACGCATCGTTTGGTGCGTATTTCCCCGTTTAACGCCAATGGCAAACGGCAAACCAGTTTTGCTGGGATAGAAGTCATGCCCCAACTCGATCACGAGGTGGAGCTTGATATTCCCGATACGGATTTGGAAATTACCACCTCTCGATCCGGAGGTAAGGGAGGCCAGAACGTTAATAAAGTGGAAACGGCGGTGCGTATTGTCCATGTGCCGACGGGATTAGCAGTGCGCTGTACCCAGGAGCGATCGCAACTGCAAAACAAAGAAAAAGCCATGGCATTGCTAAAAGCCAAACTGTTAGTAATTGCTCAAGAACAGAAGGCCAAAGAGATTGCTGATATTCGCGGTGATGCCGTGGAAGCAGCCTGGGGCAACCAAATTCGCAACTATGTGTTTCATCCCTACCAAATGGTGAAGGACTTAAGGACCAACCAAGAAACCACCGCGATTGAGAGTGTGATGGATGGCGCCCTAGATAACTTTATTGAGGCGTACTTGCGTCAGGAGAATCAAATCGCTTCATGATCTTAACGATTGACGAAGTGCTGACCGCCGAAGAACTCGCCGAGATAAAGGATTTGCTGGCAACAGCAGACTTTGTCGATGGCAAAACCACGGCAGGTTGGCACGCCAAATTGGTCAAAAACAATACCCAACTTGCGGGCCAAGCGACTTGTAGTATAGATCTGAAAGAGCGGGTCAAGGCCGCTCTCCTGCGTCATCCTTTGTTTAAGGTCGCGATTCAACCCCGTTCCATTCATACACTGCTATTTAGTCGCTATCAGGAAGGTATGTCCTATGGAGACCATGTGGATAACGCCTTTATGGGGGGAGCGCGCTCGGATGTGTCCTTTACCCTATTTCTCAATGCGCCCGAGGACTATACAGGGGGAGAACTCTGTGTGGAGCTAGCCGATGGGGTTCACACCTATAAATTGGCAGCAGGATCTGCGATCGCATATCCGTCGTCCACCATTCACCGGGTCGAGACGGTCACCTCAGGGACCCGCTTGGTGGCCGTGGGCTGGGTGCAGAGTCTCGTGCGGGATGTCCAACAACGCGAGCTGTTATTTGATTTGGATACAGCTCGGCGATCTCTGTTTGCCACCCACGGAAAAACCCCAGAATTTGACCTCATTTCTAAAAGCCATGCCAATCTGTTGCGTCAGTGGGCAGAGTAAAATGCACAGGGTTTGGCGGTAATCTGTCTTTTTTTGCACACACCAGAAAACTTATACCCCAGCTTATACAAGGTACACATGAGCGCCATCACGTTCTCAGACCTGAGGCTGGAATACTAATAAGTAAGGCGATGTCAGCCGCCACAACTCTTCCGGTTTACCCCGCGAGCTTGAGCGAGCTGCCATTCCTGTCACTCCCATGTGAGTTTGTCGTCCTCACCTCCGTCTGTGCCAACCGCCTATACGGAGGACTTGACCAATTATCTGCCCCAAGCTGGATCCTTGAGCAGTACTGGTAACGGTCTCATAGGTCGGGGTTCTATTCAGAACCGACTTGTGAAACAAATGACAGACAAAACCAGTCTACTGACATGTTTCCCGCAAGTGGGACCGTGGGTGTTGAGTCAAGATGTCCATACCTAACAGGTTTTAGAGCCTCTAACCAATTTTTCACAGCAGATCTCATTTCCCCACCGGTTTTTAGCCATAGTACCGGTGGGGTTTTTCCTATCTATCCCTGGTTAGGGCTGGGCTAGACTGGAGATTACGGAAAGATCGTTCCCTCAACCATGGATGCAGATCAGGCCCTGAGACAAGTGGAACAGCTTGTGATTGCTCAAACGGGTGAGCGTCTCAGCGAATTACAGCAAACGATTCTGAGGCAGGTTTGGCTGGGATACAAATACTTTGACATTGCCGATGCCTATGGCTGTACTGAAGGCCATGCCAAAGATGTAGGGTCAGATTTATGGAAGCTCTTATCCCAGATATTGGGCGAGAAAATCACCAAAAAGAACCTCCGCCAGGTTCTGACAGTCCATAGGCATGGATCAGTCCCATCTAAACAGGCCTATCGGCTCGACTTCGTTGGGCGACATCAAGCCATCCACCACCTCAACCACCTCAACCAGCAAGGGGCAACGGCCATTGCCATCCAAGGAGAAGGGGGGCTGGGTAAAACGACATTGGCCCAGCAATATTTGCAGAGCCAAAACTTTGCAATCGTCTTAGAACTACTGATGGCCAAAGAGCCCGACAATATCACCTCGGTCCAGCGGGTGGTGGAGGA
The DNA here is from genome assembly GCF_000238775.2 of Acaryochloris sp. CCMEE 5410. Taxonomy (NCBI): domain Bacteria; kingdom Bacillati; phylum Cyanobacteriota; class Cyanophyceae; order Acaryochloridales; family Acaryochloridaceae; genus Acaryochloris; species Acaryochloris sp. CCMEE 5410. The sequence goes on along the minus strand of NZ_AFEJ02000001.1, from coordinate 4,448,520 downwards.
ATGGTTAACACGGGATTTACATGAAGAGCCAGGACTAGAATTTGGCATTAGTCTAGATCGCTTAAAACGCCATCTCCACCAACGCCCCATTGGAGTCCTAGTGGATAATCTGGAACCTGCACTAGATCAGCAAGGGCTCTTGATTGGAGAGCATCGCCAGTATGTGGAGCTATTTCGAGTCCTGACAGATCCTCGCAATTTGGGATTAACCCTGGTGACGAGTCGCGATCGCATTTGTGAAGCCAGCCTCAACCTACACCATTACCGGCTTTCAGGTTTAGATGTAGAGGCTTGGCAGCAGTACTTTCAGTTGCAGGAGCTGACCATTGACCCAACGCTACTAGCGCAAATACATCGAGCCTATGGGGGCAATGCCAAGGCTATGACCCTGCTCTGCGGGTCGATCCGGTCCGACTTTGGTGGCGATGCAGCCGCTTTTTGGCAAGATCAACAGCAGGACTTACTGGTTGCGGCGGATCTCGCCCATCTGATTAATAATCAAATTGACCGTCTCCAAAACCTGGACCCCCAAGCCTATCAGCTATTTTGTCGGTTGGGGTGTTATCGGTATCAGACCCTAGCCACCCTCTCAAAAGCAGGCGTTTTAGCCTTGCTCTGGGAAGTACCAGAAGCGAAACAACGGGCCAGTCTGATGTCTCTGCAAAACCGATCTTTGGTGGAGTGCCGCCAAGGTCGATATTGGCTACATCCCGTCACCCGTGCTGCCGCTATTACCCGTCTGCAGCCCAGTCCTGACTGGCAACAGGCCCACCGCTATGCCGCCCAATATTGGTCCGATAGCGTCCAGACTCTGACGACCACTGAAGATGCCTTGCAGGCCCTAGAAGCCTTTTATCACTACAAGGCCATTCAAGACTATCCTCATGCGGCAGCCGTACTGCTCCAGGTGCGCCAAAACCAGTGGCAGCAATACTTATCCTTGGGCAGCAGCCTTTATCGGATGGGGTTGCACCAGTCCCTAGTGGGGGAGTTACCGTCATTGATGACGCATCTGCCCTGCGATCGCAGCTATTGCGAACTCCAAAATATTCTGGCGGACTACTACTGGAGCACGGGGCAGATTCGCCAAGGGATTGCGCTACAAAAAGACTCCCTCAGCCTATCCACTCAAGCCCTAGCATCACCCAACTTAGACCCTCGCCACCACCGGCATTTTCAAATTCAAGTCCTCGATTCCCACCTCAGTTTAGGGTTGTACTACATAGATTTATGGGAATTAGAACATTCTGCCCATTGCTTCCAGCAGGTAATCAAAATTGCCACTCAAACCGACCAGGACCGTTGGGTGCCAAAAGCTTCCATTTGCTTAGCCCTGGTGTTGACTCACCTCGGCAAGACTGAGCAGGCACAACAGCTCGCCACCCAAGCCTGGGGAGAGCGCCTGCCCAAGACGGAACAAGCCGCCCGCCTGGCTTTCTTTATGCAGCTCCTGGGCCAAACCTACACCGCTCTTGGAGACCTGTTCTCAGCCCATGCTCTATTTGAACAGGCCCTAACCGTGGCAGAAGCCAGCCACTATCCCCATATCCAGGCCCGAACCCTAACGGGACGTGCCGTCATTCACCGACTGCAAGGCAAATTTAACCTCGCAGTGGTCGATCATGATCAGGCAATTGCCCTGCTCAAACCCCTCAATGCTACCTGTGACTTGGCAGAAGCGTATTTTCAGTGGGGGCTGACCTATCAGGCCATGCATCAGATCTGTGATCGCAACCAAGCCTTCCACCAAGCGACCCAACTCTTCACAGCCATGGATGCGCCCTGTCAGGTTCAGCGGGTGTTGGCCTGTACCACTACCCCTTAACTCCGCGGACGCACCCGCCGCTGGCGCCGCCGACGTTGACGCCGCTGGGCAACTAAGGAGGCCCACAGTAACAAGAGCGCACAGCATACGCCCGTAAACATCGGCACGGCCACTGCAGCGGTAAAACAGAGTTGATAGGCCCGTTCTGCCCATCCATTGGCTTGAAATGCTCGCCAAACATAAGTCGTCAGATAGCCAAAGGGCAGCAGGGCTAGCACCATCATCAAGGCAGCCCCCACAAATCCCAACCTAGGTCCTTGTTGGCGAACCACCCGCCCACCGAACCATGTCAACCCCATAAACAAGCCAGATAAAATCAGACCCGCTCCAAGCATGTATAGCGCTAGCATATAAATTTATTTGAGCGGTTATAGACTCAGTATCCTTCTAATAAGCAGCATACTGAAGGACGAGCGTCGAAATGAAATTAACAACAAAACCTTAATATCCCTTGGCAGAAAAATCTAAGGTTTTCTCAAACATGACGCGATGAATGTCAGTCTCAAAAGAGCCATCATCATAGAGCTGAAAGAGCCTAAATCCTGGCTGTGCATGATCTAGGGCAAAGGTTTTACTGTGAGGAGCAAACTGAATGCAGGTCGATGGCGTACTGAGATAATGGATACTCCGACGCTGATGTTCAAACTGCTGATGGATATGACCAAAGACCACCAGTTTAACGTGGGGATGTCTATCGAGAATGGCAAATAAATCGTCCGAGTTTTGGAGGCCAATTTGATCCAGCCAATCCGATTTAATCGCAAACGGAGGATGGTGAAGCGCAATCAGTGTGGGCTGGGGATCGCACTGCTCTAGTTCTTGATTGAGCCAATCTAAACTCTCCGGTGACAAGCCGCCATAGACTTTCCCAGTCACGCTAGAGTCTAAAAGTAAAAAGTGCCAATCTCCCATCTGATAAGACTTTTGAGCCTGAAAGCTAGGCGCTGTAAAGGTGGCCTGCATGGTGGGTAGATGGTCGTGATTCCCTGGTAGCCAGTAGGTGGGGATTTGCAGGGGGGCAATTAAGGATTGGATCAGTTGGTAAGCAAGAGGAGTTTCATCCTGTGCTAAATCTCCCGTCAGTAATAGCTGATCAGGAAGGACAGGAAGCTGTTTTAATTTCTGTACGACTGCTTCTAGAGAAGAAAAAGTATTCAGCCCTAAGAGATCACGGTCAGGGTTTGCAAATAAATGCAAGTCCGACAATTGAGCAATCAATAGAGGTGAGCTTTTTTTCATCCCGTTACTAGTAGTTAGAAGCCAAAAAATATCCTTGATAGCTATACCTAAAGGATACCTGATTGGATAGTGACAAATCAGCTAGACGGAAAAAATCCTGTCCTCATGATTTTTGCTTTCTCTTACTCATGAGCATGCCCAATCTTGATAGGATATCTCTCAGGTTATGTTCTCTAGCCTATCTAGGCACAAGCCTGATCGTAATGTTCTCAGCCAGTGATTGGCGTGATATAAATCACAGCTCTCTAAAGCGGGCCAGCACAAGCTTGTATCCTCATCTTTCCTTTACTTCCACTAGAGTTTATTTACGTCTCATTTTGATGCTGTTTCAAAATGATATGAACAAGGGCACTGCTCTAATTTCGGTTATTCAAGAGAACCGTCTGGACTAGCATTAGAATAGCCAATATTTCGTGATATTTCTGCATAAAAAGAGCTGATAGGCCCTGTTGATGATTTTATCTAACTATAGGGATTAAATCAGCTATTTTATCTCTATAGGTGAGAATACCAGGGTCTATTCATATATCTCATTTAGGAGCTAATCATGCCTTTTCATGAGGGAGAACTGGCCGTTCAACAGCAAGCAGGGGTGGAAGCTGCGGCCCAACGAGTATCCGGTGCCCTTAAGCACGGGTTTGAGCCAGCAGCGACTGAATTTTTACGGTCCAGACCTTTTGCGATCGCAAGTTCCATCGCCCCCAGCGGTCGCCTATGGGCCTCTCTGATCACCGGTCCACCCGGCTTCCTAACCGTGACCGGCCCCCAAACGCTAAACGTGAATCCCATCTCCACCATCGACTCACAACTACTCCAGAATCTTCATACCAACTCCGCCATAGGACTTCTCACCCTAGATTTATCAGCTCGCCGTCGCTTACGGGTTAATGGCTATGCTGAAAACGTGACCGAACAAGGCATGCAACTTCAGGTCCAGCAGGTCTTTTTCAACTGTCCGAAATACCTTCAAACCCGCTATTTGATATCTAGCGACCATGCCAGGACCACCCCTACCCCTGCAGAATCAGCATCACACCTATCGTCCGCCCAGCAAGATTGGATTGCCCATGCAGATACGTTTTTTATCGCTACGGCCCATCCAAAGAAGGGAGCGGATATTTCCCACCGAGGAGGCTTTCCAGGGGTGTTACAGGTGGTGAATCCGCATCAACTCCTGTTCCCGGATTACAAAGGCAATAATATGTTCCAGTCTTTTGGAAATATTGCTGTCAACCCTCAGGTGGGACTACTCATCATAGATTTTGACCACGGTCATACGCTGCAATTGACTGGCAAGGCAGAGCTATTGTGGGATGACCCTCGCCAGCAACAGTTCAATGGGGCCCAGCGCCTTGTAAGGGTAACGATTGAACAGGTGAGGGAGATTCGTCATGCTTGTCCACTGCGATGGCAGTTTGGAGAATTTTCCCCCGTTATACCTCCGCAACTTTCTACCCCTTAAATCCCTGAAAGCACGGTCTCATAAACATTTTGAGGTATTAGGCAAAACTGGGAAAAACTGAGATAAAAGTGAGGCAAATTTCCTGATCAACATCGGTATACTGCGGACGACTTGCGGCTTAACATTGTAGTGGAGAGATTTGGCAGACTGGGAGTATCCCTCAACCGACTCCCCTATTTGCATGATTAAAATTGATTTCACCGCAGAGGAAATCCAACACCTCAATTACGAACGCTATCATCACCCTCACCCACGGGTACAGCGACGGATGGAAGTCCTCTACTTAAAGAGTCAAGGTCTTGCCCATGCCCAGATCTGCCAGCTTTGTCAGATTAGCCGTCCGACCTTAGCCAAAACCCTTCGTTTGTATCAACAAGGAGGAATTGAAGGACTGAAGACCCTGGAATATAAAGGTCAACCCAGTTCACTCAACGCTCATAGCGATAGTGTGAGAGCCTATTTTGAGCAACACCCGCCCCGCACCAGTGCAGAAGCCCAAGCAGTCATTGAACAATTGACAGGTATTAAGCGTTCTCCAACCCAGATCAAAGCCTTCCTCAAGCGCATCGGTTGTCGCTATCGAAAAGTGGGGTATGTGCCGGGAAAGTCGAGTCTGCCCGAGAAAATTGAGGAACAAGAGCAGTTTCGACAAACTCGCCTTGAACCCTTATTAGAGGAAGCTCAACGCCAAGAGCGTCTTGTCTTTTTGTGGATGCTGCTCATTTTGTTCACCGGGCTTATCTGGGGTTTCTCTGGTGCCTTCGTCGGATCTTCATCCCTTCTCCTTCTGGCCGTCAACGATTCAATGTTCTCGGTGCACTCAACGCTGTCACCAAAGACGTCATCAGTATCACCAACCACACCTACATCAACTCTCATAGCATGTGTCTGTTGCTAGCCAAGCTCGCACTACTCGACCCAGTCATACCCATCAGCGTCATTTTAGACAATGCCCGATATCAAAAATGCCAGCTGGTGACTGACTTTGCTGAGATCGTCGATATTGAGTTAGTCTATTTGCCCTCCTATTCACCCCATTTGAATTTAATTGAGCGGCTCTGGCGCTTTGTGCGCAAAGAATGTCTCTACTCAAAGTATTATGCTGATTTCCCCGCCTTTAAGGGAGCCATTCAACAGTGCCTCGACCAGTGCAATGGTGAGCATAAGGCGAAACTCACAAGCCTGCTATCACTCAAGTTTCAGTCCTTTAAGAAAGTTAATATCTTAGCCGTCTAGAGTATATCCTAAAAAGTGTGATATCTACTTTTGATTCTGCTCTCTCTCAGCACTAGCATTTTCTTCATTAATCGAGACTCCATTATGCTTAGCGCTCAATCCCTGCCCCAGAATTTTCCTCCCACAGGCGATCGTCCCTTGACCACCTCAACCCTAGTGATGGTTGATGCGGCAGTTCAGAACTATCCATATTTACTCGCCAGTCCACTGCTCGGAATGGAAGTTTGCGTGTTGAATGCTCAAACCGATGGCATTGCTCAAATGAAATCCCTGCTCAGCCAATCTCAAGGTTGGACGAACCTACATTTGATCTGCCATAGCGCTCCAGGACGATTAAAGGTGGGCAGCACCTGCTTGAGTGAGGATAACCTTTGGGCCTATGCCGATCAATTTCGGCAATGGCGCTCCTATTTAACCCAGACAACCGAAATGATCATTTACAGTAGCGAATTAACTACCAGCCGGGCAGGGTTAGCCTTAGTTTCATGGCTGGGTTTACTAACCGGGGCCAAGGTCACAGCCCTGTCTTAACAGCAAAGGGCACCCGTCCTCGCGATCACCCAGATGATAGGAGCTGACGATCAATCGCGCCCAAGGTTTGCAACGTAATCCGCTGGGCAGTGGTTAACCCTTTGGCACCGGTAATATCCATTCCTTCATAGAGCCGAGCCGTCAACACCGTCAAACAATCTCCCGTCTGGAGATCCCATACTCGCACGGACTGATCCTGCGAACCGCTGACAAGATATTGACGATCAGGGCTAAAGGCTACTGAGCAGACCAACTGAGTATGTCCACATAAGGTTTTTAGGCATTTCCCCGTTTGTACATCCCAAAGCTTAATGGTGTGATCATGGGAGCCAGAGGCCAAAATAGAGGGTTGACTAGCGTTGCTCGGACTAAAGGCCACCGCAAAAATCCAACTCTGATGGTCTGTCAAGGTCTGTAGGCATTCACCCGTATCGACGTGCCACAATTTGACCGTATGGTCCTGGGAGCCACTAGCTAGGATTTGACCGTCAGGATGATAGGCGATGGAGTAGATGCGATCGCAATGCCCCCGCAATACCTGGAGACACTCTCCCGTTTGCACATCCCACAGCCGCACCGTTTGATCCGTACTGCCGCTGGCTAAGGATTGACGATCCGGGCTAAAAGCCACCGACCAAACCTGATCGCTATGTCCTTTTAGCACATGCTGACATTGACCCGTTTCCACAGACCAAAGCCGCACATCTGGGTCACCCCCACCACTAGCAAACCACCCCTCCTGACCCGATACAGAAGCCAACGCCACGGCAAATACCCAATCGGGATGATCATAAAAGGTTTTTTCACATCGTCCCGTTTGGCAGTTCCAGATGCGCACCGTCTGATCCGTGCCGCCACTAATCAGGTAACGACCATCATCACTAAAGGCCAGGGACCGGACCACTGATCGATGATCACGCAGCTTTAATATTGCGGTTTGCTGTTGCCAGTCCCAAAGATTAATCACCGAATCACCGCTACCACTGGCAATCAGCTGTCCCTGGGGGTGAAAGACAACGGGTAAGGCCCAATCGGTATGGCCTTGCCAAGTTCTGAGGCACTGGGTCGTTTGCCAGTTCCACAGCCGTACGGTTTGGTCGAGGGTGACACAGGCTAAGGTTTGTCCATCGGGATGGAAGGCCAAGGAAAAAATCTGGTTGGTATGGCCCTGCAAGGTGCGCAGACACTGATCCGCTTGGCAATCCCATAGCTTCACAGTTTGATCGGCACTGCCACTGGCCAGAATAGGAGCCGTCGGACTGAACGCCACGGAATAGACCCCACTCCGATGTCCTTCATAGGTTTGCAAGCAGAGGGCTGTTTGGAAGTCCCACAGTTTCACCGTGCCATCATCACTGCCACTGGCCAGATAGTCCCCGTCATGGCTAAAGGCAACCGAACGAACCCGTCCATGATGGCCTTTCCCGGTTTGTAAGCATTCCCCAGTCGTCAGATCCCAAATCTTAAGCGTCTGATCTTCGCTGCCCGTCACCATTACCACAGGCGGGGGGTGTGCCGATGCAGACTGGGGCGGCATGGCCACCGATCGAATCCAGCCTTGATGGCCTTCACAGGTCTGGAGACATTGACCGGAGTGGGTTTGCCAAAGTTTGGCAGTGCCATCCCCACTCCCACTCGCAAGCAGAGTGCCATCATGATTAAAGGCTACAGAGAAGACCTCATGGGTATGGCCTATCAACGTCCGTAAGCATCTGCCCGTGGATACTTGCCACAGCTTGACGGTGTGATCGGCGCAAGCACTGGCTAATAAATATCCTTCTCCCTGAATCTCTGAGGGTTGGGGTGAAAAGGAAATAGCTCGAATCCAGTTTTGATGGCCTTGGCAAAGGGTGACTTGTTGGCCCGTTTTAATCTGCCATAGCCGAATATTGTAATGATTGTCGCAGGTGGCTAACAGCTCACCATCAGGGCTAAAGGTCGCCGCCAGGATATTGCCGAGAATTTCCGTAAAAACCGTTCGGCTCAAATCTGTGTTGGCAAAATTGACCTGGGCTAAGTTTTCCCCTTGCAAATTGGCTTGCCACACCGTTAGAGCTGACAAATCATAGCCACTTAAATCCATCTCTAGGCGCTGAAGCAAGTGCAAGACGTTGCCAGCAATATAGGCCGTGTCTTGGTAGGGTTGTCCATGTAAGGGAGCTAAAATTTGCTGACAGCGGGCTTCAATGGTGGTTTTTGTGCCCAGTAAATCTAGCAGTTTATCGGTAATGGGCTTCAGAATCAGGGACTCCTGGGTTTTGCGAATATAGTCTTGAGCTTGGGCTTTGACCCAGGCATGGGTCCTGAGTAAATGAGGGGTCCCATCGACAATCTCTTGGGTGGCGGCTTCAATCAGCTCTCGGGTCACAAATTCCATCACAACTGGCTGTTGGGTAAATCCAGTTCTGATTTTTTCGATCAGGGAGCGGCGTTGCAAGGAAACCAAGACCGGCATCAAATCATTAAAGGCAACATTCTTGACCAAATCTGCTTTGAGATCGGTAAAGGAGAGGGGTTCGCGATTAATGGCAAGCCAATACATCACCTCTTGCTCACAGGCAGTCAAACGTTGAAACTGGCGGGCCAGTAAATCGCGGATATCGTCAAAGATAAATGGACCTTGCTGGACAAAGGCTAAAAATTGGCCAATATCGCTGTCAAAATAGTCGCGGATGGCTGAAGCAACGATTTTAATGGCCAAGGGGTTCCCCGCATAGCGCTGAATCACAGCCTGCCACTCCTGTTCCTGGGCCACATATTGGCCTTTGGTCTGAAACAGCTCTCGGCCTTCCCCTAGGGGTAATCCCTCTAATCGCAGACACTTAACCGGAAGATTGACACCTTCCTGGGCAATCAGTCCCTGAGGTTGCTCTCGGGAAGTTAACAACAAGCAGCTTTGATGGGCTGTTTCGCTCATCCACCGGAAGAATTCTCCATAGCCTTCATACCCTGCCAAATATCGGCCCTGGTAATCCTCCTCCTGCAAAATAGATTCAGCATTATCGAGAACAATCAAGCAGCGGGCATTGCGCATATAGGTCATCAAGTGCCGCAAACGCTGCTCATTGTCTGGAAATTGAACCGTTTCTTGCTGACAACTCAAAAACTGAATCAGTTCAGTCAGGAGCTGGTCCAAGGGTGGGGCATTCCGAAGACTACGCCAGATCACCCATTCAAACTCTTGGGTCAAGCTATAGGCCAGGTTGGCAGCGAGAGCCGTTTTACCCATGCCCCCCATGCCTAGCACCATAATCAAGCGACAGTGAGCCTGAAGCATCCAGTCACTCATCAATTCCAGCTCAGGCAAACGACCATAAAAGTCGTTGATGGCGGGTGCATCTCCCCAATCTTGCCGGGTCAGGCTGGGCAAATTGGATTTGGTCGAGGTCAAGGTGGCAACGGATACCTCTTCATCAGCGAGGTTAGGGTCCAGCTCAACCACATCTTGCCAAGGGACTCCAACCGCTTCGCAAATGGCAACAAAAGCTTCGCTGCGGATCGCAGCCCCAGACCAAAAACGATTGAGGGTGGATCGGGACGTATAGGAAGCACGGCACCAGGCCGATGAGGTTTTATTCCATCGTTTAATCCGTCGGGCCCGATCAATGAGCGTTAGTCCCCAATCAGAGGCTTTCAGGGAATCGGCCATCCTTAGCCTCCCAGGTTAGACCCTTGCCTACCATTACCTTGAAGTCCCATGAAACGACCCTCATCTCACCTGCAACATGGATATGCTAAACCGAAAGCTGGAAGTCTTTGCTCCTCTTCCTCATAAGTCTTTAGATGTCAGGGCTACCCCATCCACATCATTGGGTCAGGATCCCAATGTCCGTCACGATCCGGCCCATCTGATCGATGGCTGCCAAATCTGCGGCAGATAACGTCTGATCACCGGTCAGTGAATTTGATAGAGGTCCATGTAGTCCGTTTGCAGGTTGTGCAGACTGCGATCGCACGCCTCGATCACTTGCTCATACTTGAGGTGATTAGCAAAGGCTTTAGACGCGTAGACCCGTTGCGATCGCTGATCCGAGACCGCCTTGGCAATCATTTGCTCCGAATGCCCATCCCCGTAAACTTCTGCCGTATCGATGGTGGTCATACCAGCCTCCACCACAGCTTGAATCGTGGGAATAGTTTCAGCATCGTCAATGTCTACCCACCCTCGTTTGCCAGCTTGCCAGGTCCCCATAATGATTGGGGTAACCTGAATAGTAGTGCTTCCCAAGCATCGAGTCTCCATTGCTGCCCTCTCACTTCTCGCTGCCTCTCCCCATCTATGAAGGTTTCTATCCCCGTTTTTTGTTTCAGCCTGCTTCTGACCCTAACGCCATTTTCCGCCAAAGCTCAATCTAGCGTGGCGGGTCTAAATCAACAATTACAAGATTCAGTCCATCGCCAAAACTGGTCTGAAGCGATTCAAGTGATCGATCAGCTAATTCCTCTTGCACCTGGCCAAGCAGCTCAACTCAAGCAGTATCGCAGTCAACTCAAGCAGCTCCAACAGACGGGGTTTAAGGGCAGCTCTTCTCAGCCGACATCGGCCAAAAAAGCCACGAGCAAAGTGGGCCTCGTCCCCATCAAACGCCGATCCGGGGGCGTGGCCATTGTGGACGTCAAATTTAATAGTCGCCGCACTTTTGAAATGTTAGTGGACTCGGGTGCTAGCCGAACCGTCATTACTCGACCCATGGCCAAAGCGCTGGGTATCGGGACCTCTGATGTCGTGGGTACCTTCGGGGCGTCCACAGCCAATGGCTATGCAGAATTTCCGATTGTGTATGTCAAGGCCATGGAAGTGGGTGGTTTAAAGAGTTACCAAGTACCCGTGGCCGTGGCTGGACCCGATATGGACATGGGGTTACTGGGCCAAGATTTTCTCCAAAAGTATGATTTCACCTTTCGCGGAAATCAAATCGAGTTCCACAAGCGGTAGGCAATGCTTAAATGGGTGTGCCAGGATTGAAGGTGCATTGTTTACCCTTTTCCCAGCCTTATGGCAGATGTCCTTAGCATTACCCAGCACTACCATCAACGGACAAAATATGATCCAGAGACCCTCTCGCAACGGGGGCGCTCCCTGGATTTCAGCCAACAGCCCGTGCCGTTCAAGGACTATAAATTTGGCACTACCATTGGGCTCAAAGAATACCTAGAGCAAGGGGTCGATGCTTCTCAGATGCAGTGGCAACGGTTATCCCGGCTCCTGTACTGTAGCTACGGCATCACCGCCGTCATTCCCTACCCGGACAATCCCCTTTACTTAAGGACGGCTCCATCCGCAGGAGGCCTCTATCCAGCGGAACTCTATGTCATTGCCGGGGAAGGCACCGTCCTCCCCGCCGGACTCTATAACTACCAGGTCCGCACCCACTCCTTGTTACGATTCTGGGACAGCCATGTTTGGTCAGCCTTAGAATCTGCTTGTCTTTGGCATCCTGCCCTGGCGAAAACTCAATTGGCCGTAGTGGTCACCGCTATTTTTCATCGGTCTGCCTGGCGGTATGAAGACCGCGCCTATCGGCGGATTTGCTTGGACAGTGGCCATTTACTAGGCAATATTGAGCTAGCCGCTTCCATTTGTGACTATAAAGCCCACCTGATTGGCGGTTTTGTCGATCAGCCCTTTAACCAACTGCTATATCTTGACGCCGATCAAGAAGGCGTCGTCGCGGCGTTCGCCTTAGCTGACTTACTGGAGGCCGCCCAAAACTTACCCCCTGCCCCCACCCTGTTGCCTTCTCCCACCGTAGAAGATTTTCCCAAGTTGCCGGATGGTGAACTGCTCGCTTATACCCACACTGCCACCAGTATTGCCTCCGAAGACATTACCTATAACAACCTTCTGCCCACAACGACCAAAGAAGATAAGTACAATTTTCCCTTTTGCTTGAAAGTGCCGCTGTCCAACACTCCCGTGGATTGGGGAGAAGACTTAATTGACTTAAAAGAAAGTATTCTCAAACGCCGCTCCACCCGCAAATTCACAGGAGATCCCTGAGCTTAGACACCTTAAGTGGCCTTCTCAGTTTCACCTATTGTCCAGAAAGCTACCAAGAGCAAGGCTTAGATGGCGATCCGGGCTTTTTCGATTTAGGGCTAATCCAAACCTTTATCGCCGTTTTAGATATTACCGATTTAGACACGGGCTGCTACTACTATGCAGTTCAGGCCCAGGAACTACGACAAATTCGGTTTAAGAACTTCCGACGAGAATCCCATTATCTGTGCTTAGGTCAGGATCTAGGGCGAGATGCCGCTGCCATTGTGTTTCATACGGCTGATTTGCAAAGTGCGATCGCACGCTACGGTGACCGGGCCTATCGCTATCTCCACATGGATGCGGGACATCTGGGACAGCGTTTAAACCTAGCCGCCACACACCTGGGGGTAGGGGTCAGCGGCATCGGTGGCTTCTTTGACGATCAGGTAAACGAAGTTTTAGGCATCCCAGAAGAAGAAGCCGTCCTCTACATAACGACCCTAGGAAAACCGCCCCCTCCTGCTCAGGAGTAAGGGAGGGCTTCGTCAGTGACCCGTGATTTTAACGCGCAAAAATGGTTTGAATTCGATCGAGTTCAATCTGGTGTAGGTAATCGACACACCAATTCGCCTGACGTTGCAGCATATGAAAAGGCAAGGTATGCGCCACTCCCACCACAGGAACTTGGGCCTGTTTGGCTGCCTGAATACCCGCAAAGCTATCCTCAATCGCCAAGCAATCACAAGGGTCTAAATCCAAACCAGGAAACTTACGATTGAGCCGCTTAATCGCCAATTGATACCCTGCTGGATCCGGCTTACTTTTTTTAACATCTTCCGAGGTGACGGTAATCGGAAAGGCCTCCTCCAAAGACAGTTGTTTAAGCACCAGTCGCACTTCTGACCGGAGCGCGCCACTGACGATGGCCAGGATCAACCCCGCATCTAGGCATTGCCCAATCAGCTCGATCAGGCCTTCAAAAATCGGTAGGTATTCCAAAGATTCTATATATTGGCGGTAAGCCTTCGCTTTGAAGGACAACAACCGCCGCAGCTGAAACTGATTGAGAGGCTGCTCCATGCTGGCATACAAATCTTGAAAACATGCCCGATCCGTTCGACCCAGACAGTGAAGCTGCAGCTCTTCTTGAGTGAGGGGCAGATCTTCTTGCTCCATCATCTCCCAGATAATCTGCTGGTGAATGCGCTCGTCATCTAGCACAACACCATTGAAATCAAATAAAACTGCCTTCAGGGGCATGGGAGCTTATCAAACTTACAATAACCAAACCGCAGCAATTGCTGCTACACTCGTTTCAATTTTGCGGTAGGCTAACAGACCGATTCCGGCAATGCGATCTCACGTTTAGTTCTTGAATGCCTACTCAGGCGTGATCCGAGTTAATAGACTACACTGGATTGAACAGTAAAGCAAAGTCGGATATGGGGGAAACGGCGTCAAATTGATTACTCGGGTGCTTACTGTCTTTGATCTTCTAATATGTCCGCTGTTTGAACGTTGTTTTGGAGAGGCCACTTATGCTAGACCGCAAGATCTACCAACTCTACAATAACGGTCAAGAAGTCTGGATCTACTTACGGGACCAGCAGCGCTGGTTGGATCGCGCCCGTGTGACGGGCCTAGATGGCGATATCGTCACCATTCGCTATGAAACCGAAGAAGATGATGAGATTTGCGCCTGGGAAGAGATGGTCCGCATCGAAAGTATTGGAGCCGTCACCACGCGTTTAGCGGCCGTTCCCAAACATAATATTGACCCCATGGTCTCAGATGACTGTCCCGAAGCAGAACAACTCCCCAACCCCCACCCAGACAATAATTCAGATTAAACATCTACTCCTTCGTCGTCGAAGTCTTCTGACCCCGGCTCTAAGTCACCTGACCTATCCCCTATCGGTGCATAGACCGGACATGTTCCCTGAGGAGACACTTTAAAGCCATATAGAGCAGAGTCTGTCTGCCAACAGCGTTGGTTTCGGTAGTAATGGCAATTGGCACAGCAAGTACGATCCACAGGGTGTTGGCTCGCACTACTGCGTAATATTTCTGCCTGAGACAATCCTCGAATCACCAGTTGATGCCCCTGCCAAACCGCTTCAATTAAGCCAGTATCCGCAAAGGTCTGCCACCGTGGGTCTTCCAGAATATTAGCCCCTAAGCTCAAGGTGACAGATAATCCTGACTCCACCAGTTCACCCCTATAGGTTTGCAAAGGCGGAGCCAGGGCCTCTTGAGGTAGGGAGGCACTCTCTGCTAACCCCACCTTTAGTCGCTCCCCTGGTATCAGAGGATGAAGCTGATAGCGATTCTGTAGATCTGGGATTTGCATTAAATCCTCAACCACTAGGGGCGAGCGGTGATAAAACGCCACATGGCGGGGACGGCTATTATGAATCAACTGAGTCGTACTAGGGCCATCACAGGCTTGTGCCAGCAGAAAAGTCTGTCTCTGCCAGGAAGCCGGAAGGCTCATCGGTTCTCCCTTGGCATCCTGAGGATGCTCTCGCAATGCTTGAGGCGATTGAGGGGGAATGGGGTCTAACACCAGCACCTGCTCTCCTAGAGCCTGAGCATATTGCCCCAGATCCGTTTGATGATGGACAAGAAGAATACAAGGTAATTGAGTCATCACCCCTAGCGGCTGGATCTGTAGCTGTCCGGTGGCTTGCCAAAACAAAGACTGTTGACGAGCAAAGTTTTGAATACTGGCAGGCAAGGATGCCAAGATCTGGCCATAGGCATCGCATCCTTGAGCCACCGTCTCATCGACCCAAACAGTGACCTGCTGGCGGGCGAATTCTGCATTCGTCCGAATCAACATCAACAGCTCTTGTCCCAACCCCACCTGAGGCACGGGTATGACGATGGATTGTTGGGCAGCTAACGCCTGCAGCAGGGCTTGTACCAACTCACTTTCTTGCTGTTTCCGAGGGAGGTGTTGCAGGGTTCCATAGCCCCCCTTCACAATCAACAGATCAATCCTGCGGTCTTTGAAACTGGCGGTCGATAAGGCAGGGGCAAACCGAGTATGAGTTAAATAAAAATCCCCCGTATAGGCAACGGTATAGACTTCTCCTATCTCAGCCTTCGCCGTATAGGTCAGTAAACAGACTGCTGCTCCAGGCATCTGCCCCGCAGGAATCAGTTCTAGGGACAAGTCTGAAGTCAAGTTAAACGGCGTATTCCAGGCAATGGGATTACACTCAGAGGCCCATGGATCAGCCTCCAGGTGACTCAATATTTGCTGAGTTTCAAGGCTTATATAGATCGGCGTTTTGGGAAAGGATTGGCGCAACGCTCCTAACCCGCGCACGTGATCGGCATGGGCTTGTGAACAGACGACAAAATCAGCAGGCTGCTGCTCAGAAGGGTGCTCCACAACGGCATCGGACTGCAACTCATCTGCTAGTAAGCCAGAAATATCGGCTAATCCACAGTCCAGTAAAATTCGATACGGCCCTAGCCTCAGTCCTAGGCACACACCGGTCTGGGGTTCAACACCATAGGGAAAACATTCAACTGGTACTGAAGACATAAGTTTCGAGACTTGCACCGCTGATCCATTAAAGCTTTTCAGCCCTAGGCAAAAGCCTGAGACCGAATTTTTTACAGGGTCCCTGCATATCAATCCAAAAACAAACCTAACAGTTGAGTAAGGTCAACCACCATCCAATCAACTTAGGGAACTGTTATGCAACACCAACTAACCGCCACCAAGTTTCAGCCCTCTAAAGTAGCCCAGGTACTGCGAAGCGCAACCAGCGCAACCTTGGGAGCCATGCTTCTTACAAGTCTAGTCCCTTCACCTGCTGCTGCTCTTTCTGGTCAAAAAACCATCCCAGCATCAAGGGTTGCCCAAATAATGAACGGCACCTTGACAGACGCCAAAATTCGTCTCAACAACGTGGATCTGAATGGCTATGGTCGCTACCTCAAAGACGATTGGTATAAACCCAATGATTCCTATTTCCAATTTATGGGCAGAAAACAGCCTATTTCACTCCAGCATTGGACAGGTCGACGGGAAAAAGGTCATATACGTTGGTATTACTACATCAATAACGTCAACACAGAAGCGGTAACGCTGCGTCACGAAAATAACCGCTATGTGTTCCGCGCGTTCTTTGAAAGTCGCGATCGCGAGATTAAAGGACTGTGCCGCTGGAAAAAAGCCGTGGGCAAAAACAAAGGGAAATATACCCAGTGCAAACCCAGTGGTAATGATCGCCCTGCCCCTGATGGTGATTTTAATCATGCCAAGGTCCAAATCGCTCTCAAACCTGTGGTTCGCAACAGCGGGATTGTCCTCACGGTGCCTCAGCGGAGCAATGTCAAAATTGGCGGCGATTTACAAATCCAAGGCGTTCTCGGTTGGTTTAACAAGATTGAAGACGCCATCGAGAACTATGGCAAACGCAAACTGGGCGATGCCATCTACCATGCATTCCAAGATCCTCAACGGCAGGCAACGATGCAACAACGCACGACCCATGCCATCAGCCAATTAAATGCCTTTGCTGGATTCGCTAATGTACGACCCGTCAGGTTCAAGCCCAACGGTGATTTAGTGGTGGCCTACGACATCAAAGTCGATAAAAGTATGGTGTCAACCGTCCTCCAGCAAGTGAAGCATCCTCGCCAGGGTAAGGCTTGTAAGGGCACGATGGATCTTAAAGCACGGATTAGATCCCAGTATCCAGCCAAACTCACCTATCAATTTGAAGGCGAGAATGGGGCACTCAGCCCTAAGCAAACCCTCATGCTGGCCGGTAAAACCCCCAAAACCATCACCCTAAAGCGCAGAACAGGTGGGCCAGGGACGACTCAGCAAATTGTCCAATTACCGAAGCGCGGCAAGCGCCTCAGGGTGTCAGGTAAAAGTCGCGCCCATTGGTCATTTGTAATGGATGGTCAACGAGTTTCCGGTAAAACTCCTTGGAAACCTTATTCCATTTATTGCCCTATTCCTCAACAATCGCCAGGCGGATTCAAGTCTTAATCAGGGAGGTGAACGTCATCCTCTCAGATGATTCTTCACCAATCTTGATCAATTGATGGCTGTAGCTGTGGGTATTTTGCCTACAGCTACCATTTTCTATGAACCTTTTTATCGCCCGGTTAATACCGTCACAACTCAAAATAAAGCAGAATTTGATTGCATATAGGCCAAAGCTGCAGCGTGATTTTGCAAGTCCAAAATTAAGCCGGAGCATCAGCTCAAAGACCTTGCACAAACCAAACGTTAATACGTCACTTTACGAATCAAATCGAGATGCCAAAATATCGATAGTTGGTCATATTCCTAATCTTTCTCCATGCCCTGTTAATGCCACTTAATCCGATGCAAGGGATGACAAGATATCTTTCGGAGGACGATATGGATTGGGCCACAACACTAAGCGGCACCAGACATTCCGCTCTGGGTCATATATACGAGGACCTAACTCTTCTAAGTCATCTTCATCCGCTAGCTCATCTTCATCTTCTATCATGGGCCAATGCTCTAAGGTATAGCTCTCATCCAGAGCATCCAAAGATCCCAAATAAAACCGCAAACGATACATATCTGGCGCAATATAGATCGGTTTGGCGACATCGTGATCCATCAGTCCATGAAGATAAAGCTCTCCATTCGATAAATCAAAACTCACTTCGGCAATATAAAACCAGTTCGATAAATTCAAATTCTGCTCATCTAGATCCTCTGGTGGTGAATCCCACAGCTCTAGTCGTAGAGGAAAGTCGATTTCATCACAGGCAACATAGAGGCAAATTGCTTGACTCGCAATCGTCATGCCTTTGAGCCGTTCATAAGCAATGGTCTGAGGAGGGATCAGCTCTTGAAACTCGTCAGCAGCTGGGTTTGCCCCTCTGCTTTGTTGGGGAATATCGTAAAAGCTAGGCAGCGGCGGTAATTCTGCTGTTCGATGATTAGAAAGATAGATAGTATAAAGCTCAGAGTCAATATTAAAAAATTCTTCTCTAAGTTGCACCATACTCCTAGATTTAAACGCCGAAATTTCTCATATTAGATAATGAGATTTTTCAATACATTGAATTTAATGTCGCAAATATTACAATTTTGTTTACATCGTATTAGAATAGCCCATTTGCTTCCCTCATTCTGAGGAAATTTGTGGGTCTTGTGAATACATTATTATTCGAAAAACAATCTGGGTTATAACTGTTCTGCAAGCGCATTTCTACCCATTCGTAAAAGATAGAAAACGGCGACGCTAGGTTGCGGTTGTTGAAAAACCATAGCCACCACCGCCTGGGGTGAAGATTGCGATCGCATCCCCCGTATCCACTTCTATCGTATCTGTTGCTGCGAGGTCTGTGGTGCTGCCATCCGCCCGAATCACTTGGGTCTGGCCGGTTTGACCCGACTCTCCCCCCGCTAGACCAAAGGGCTTAACCTGTCGGCGACCAGACAAAATATTGGCTGTCATTGCCTCTCGAAACTGAATCCGTCGGATCACACCATTGCCCCCGTCATACTGGCCCTTCCCGCCACTTTCAGGACGAATCGAAAATTCCTCCACCAACACCGGAAAGCGCAGTTCTAAAACCTCTGGATCTGTCAGTCGGGAATTGGTCATATGGGTTTGCACCGCATCGGTACCCGCAAACCCAGGACCAGCACCCGAACCACCACAAATCGTTTCGTAGTACTGATATTGCTGATTGCCAAAGGTGAAGTTATTCATGGTCCCCTGAGAAGCAGCTAGAACCTTAAGCGCTGCATACAACACATCGGTCACAGCTTGGGAGGTCTCTACATTACCGGCCACCACGGCGGCTGGGTAGGTGGGATTGAGTAAACAGCCTGGGGGGACACGAATCTCTAAAGGCTTTAAGCAACCTGCATTTAGGGGAATGGGAGTATTCACCAAGGTGCGAAAGACATAGAGAACCGCTGCTTTGCAGACCGCGAGGGGAGCATTGAAGTTATTGGGCTGTTGGGGAGAGGTACCTGCAAAGTCAATGATGGCACTATCGTTGTCAGGATTAAGGGTGACCTGGACTTGAATCGTTGCCCCGCAATCCATCGGCACCTGATAGGTGGACACCAGACTGTCGCCAGCGTGGCCACAAAGGTAGGCAATCACGCGGCGGACCGCTTGTTCTGCATTGTCTTGAACATACTGCATATAGGCCTGGACGGTACTCAAACCAAACTGATCCACCATCCGGTGTAGCTCCTGTGCCCCCTTGGTATTGGCGGCAATTTGGGCTTGCAAGTCAGCCAGATTTTGGTCAGGGTTGCGAGCAGGATAGGGGGATTCGGAGATGCGATCGCGCAGCTCTTTCTCCTGCAAGACGCCCTGATCCACCAGCTTAAAGTTGTCCAGTAACACGCCCTCTTGATCGAGATGGGTGCTGTGGGGTGGCATCGATCCAGGTGTAATCCCACCAATATCGGCATGATGGCCCCGTGACGCCACAAAAAACAGGGGCTGCCCCTCCACAAACACAGGGGTAATGGCCGTAACATCGGGCAGATGGGTACCGCCGTTATAGGGATTATTGGAAACAAATACATCTCCCGGCTGGAAGGGTTCCGGCTGATCAGCAATTAATGCCTGGACACTCTCTCCCATCGACCCCAGATGCACCGGAATATGAGGGGCATTCGCAATAAGATAGCCCTGGCGGTCAAAGATGGCGCAAGAGAAATCAAGGCGTTCTTTGATATTCACCGAGGAACTTGTATTTTGAAGCGTAAATCCCATCTGCTCGGCGATAGATTGAAATAGATTACTAAAAATCTCTAGGCGCACCGGATCGGGGGCAGCAGAAGTCGACAGGGCTAAAGACTCGGCCTGAGTATCCGATTGTTGGGGCTGTTTAACCTGATGTTGGACAATCAACACCCCCGTTTCTGTGACACTGGCAGACCACCCTGGCTCAATCACATTGGTTCCGGTTTGCTCCAAGATCACGGCAGGACCCTGGACAGTCGTTCCTGCTGACAATTCTTGGCGTTGAAAAACGGGGGTATCCCACCACTGGTCGTCTGAGAAGAGCGAAATGTTGGCTATCTGTGTCAGTAAGGTGGTTACAGGCTGAGACACTTTGGCCTGATCGAGAGTCGCTGTTTGACCCACGGCCTCAGCAATAATCGTCGCCACTACCAGTCCTGTATTGGGTTGAATCAGGCCAAATCGCTGTTGATACTGCTGCTCAAACTGGTTTTGCATCTCCGTTAAAGAACCGAAGGTCACGATCAAAGCAGAGTCGGTACCTTCGTAGCGGAGATGGACTTGTTTCACCACCTCAAAGATCTGAATATCGCTAGCCCCCTGCTGTTTTAGCTCCGTGAGTGCGGCTTTCCCTAAGCTCTGAATCTCTGAGGTCAACCGGATCATGCCATCCACAGTCAAGGCAATTTCTAAGGATTGCTCCTTCAGCACTCGCCGATCCGCTAATCCCATGCCGTAAGCCGATAGGACTCCTGCATAGGGATGAATCAGAATCGTTTTCATCCCCAAAGATTCTGCTAACCGACAGGCATGTTGTCCCCCAGCTGCACCAAAACAGCAGAGAGCATAGCCACTGACGTCATAGCCCCGCTGTACCGAGATCTTTTTGATGGCATTGGCCATATTGTCGATGGCAATGGCCAAGAATCCCTCTGCGACTTGAGCTGCACTCCGTTGATCTCCCGTCGCGGTCACAATCTCGTCTGAGAGAGCAGCAAATCCCTGTTGAACAATCTCTAAATCCAAGGGTTGATTCCCCTCAGCCCCAAAGACCTGGGGAAAAAACTGAGGTTGAATTTTACCCACCATCACGTTGCAGTCCGTCACCGTTAGGGGACCGCCATGACGATAACAGGTGGGTCCTGGATAGGCCCCTGCTGATTCTGGTCCCACTTGGTAGCGTGAACCATCAAAATTGAGAATCGAGCCGCCACCTGCCGCTACGGTATGAATGGCCATCATTGGTGCCCGTAATCGGACGCCAGCGACTTCAGTTTCTAAAACTCGCTCATAGGTGCCGTCTCTTTCGCCATTAAAGTGGGCGACATCAGTAGACGTGCCGCCCATATCAAAGGTAATCAGCTTCTGAAACCCTGCGGCTAGACAGGTTTGTACGGCCCCCACAATCCCTCCTGCTGGCCCCGACAAAATACTGTCTTTCCCCTGGAAAAACCGGGCGGGGGTCAGCCCCCCATTTGATTGCATAAATAAAAGCTGGGGCTGGGATTCGGCATTGCAGTCGGTCGGTCTCAGTTCCTGTTCAATCCGGTCTACATATCGCCGCAGAATGGGAGAGAGATAGGCATCAACAACGGTGGTATCGCCTCTGCTCACCCATTTAATCAAGGGGCTAACCCCATGGGACATCGAGATTTGGATAAATCCCATCTGCTTTGCCAAAGCCGCCACCTGCTGCTCATGGGCGGGATATCGGTAACCATGCAGAAATGCGATCGCACAACTTCGAATCCCCAGATCATAAGCCCCTTGCAACCCTTCTCGAACTTGGCTTGCAACCGCTGGGGTAATCGGTCGCCACACCTCTCCCTCTGCCGTGACTCGCTCATCCACTTCCAGCACCTGTTCATAAAGCATTTCCGGGAGCTGAATCTGACGCGCAAAAATATCAGGTCGATTCTGATAGCCAATCCGCAGGCCATCGCGGAAACCTTGGGTGGTGATCAAGAGGGTGCGATCGCCTTTCCGTTCCAATAGAGCATTTGTGGCCACTGTCGTTCCCATCTTGACCACAGCAATTTGGTTAGCAGGGATGGGCTGGTCCGTATCAATACCCATCAGATCTCGAATTCCTTGCAGCGGTGCGTCAGGATAGCGATCTGGATTTTCTGAGAGGAGTTTATGCAGCACGATGGAGCCATTAGGTGTTTGGGCCACAATATCGGTAAAGGTCCCTCCCCGATCAATCCAGAATTGCCATTTTTTTAATTCTGTATTGCTCATGCATTCCACGATTATTGCTTACTCTCAGCCTCTTCTATTTGAGCGTCAAAGTTCAATCGTAAAAATGGTCGGGGCTCCTTGAGGGACACCGTCATAAACCATCATGGCAGTCATTTCCTTACCCTGATCTTCAAGGATCGTCAGACCTTCTGCCTTCGCCTCTGGATAGTCCGAAGGCCGGGGAATCTCACCAATCAATCGACAATACTCTGATGTGTCTGGCCGATCTTCTCCAGGAATCGTATCTTCACCATTCCAAAAATAGAGTTGATAAGGCCCCAGCCCATCTCCAACCGGGCCTGCGATCAGCAAAAAGCCATCCTGCACCCTCGTTATGTCCCGAATCCCATTCCCCGCTAGTTGCACGAATCGTAATTCATAGTCCAGTAAATCATCAAACGTCGTGACCATCACAGGCACAAAGTTACCGCGTAAGACGGGGCCTCGGAACCCAATATAAAGGTATTTATTATCAGCAGCTAATCCTTCAATATCAATCCCGTTCTCTTTACTAGGGATATTGAGAAAGCGACTCAGAATCGTATTTTTCTCTAATACACCTTTCAATTGGGTGTTAGATTCTCGTTCTAAAACTTGCCCAGTATTACCATCCAACTTGAGTTGGAAGATTGTATTTTTCTTCGTTTCTACAACGACTGTTTCCAGACGTTGACGATTTTCAGCATAGGTTTTAGTGGCTTTTATTCTTTTCCGCTTAGATGAGTGAGAGCCAATGACACACAATTTTCCATCTGTAGTAATGGACATTCCTTCAATATCTATCTCTTCCTTCTCATCATCGAGCTCTAGCGGCACGTCCTTAATTAATTTGAAGTCTTGCCCATCTTTCTTCAGAAGACTAATGATATTTTGGCTTTCATCTGATCCTACAAAAATATAGTCTTCAAAATATGCAATGGCACTAATATCTTCTGTTTCATGTATTTCACCGAGAAAACTTATTTCTTCTATTTTTCTAAGACTCGCCATCATTCCCCCAAAAGAAAAATATATTGTTCATTATTCACATATCCATTGATCAAACTGGGTAAAGATCAGAAGACGCCCAACTTTCTAGCCTCTGTTAACCGCTTACATCTGCGATCAGAAGCTCAACTCATTGAAATGTAGTTATCAATAACATCACGAATGGCTCAGTAGTTCCCTCCAGTGCCCTATACATTCTGAGATTATGAGTAATAAGAATCATCAAAGCCGATGGGAATACGGTAGTGAACTACACTGGCAATCCACCCTAGAATTAAAGGCTTTATGCCAAGGCGAAACGATCCATGAGATTCTGCCCCATGCCAAGCTACATGGTACAGGATGCTCCACGATTCGAACGATTCTCAATTACGGCAAAGATACACGCGGTTGGCAGAGAGTATGGGTGCCCACTTATTTAATTTCGGATGTGATTGCAGCTATCGCAGATAGTAGTCTGACGGTTGAGTATTACCAGGATAATCCTTTGCTCAAGTCTCCCGGTTTACCAGAAGAGACTCTTACTTCTTCTGATGTGCTGTTTCGACTCAATTATTTTGGTTGGAGAGGCACCGAAGCCATTCTTTCCCCAACGGATACCGGTTGCGACATTATCGAAGATCATTGCCATGATCCAATCGGGCCATGGGCACAAAACAGTCAAGCGACCTATTGCTTAACGACTTTAAGGAAAGTTTATCCTCTCCCCGATGGAGCCATTTTATGGTCACCCATCGGCGAAGCGCTACCTGATGAGCCTGAACTGACAGTCAGCCATCTCTCGGCGGTTCAAAATAAGTTGAGTGGCATGCTCTTAAAGCAGATTTATCTCAATGGTGGCTCTATCAATAAAGCAGATTTTAGAGAGAAAGCTATTGTTGGAGAAGAAGAAATTGGTGGCGAATGCGGCATTTCAGGCATTTCAGAACTCTCCCGATATTTTTTATCCATTCTCTCGATTACTCAACTCAGTCAACGTCGTTTGGACAATTTTCAAACCTTCAATGAACTTGCTTCCGATTCAGTTAAAGCCTATATCGAGCAAGGTCAGTTAAAACAGAGCTGCTACCCTTTTTCAATTGTGTTTCGATTTAAGGACAGAGCGCAAAGAGAGAGTATTCGCAGTGCGTTAATCCAAGAACACGTTTACCCAGCAATTTTTTGGGATCTACCAACCGATCTCAAGGATAGTCAAGGACTCGAATTTTCATCCACCATGTTGTCCATTCCCTGTGATTTTAGGTACACGACTGAGGATATGCAGCGATTGGCAATAATCTTAGACAGTGCCATTTCTACCTGTAGCGACTTAGCCAAATCTTGAGGATTCAAGAACAACAAACCCGCTCTTGGTACACAGAGCTATAAGGACAGCCAAGGTACCTTATGAAGAAACCTGCATGGTTTCGTTGGGGATAGCAAGTCCAAATTTGGGCTTAGGGATATGGAGACCGTAGGTGATGCGATCGCAAGGTTGCCACTCTTCATCCGCCTTGGCAATACGCAATTGGTCTTGGCGCTGAACAAGCAGCGGAATAACGGTTCCAGCACTAATCAAAGCCTGCAGATGATCTCGCTGCCGCTTAAACTTATGCTCATCGATATCCAAGACCGTATCGGTAATTTTGACTTCATTGGTGCTGAGGTACTGATTCCATTCTTTAATCGAAAGCTGAGAAGAGAAGGCTCGCTTCACCTCTGGGCTTGCCAATTTTTCCGCCGGTTCAGCCACTTCCGTTTCTGGCGACTGATCGGGATAGACGGCTAATACTCGCGGGGGTCGAAATTCTTCCATTACCCGCTGGGCTAGTACCGAGTTGACCTCAGAATTACTGGTGGCCGTTAAAAAGGTGCCGATGGAAGCTAGACCCAGATTATCCAGGGCATCCATATTCAGGGCACTGGTTCGATACACCGTCAGATTCTCGGCTTTCGCCTGCTTACAGTATTCAGGATTGGCATCAATCATCACCACATCTTCGCCCCGGCTCTTGATCAGATGGGCAACCGTCCGGCCGAACGGATTGCAGCCCACAATCATAGCCCCTCTCGCTTCATCCGAGCGGACCTTGAGCCAGCCAGCCACCCATCGAGCAGACAGTCCCTGCACACAAACCGTCAAAATAATGGTTAAGAAGACGAGGGCTTTAATGGCATCACCCCCATTGATCCCTTGTTTGGTCAGGGAAATAGCAAATAAGGAGGCCACCGATGCCGCCACAATTCCTCGAGGAGCCACCCAAGATAAAAATGCTTTTTGCCGCCAATTCAGGTCACTGGACCAGGTCGACACCAGGATATTCAGAGGGCGCACAATCAGCATTAATGCTGCAACCGTAAACGTTCCTCCCCAACCCAACGCAAAAATACTGGCAATGGACAAATCGGCAGATAGCAGAATAAATAAAACTGAAATCGCCAGAATGCTGAGTTGATTCTTAAATCGCAACAGCAGTCGCTCTTCTGGCAACGCGGCAATTTTAAGCATGATGCCCGCCGCTACTGCCGTCATCAAGCCTGATTCGCTAATCAAGGCTTGGGAGAGGCCAAATAATCCCCACAAACCGGCTAAAACCGATAAATTTTTTAAGTCTTCCGAGAGGAATCGAGCCCGCTTGAGAAACAGGCCCAGTAGCCATCCTCCGCCAATTCCAATCACGCCCCCAATCCCCAGACGCAGCAGCAGGCCGCTGACAATAGTGAACGGATCCGCATTCCCTTGCAGAACAATATTGAGGACGACGACCGCTAAAATTGCTCCGACTGGATCAATCAGAACGCCTTCCCCCTCCAAAAGGGTCGACACCTGTCGGTCGGCATTCACCTGTTTCAGCAGGGGAGCCACAACTGTTGGCCCCGTCACTACCACCAGAGAGGCATAGAGAAAAGCAATTTGCCAAGGGAACTCGCTCAACCAGTGGGCTGCTAGACCACCACCAAACAAGGTGACCAACGCTCCCACCGTCACCAAATTGCGCAAGCTAGTAGAAACTTCTTCTACCTCCCTCAGCTGTAAGTTCAGCCCTCCTTCAAACAGGATAAGCGCCACACAGAGAGAGACCATCACCTCTAAACCATTGCCTAGCAAGCTGGGGTGGAGCACCCCAAAACCGCTCGGCCCCATGGCAATGCCAAACAGTAGCAGAAAAACAATACTGGGAACTTTGAGAAAATCAGCAATCACCTGGGCTGAAATCCCTGCCACAACAGTGATCACCATTAACAGGGTAATTTCTAAATTTCCTTCCATGTCCTATCGTCTTGAGGCCCGTTGAGCCATTACCAGGGTGGTGAATTCATGTTGAGCTTACTAATCTTAGCAAAACCCATAGCTCTCCTATTCCCCGTCTTATATTTGTGGCTGACTAGGAAACCAAACAACCATCCACTTTTTCGAGTACAGGTCACTCAGTCATATAGTCATCAAGGTCACTTTCAATTCCTAACGTCTGTAAGCACTCTACATCTATACGATTAGCCAGCAGTTCACTATCAATCAGCCCTCCATCACAGTCGAAAATTGCCAGCTTAAAATTCATGCCAAGTCTTTGGCACTCAGCTTTTCAAACTGTTGCCAGCAGAGGAACAAAGCTCTAGGTACATGGAAGCAGCCCTTCCACTTTCCACCTTTAAGCTGCAAATGGACTTGTCCGGCTCGATTTAGATAGCCAAACCATTCTCGACCCGGATCGGCAAAATGAGACCAGCTATAGTCATGCACCTTTTGATACCATTGCCAGCATTCTTCTCGACCGGTCAAGCGGTACCCAATCACCAAGGCCACTAACGTTTCTAGATGAACCCACCATAATTTTTGGTCCCACTCCAATTGCTGGGGAGGATGTCCTGCTGCATCTAGGAAGTAGAACAAGCCGCCATACTCCTGATCCCAGCTAAAGTCCAAGATATTCAGCACCACATCAACGGCCCGCTCAATTAACGCCGTATCATAGCGACGTTGGCCAATATCCATCAAAAACCACATAGCCTCAATACCATGGCCAGGATTAATTAATCGACCTTCAAAGCAATCGACCTGGTCACCCTCTGGAGCCACGGCTTCAAATACTAAGCCTCGTTCTGCATCCAGAAAATCGGTCATCACCTCTTGCACCGTCTGATCCAAGACCTGATCCAGCTGAGTGGCATCGAGCAGGGGGGCCATTTCTAAGGTTAAGTTCGCCAAAATCATGGGAACGGCAAGGGATTTTAAGGGACGTGTCCCAGGATAGAGTTTGTTATACCGTCCTTTAGGATCTTGTTGGCGTCGGAGAACATTGTTATAGGCTTGGAGGGCCACAGCTTTTGCGGCGTCTTCCTGGGACGCGATCGCAAATTGGCTAAAAGCCATCGCCGCAAAGCAATCTGAGAAGATATTGTAGGGCTGCACTAAAGGTGCTCCGGCCCGATTCAAAGCAAAATACCAGTTACCGTCTGCATCTCGTCCTTTTTTGGCCAGAAAATCAGCCCCCAATCGGGCCACTTCTAGCCAGTCAGGGTCTGGAGAGAGCTGATTATAAAGCATAGAGAAGGTCCAGACTTGGCGGTTTTGCAGCCAAATAAATTTATCCGTATCGTAGACCTGGCCTTGGGTATCTAAGCAAGTAAAGTAGCCCCCTTCCTGCTCATCTAAAGAATAGTTTTGCCAAAACGGGAGGACATCATCTAACAGCGCTTGTTTGTACTGTAAGGCCAGTTCTGCAAACGTCAGGTTCATCCCTTCTCCCGATGATCAATGAGTGGTTATCAGTGGAGTTGTTACTTCTCGTTAAAGACCAGCGGCTTAAGTAGAGCTGGGAGTCGATTCTGCATCGGATCGAGCAATCCAGTCTCCATAACGCTGGGCATAAAAGCTCAGAATTTGATCAATTCGCGATTGATCGGCGGTCGGCAAATCTTGAGGATGGCGCAGTCTTAACCAACCAATTTGGCTCAGGGAATAATCAAAATGTTTGGCTTCTTGAGGCAATAGCTCAGTTTCAACACCCTCTACTTGCAGTAAATGGGCAGCAATCTCGCGATAAATCGCTAAGGGCAAACCGGGGCATTGGATATCGTACTCTTTATGGGTCACAGTAATGCTGTCTTTCAAAACAACCAGGGTAAGACCAAAATCTCTTATGGCTCCGCCTGAGGTAAGGTGCAACAATTTACGTCATCGAGACATACTTTACCCCACTGCAAAGCCCACCGAACGAGAGCAACGCGGTTATCCGTATCCGTTTTAGTGAGGATATTGCTAATGTGGTTGTCGACCGTTCGCTTACTAATATCTAGCCGCTGAGAAATTTCTTCATTTTTAAGGCCAGAAGCCACTAGTTCAATGACTTGCAACTCCCGTTCAGACAATTGATGATTTCCTTGCAGCTCGCCACTACTCATGCTCTGCCGTGTACCCCTGCATAAATACTCATTCTCATCTTCACATTGTAGGGATTAACCTCACAATCTGCAGGTTTGGAACAGATTGTCATATTTAACAACAACTTTATTAAAAGTTTTAGAGGAATAGAAGCAGTGCTGAATAGATTTTGGTAGAAACAGCACTACTTAACTCACCCTGTTTTGATCAATAGCCAAAGGTGCGATCGCACTCAGTTCCAAATCAGGGTGATCACCATGCATTTGGTGCAAATTCCATTCATTCTTAAACAGTAAAACAGGACGCCCCCAGCTATCTTTGACGGTGATGGCATTAAAAATTCGCCCCACGGACTCTAAGGCCGACCATCCCCCTTTGACCCACCGGGCAACGGAATAGGGCAATAATTCCAACCGAGTTTCAACACCATACTCATTTTGGAGTCGGAATTGAACCACTTCAAATTGCAGTTGCCCCACCGCTGCTAAGATCGGGTCACGCTTAATTTCATCTTCAGAGTACATAATTTGTACTGCGCCTTCTTCCCGCAACTCAGAAACACCTTTCTGGAATTGCTTGAATTTAGAGGGATTCGGATTTTTTAGGTAGGCAAACAATTCAGGTGAAAAGCAAGGAATCCCTTCATAGGCCAGTTTTTTTCCCTTAAAAATGGTGTCGCCAATGGCAAAAACGCCTGGATTATTTAAACCAATAATATCCCCGGGATAGGCTTCTTCTAGGGAATTACGGCCCTGGGCAAAGAGCTTTTGGGGACGAGAGAGGCGAATGGTTTTGCCTGTACGGGCATGGCTTACGGTCATATCCTTCTCGAACTTGCCCGAACACACCCGGATAAACGCGACCCGATCGCGATGTTTCGGATCCATATTGGCCTGGAGCTTAAACACAAATCCCGAGAAATCTTCATAGGTCGGCTCAATGGTGCCTTGGGTACTCTCATAGGCCCCTGGCTTCAGGGCATAGTCCAAAAAGGCTTCCAGAAAGAGTTCCACCCCGAAGTTGGTCATGGCACTGCCGAAAAAGATGGGGGTCATCTGGCCGTTATGAACCTGCTCCAGATCTAAGGGAGACCCTAATTCCTCAATCAGTTCCAGCTCATCCTTAAGCTGAAAATAGAGTTCCTGATCCAGCAAAGACTCTATTTGTGGATCGCCTAAATCAATTTGGGTGTCGATGGCCTCCCGCTTGCCATGATCGCTGCGCTGAAAGAGGTGGATTTTACGACTGCGTCGATCAAACACCCCTTGAAAGCGATCACCCATGCCAATGGGCCAATTGACAGCATAGGTCTGCAGTCCCAACTCTTGCTCAATTTCGTCAAGTAGTTCTAAGGGCTCTCTTCCAGGTCGATCGAGCTTGTTGATAAAGGTAAAAATAGGCAGGGACCGTAACTTGCAAACCTCAAACAATTTTCGGGTTTGCGGCTCTAAGCCTTTAGCTGCATCCACTAACATCACCGCATTATCAGCAGCGGCTAAAGTGCGGTAGGTATCTTCACTAAAATCTTGGTGACCCGGCGTATCTAATAAATTAATTTGGCAGTTCTGATAGGCAAACTGCAACACCGTCGAGGTAATCGAAATTCCCCGCTGTTGCTCCATTTCCATCCAATCAGACGTCGCATGACGTTGAGCCCGTCTGGCCTTAACCGCCCCTGCTTCATGGATGGCACCTCCGTAAAGCAGTAGTTTCTCCGTCAAGGTGGTTTTACCAGCATCAGGGTGAGAAATAATCGCAAAGTTGCGACGAGCTTCTACCGCCTCAGCCAACTCAGTTTGCAATTCAGTGGGCATACAGATGACTAGATTGAGGAGTTTTCAGACACTTTATTATAGGTCAGGAAACTGGTAGCCCTTGTCGATCCGGTCAAAGTAGCAGAATTGACGACCCCAGCTAGACTTTGATCAAGGCTTTAGAGTTTGCTTGAGCTTCTAATACTGGCAAAGCGTGTAACTGTTGTTGTTGATCTACCGGTAAAGCGGCGGCTGCTTTCTGGACTAATGCCAATAACTCTTGATGATGAAATGGTTTCCCTAAACAAGCCATTGCCCCCGAGAGTCGTGTCCGAATGACATCACACATGCCTCGTTTAGGAGCCATGATAATCACGGGCATTTCCCGCAAAGATTCACGCCGATGAACCATCCGACAAAGCTGATAGCCATCTAGATGGGGAAGTTCTGCATCGACTAACGCCAGAACGGGTGGACGCTTGAGCAAGGCAGGCAATGCTCGAATTGAATCGCTCAAACGCATCACATCATAGCCTGATGGCTCTAAGACCTGAGTCACATAGCGCTGAGTCAACTTACTCTGGTTGATACAGGCCACCCGAGGCCGGGTTAATACCTCACCCAGATGATAGGGGTTCATCCCTAATGCTCCTAATTTGATCAGAGGATGAAGTGAAATAGCCAAATCGCCCACTTTGACACTCAAGGTATGGGCCAACTGATACAAGGACTGTTCTTGCTCTAGGGCATGAGTCAAATGGTCTAGATGAGGGAGGCTCTCACTAACATAGTCTGCATACTCAGCAAACTTATCAGTATCGATAATATAGGGGCGTGAAAACGGAGATTGAATCTCAGTGCTCAGCAGTGTCCATTGATTAATCGTCTGCTCTACAGGTAAAACCAAATCCCACAAAGACATACATAGCAAAATAGGGTCAATCTGAATATTGGCCTCAAATTGATACTGAGCATGGGGAATAGCCAGAGCATGAATCAGAGCCTCTTGGGTGACGGCCATCAGCAAATCTCGGAGCTGATCATGGGAAATATAATCCGCTTGCCACAGATGGCAGAGAAAAGAGTAATCCGAAATAGGTTCTTGAGGGCGAGACCCTTCGAACTGAGGCATGCAGCGCTGAAGTAAGTAAGATAAGCGCTCTTGATTGCCAACAATGCTTTCGGCAAAATTTACCCGACCTTGACTGAAAGATACTCGCCATCCAATCGACAGATCATTAGGATCTCGAATCACCACTCGACCCGAAGGATACGCATGAATAAGATCCCTCAGGGTTTCAGCTGTAGATTTTTTAACTCCAGTGTCAAAAGCGGTCATTGCTTTCTTTTTGCCTAAGTGAAGACAATTGGCTTGAAGCATCTTTCATTCCCCCCGATAACTAAGTCTTGCTTGATGTTCAAGCAAGTTGAAGATGCTGCTATAGGTCGAAGACCCAAGCTTTGGGCTAATACACAGCATTAGAAATGGTGGTCATATGCTGCTGAAGGCTAAAGAATTTCTTAATGCCCTCAAACATAGTAAGCCCCGAGATGACCTCAGTATTATCACTGATCATACTTCAAAGTTAAAAAGAGCCCATGTGAGACTCTCTTTAAAATGGTTACAACTCTTACTGTGTATAAATTATAAGTAACATCAGAGATCTTTAATTAATCTTCTATAAGAGAAAAATATCCTCTTATAGATTACTCATTCTCCGTAGAAATACGGGGTTTTATCCAACTCAAAACAAGAGTTGCCAAACTAAAAGTTGATCCAAGCACTAACAGCATTCATGGGCCACTGTAGCGATAAAATATGTTCCCTATCTGTGCTTTACGCAACAAACAGGGAGTCATGTTGAAGCCACCGCTAATAGTAATAAGGATTATCTGGTTCAGGGATAGATTTGAGGGTCTGGGCTTGAATAACAAGTTGGCGTTGACCATTGAGGGTCTCCGTCGCCATTTCGCCTTGTATCGCCAGCCAGGAATCCACTGCGTAGTTTTGGCGGCTTTTCTCTAACTTCACTGGCAAACCCACAGGATAAGCATCTGCAGCACAACAACTAATCACAAAACGCGTCAAGGTGAAGTAGTTATCGGACAAGTCTTCTGGATAAACGACAAAGCCATCCACATTCACCTTTTGCCCAGCATAGGCATCGGGTTCTGGATACACATCCAGGGTACGAATCCACTCCAATAATGTCCGACGCTCGGGTTGGCTGGTGGTTCGGAAGGCTTGAGGGCTCACCCGAGTCACCATCGTTTTATCCTGTAAGCCCCGCTGAATGGCTGTTTGGCTGGTGAAAGGACGGGGGGTAATTAGTAATCCAATTAGGGCAGCAACAAGCATAATTCCGCTCATCACGGGAGGGGATAGTAAAGACAGGTGCTGAGACCGCATGGGAACTCGCCGACGCCAAAGCTTTAAGACCTGAAGACTCGTTAACATCAGCAAAAAACAGCCTGCTGCCAGGGTCAAGCCATAGTAGTTGGGATGAATGAGTAGCCCCAGTTTGCCAGACTGCCAATATTGCAGAATTAAAATACCCCATAGGCAGAGGGCCAAAGTGGCCAATCCTTCGGATAGGTAAGGGAGCAGTCTAGTGCGTATACGTTTTGCTGTCATAGAGCCTATCTCTAACTAATCCACAGATTAATGATCAGGGTAAACACCAAGGTGAGCTGAAAGACCATGGCAAAGATGTAAAAAACAGCCCGGGGTTTAAAGACCATTAATAATAAGCCCATACTTTTCAGGTCAAACATAGGACCGAAGACGAGAAAGGCGAGGAGAGCACCACTGGTAAAGGTAGAGGCAAAAGAAAGGGCAAAAAATGCATCTACAGTCGAACAGATGGAGATGATCCCCCCTAAAATCACCATGGCAAACACCGAAGTCACTGGGCCTTGACCAATGGCGAGGATAATATTGCGGGGCACCGATACTTGAATAATGGTTGCAAGCAGGCTGCCCAGCACTAAGACACCCCCCATTTCTCGTAATTCTTGGATGGTGTTGTCTAACAAGAGCGGCAGCTTGTCCCATAGGGATTTGGGCTGAGGGGAAGCAATGGCCATAACGGCATCCAAGTTGGCGGCCTCTAAGGCAATGGGATTGCTGGGTTGATCGAGGAAGTAGGTGCCAGATTTTAAAAAACTTGAAGACTCTGTCGATTCTGCTGGAGATGCGCTGGATAGGACAGGCATTAGGGTCGCAATGTTGGGCTGCAAGAAGGGTTTGAGATCCGATTGCCAACTAAATACCCAACCAATAATGGTTGCGATCGCAAAAGAAAACACGACTCGCAAAATCACAATTTCAGGCTGATCTGGGAATGCGGTCCACGTCGCCCAAATCACCACGGGATTAATGGTTGGCGCTGCCAGCAAAAAGCCAATCGCCACCGGAGCAGATGCCCCTTGAATCAATAAGCGTCGAGCAACGGGGACATTGCCACATTCACAGACAGGAAATAAAAAGCCAAATAGGCTGCCCGAGAGGGCACCCAACAATGGATTCTTGGGGAACATGGCAATTAGCCGCTTCTCATCAATAAAAATCAGCAGCACCCCCGAGACCAACACACCAAAAATCAAAAATGGCATGGCCTCAACCATGAGGCTTAGAAATAGGGTTAATCCACTACCCAATTGGGACATTCGCAGGCTTCCTATACAGTGAGTGTCTAACAGGATGAACGGCTAGGAGTAAAAAAATTGAAGTGTGACCGGCTAACGTTTGCATCTCAGCATCAGTATCTACCCTAGGCGATGAACCTATCATTTGTCTTTGAATCTGCCCGATGACCTTTAGCTATCCCCAGGGTCACCTTCTCAGGCTGCGCCTAGACAGAAGATTTTAGGGTAGATCTCCGCCTTAAGAAGCAGAGTAGGCAGGCATCGTTCAGTAAGTTTGATATATTTTAGGTTGGGTAAGCTGCATTTGAACCTAAGAATCTATAGCTAAAGCTCATGTTTCAATTGGTTCAGGCTTGCCATCTATCGTGACCTTGAACATCAGTAGAAAGTGGCCATCATAGCCCCCTTCTCTCATTTCAAGCACAGCCCTTTGGGATCTTTAACCAATGGATGCTCCCCCGCGTAATCTCATAGGAGGAACTATGACCTGGATTACTCAAAACACATATGGTTTCAAACAAAGCATCCTGGATCAGTTCGAGCAGCTCGATGCTGATATCAGAGATCTGAATGACCAGGTTGCTCAGCAAAGTCAACGGTTAGAGTTATTTACCTCTAACTTAATGATGGGTTTATTTATCGTATCCGTCTCCGCTAGCTTGCTGCTGCTCACCCGCCATGCTTTAGAACTGTGGCTGGTTTACCATCCAACCGGTGCTCTACTATAGCCCGACTCTCAGAAACCGCTTCTAGCCGTTCCTGAGCGCTCATACCTTTAGCTGTGGTGTCGATACCCACTGCTAATCCAACTCTGTTTCAAATCATACTCACCGGCTTTCTTCTTGAGCAAGAACGTCGGTATTTTTTTGTCTTAACGCTCTAAGCATTGAGGATAAACCTGATATTTTGACAGAGGCCCTCGCGATATTGAGGTTGTTTTGAGCAATCAGTTTCGGTTTGAATGTCATCAGCACTGCTCCCAAACCCAGGCCCGTGTTGGCACCTTTTATACTCCCCATGGTCCTGTGGATACGCCCCGGTTTATGCCCGTGGGAACCTTAGCCAATGTGAAAACCTTGACCCCAGCTCAACTGCAAGAGACGGGGGCTCAAATGATTTTGGCTAATACCTATCATTTGCATTTGCAACCCGGTGAATCCATCGTGGAGCAAGCCGGGGGTCTACATCGATTTATGAACTGGCCAGGGCCTATCTTGACGGACTCCGGTGGTTTTCAAGTCTTTAGCCTCAGTGACATGCGTTCCATCGCCGAAGAAGGAGTGAGTTTTCGGTCTCCCCGGGATGGTCAAATGATTCATCTCTCGCCCGAAACTTCCATGGCGATTCAAAATGCCCTGGGAGCAGATGTCATTATGGCCTTTGATGAATGCCCCCCCTATCCGGCGAGTCGAGATGCGATTCAAGCCGCCACAGAGCGAACCCAGCGTTGGCTAGCCCGTTGCGTTAAGGCGCACGACCGCTCTGATCAGGCTCTATTTGGCATTGTTCAGGGGGGAACCTTTGCCGATTTGCGTCAAGCTGCTGCGCGATCTGTGGTGGAATTTGATTTACCCGGCTATGCCATTGGCGGTGTCAGTGTGGGAGAACCCCCGGAACTTATTGAAAAAATTGTCAAAGTGACAACGCCCCTGTTACCGGTCCATAAACCCCGGTATCTCATGGGGGTGGGCACCTACCGAGAGATGGTGCAAGCCATTGCTGCCGGGATTGATTTGTTTGACTGTGTGATTCCGACGCGCTTAGCCCGTCATGGCAATGCTTTAGTCGCCGGAGAACGATGGAATCTCAAGAACAATCGATTCCGGGAAGACTTTACCCCTCTGGATTCTGCCTGTCCTTGCTATACCTGCCAAAATTTTACGCGGGCCTATATCAGTCATTTGTTACGTTCACGAGAACTTCTCGCCTATACCCTCTTAAGTATTCACAATATTACGGAGCTAATTGGCTTTACCCAGCGTATTCGGCAGGCAATCCTAAATGATCAGTTTCAGCAAGTCTTTGGCACCTGGCTATCTTCTTCGGATACTCCGCTCGATTAATCGCTCCTCAATCCGCAGCTAAGGGTGATTTTTGGTAGCTCATGCTAACGGCTAGGATAGAGACGATGCGGGTGGATGCCTTACATGCCCTTGGCCGCTCTAGGTCAGTGATCCATTTTTGGCAGCAGGATTCATGTTAAGATATTTAGCGATTCAAAAAGCTGTGTTGGAAGGAACATTTATTCATGGAAGCAGTTCTGCTGTTGGCGAAACTACCTGAAGCCTTCTCCGTTTTTAGCCCGATTGTGGATGTTATGCCTGTTATTCCACTTTTCTTCTTGGCGCTTGCTTTCGTTTGGCAAGCAGCGGTTGGTTTTAAGTAAACAACACGCATTTTAATAAGCCGTTGATTTATTAATAAACCGTTAACAGGCCTTCGTTATAAATCAGCTTTAGGGACCACCCCTAAAGTTGTAAAGGGAAGTATTTTATTGCTTCCCTTTTTTATTGGTCATCGGCGATCGCAGCAGAGGCTATTGCCCAGCCATCAGAAAAGAGGTGAGCCAATAGGGACTGCTTGGGTAATAAATCCCTGCAATCCAGCCACCGCTGAGGGTGCCAATCGACAAAATAACCATCAGCAACAGGGTAAGCCGACGACTGAGACCCGACGATTGTAGTTCCAGCCGTGCCAAGGTTTGGGAGGCTAACAACACCACAATCAAGCCAAATAAAGTTGAAGCAGCGACGGCCATGGTGATGATGCCACTGAGAATCAGCATGGAAACGACTCCCCTAGGGCCCAGACGAAACATCCGCTTGGTCACTTCTTCTCCCCAAAACAACAGGATTGTGAGGGAAATCGCGACGAACCAAGACCCCATCGCCCAGCCAATATGGTAGGCCGAGAGGTGCCAACCGAGTAGTCCATAGGAGACCCCGACACAAAGCAATGAGAGAATGGGGGTAATCATAGGCCGTTTAGTCTGGATTCACGTTTTCTAGTGTACTCATGGATAGCTAGACCGTCTGGTGCAATTTGTTGCGATTTCTGAGAAAGCAGTTTGATTCATACCGCCTCAGCACCATTCCACGCTACGCTCAACTAGAGTAGGGATATGCCTACCTCTCTGTAGTCCTGTTCTGTGAATAGCCGTAATGGAGATTCATCCTCTGTCAGACCAGCCCTCTCTCTCCAAGGATGCTGTGAATACTGATCCGCACCACCAACAGATGATGCAGCGTTGTTTACAGCTGGCTCAACAGGCGGCTGGTTTTACGACGCCTAATCCCCTTGTGGGCTGTGTGATTGAACGGGATGGAAAAATTGTCGGTGAAGGCTATCATCCTAAGGCTGGAGAACCCCATGCTGAAGTATTTGCCCTGAGAGCGGCGGGGGATAAAGCCAAGGGCGCTACCGCCTATGTCAGTTTAGAACCCTGTAATCACTTTGGGCGCACTCCGCCCTGTTCCGAAGCGTTAGTCAAAGCAGGGGTGGCTACGGTGGTGGTGGGGATGGTCGATCCAGATCCACGAGTCTCAGGTAAGGGGATTGAGCGCCTTCGAGCTGCAGGTATTCAGGTGATTACAGGGGTAGAAGAGGCTGACTGTCAACGCGTTAATGAAGCCTTTGTTCATCGGGTCCTCTATCAGCGCCCGTTTGGCATCCTTAAATATGCCATGACCTTAGATGGCAAAATTGCCACGACTGCAGGCCATAGCGCTTGGATTACCAAGGAAGTCGCCCGTGCCCATGTGCACCGACTCCGGGCCACTTGTGATGCCGTGATCGTCGGTGGCAATACAGTCCGCCGGGATAATCCTCATTTAACAACCCATCACAAAGCAGATGCGAATCAGCCCCCCAATAATCCCCTACGGGTGGTGTTAAGCCGGACCCTTGATCTGCCGCCAACGGCACATTTGTGGGAAACAGATATCGCTTCTACGATTGTGCTCACCCAAGGTCATCCGAATGGGAAGGGTCAGGCCTACCTAGAAAAGCAGGGCGTAGAAGTCGTGAACTTAGACGAACTAACACCAGCAACGGTGATGGCTTATTTGGGTGAGAAGGAACTGCTATCAGTGTTATGGGAATGTGGAGGGACCTTGTCTGCCCGTGCGATCGCAGATGGTTCTGTCCAAAAAGTCTTGGCCTTTATCGCCCCCAAAATTGTCGGAGGCCAAAATGCGCCTTCCCCTGTGGGAGACTTGGGTTTCAATCAGATGACGGAGGCCCTTCAGTTAGAGCGGGTACGCTGGCATATTGTCGGTGAAGATTGCCTCGTAGAAGGATATCTACCTAAGTCAACCTCTGAATAATCCTCTTCAGCATGGGGCGTTTACTGATTCCGCAGGGCCATCTCAGGATGCTGCAGCCTAGTTGTCCCTGAAGTCACTGCTATGCAACATGCGTGACCGTAGGACTTCATAAATAAATAAACTCCCTGCAACTGCCACATTTAAAGAATCAACCTGACCCACCATGGGAATCTTGAGGAGAGTATTACACAGGGACCGCTGTTTTGGAGACAACCCTTTGCGTTCCTCACCTAAAAATAGCAGTGTATTTTTGGGATAGGTAAAAGTGTGAAAATTTTCCTCGCCATCGGGAGAAGCACCAATCACATAGCCTTGATGCTGTTGTAGCCACTGAGACAAGGCCTGATCATGAGTCCGAATAAATTGTTGCTGAAATACTGACCCCATAGAGGCCCGGACCGTAGACGGTGCATACGGATCAACTGCCTGATTCAGGAGAATAAATCCAGTGCCACCCCCCGCGTCTAGGGTGCGGATCAAAGTGCCAAAATTCCCCAAGGATCGCACTCGATCTAGAATCACCCACAATCCCATACTGGGCGTGATCGATGGTAAGCGCTGCCATCGTTGTCGAATAATGGCCCCTATTCCTGAAGCCCGGTGAGTTTGAGAAATCTCGCGAAATTGCTCTGGAGACACCGAAATTGTCTCTACTCCAGACCGACGACAGCGTCGGACCAGCTTGCGAGCTAAAGGCGCTGTCAGGAGTTTTTCGCTATAGACAATAACAGCAATATCGAGGCGGCTATCAGACACGTGTACAAAGTTACGTACTCCTTCAATAAAGCAAGCCCCTTGAGCATCGCGATATCTCCGATCGGTCTGTAGTCTTTTAATACGATGAAGTGTTGCGGCAACACTGGATGCAGAACAGTCAGCACTTTTCCTACTGACCATCCTCCTTACCCTGCTGGATCAGGGAGTGAATATGAGTACATGCAATATTCATGGACGGAATCAGGCTTTGCCTGGAACTTGAAGCGATGAGGAATGAGAAATCTATTTCCCTAGGATAAAGAATAGCAAAAACCTGCCAATGTTCAGAACAAGGCCGTATTGGCGTCTTGTAGATCCCCCACTTCACATAAGTAGCCAGCAGGAATCAGAGATAAAACGGTCAATTTATCTTGCTTATTACATTCCAGCTTGATTAATTCCGGTAAATCCTGAATAAGAACCGATACTCGCTTAAAAAAAGCATTAAACCAAAGTTTGAACCCCAGATGGATAATGGCAGTAATTTTGCGATTGCCATCTCCCCGAAATTGAAACTGTGCATTGCGATCAATTTCAAAATCAGCTAGATAGGCAAACTCTGGCTTAGTCTCCGTTAAATAGTTCGCTGTTACCTTTGCACCTAAAAATACTTTGACAACACCACTAAAACAATTCACTAAGTTGAGAAAATCATAAATGGAGATGTCTTCAGTCATGGTGGTTGAAGGATGCACTATAGCATTATTGAAATAGTGCGTAGTCACAGTTTTTTCAATCATTACTATATTTCAGAGTGGGTTCTACAGGGGCAGACGGTATATTTTGGGAAATATACATTTTCAACACATCATTCTGTATACAACGCTAAGAACAAGTCCATTTCTGTCAATAACAGCAGACTTTGCTCTAGATGTACGCTAGACGGTTAGTCTTGGAGGAATTTATACACTGTATATTTAGTGCTTTATTTTGACTGTATTGAATTTAGGTGAAGAAAAGCAGTCAAAATTCGGGAAGATATCGGGAAGTTTGCGGAATCAAACCTGTGAAGCAGCTCCTAACCAGATGAGCTATGCATGGTTCTTAAAATCACTTGGGGTGGCTGATGTTCATGATTTCCTAGTTATTTGCCATTCACGTTTCTATGCCTGCCCGTCATGGGTTCGACTTCTCCATCAGCGTTACCTGCAAGTTACTGTTCCCTAGCCTCGCTCGCTTTTAAGATGAGCTGATCCAACGCATCTTGCATGTTACGAACCACCCGGTCATAGCAAGCTTGAACATAGACTTTATCCTTGGCAGCTTTTCTGCCGTACCGCTCAAAGTGAATCGGAGGGCAAATCTGTGTGTGAATTTGTATGGGCAACGGAAAATTGGGCAAGGGTCCGATGCTCAGTCCCCAGGGTAACCCCAGATAGATGGGAAAAATAGTTGGATCCGTATCTAACAGCCAGGGCATACCTAGATGATGCAGCTGTTTTATAAATTCATAACAATCCGCTAACACCCACAAGGTGTCATGGGCTCCCCAGGAGATAAAGGGGATAATTGAGACCTCTTCTTGGAGGGCTAGCTTGATAAACCCTTTGCGATCGCAAAAATGAATCCGGTCCCGCAGTCGATGGGGTCGAAACACATCCTGGGCGCCCCCTGGGAATACGGCAACACTAGCACCCATCTGAAACGCCGCTCTTGCCACTGTTGGATAAGCCCGAATCGCTCCTCCTAAGGTGGCAAATTCAGCGACACTCGGACTGACTTGCCACATGCCCTTATGCATCAGTCCATAAATCGGTCGTTCAGCCCCAAACCGACAAAACCAGTCATACATCAACATATGAAGGTCAGGGGCTGCTAATCCACCATTGTGAGAACCGACAAATAACGCTTTCGCGGTGGGAACATGTTGCCAGCCACTGGTTTGGACCCGAAAATAGCAGTCGTAAAACCACTTCCAGCGCGGTATCAAAGCTGCGATCGCAGCCGGATCCCGATCGTCAAGGGACCACCCCTGTCGGGGCTTAGAGGAGACAGTGGACTTCACCAAAAGTTTCTACAATCCCGTTGCAGTGCACATCATCAACCCACTGCTTATCTAAGCATAGACAAGGGTTCATCTACTCACTTGGGTGTACCAGTCCTTAGGCTAGAGAGAAAGAGAGTACTGCTTTTATCCCAGAACTATTAGAGTCCAGGCCTCGTCTTCCCTCAAAGTTCTATATCACCATCCTCAGCGTTAAGTCTTTTTTGGCACCACCGTTTGATAGGCAGAATCGCACATCCCATCCCATACATCACTCAGGGATAAACATCTGACAACACATACTTTAAACTTAATGCTAGAGATCGACCGTCTTTCTAAACAAGGGAATTGCTTTTAGGACTTGAACCGCTAATAACGTAACTGCTACGACACCAAGGCAATACAGCAAATTTGGAAACAAGTTTGTAGAGAATGGAATATTTTGAAAATATTTTATAGACACAGCACCGACAAACCGATGGAGCAGATAGATCCCAAACGTACTGGTCCCCACTACCACAAAGACAGAATTTAATAGCTTATTTCCATAAGACAAACTGGACAGAAAATAAAAGCAGGCTGCTGACATGACCAATGTCATCATGGAATAGTATCCATTCCAAACCGTATCGTAGAAAGATTGACTAGAAACAGTTGTCATTACTCCATACAAAAATAAAGACACCCATGCCAATAAGAATGAAAATAGACTTTTTTTCCTAAGGGAGATTGTCCGTTTAGCCCCTATCTTATCCGGTGAAAATTGAGCAGAAAGAATGCCGCCCAAAATAAAATAAATATAGGTATAGGCGTACTGATTAAATGGATTGAGACCTGGGAAAAAGTTAAAACTGTTAGAGTTAATATAGTTAAAGCCTAAGACTGTTTCAGCTACGTTCAAGATCGTATGAAGAAATAAACTGCCAAATGAAAATATAAACACCACAAAACACAGTATTTTTAAAGTCAGCTTATTATCTTCCAAGTCATACACAGCCTTAATCACAGGGAACAATAAATAGACAGAAATTAAGGCTTGCAAAAACCATAGATGGTTACTCACATGAACTTTCAGCAGGAACCATGCGCTCACAAATTCTTTAATGGAATAGGTTGCCCCATCAATAGGAATAAATAGAGCAAGCGAAATCAAGCTCCACAGATTCAACAATATATATAGATAAATCGTTTTTTTGATATGCTTTCCTAGCCGATAGGGACGATTTAAGAGCAAAGCTCCATTGACCATAAAAAATAATGGAACTGCCATACTGGAAAGGCCATAAAACAAATAATTGATATATACCCCTAGACCAGGGTTATTAATGATGTCCAGATTTAAGGCATTGTAGTGATAGATGCAAACTAAAAAGATAGAGATCGTTTTTAACGCATCAAAGTAATAGATGCGTGTTTTGGGTTTCACTTGCAAATCTTGCATTTCAAATTCACCTTGAATCGTCAAGTGACATCCGCTATGAGATGTATATGGGATGCAAAATTATTATTTCACTAGGGAGT
This sequence comes from Acaryochloris sp. CCMEE 5410, assembly GCF_000238775.2. Classification (NCBI taxonomy): domain Bacteria; kingdom Bacillati; phylum Cyanobacteriota; class Cyanophyceae; order Acaryochloridales; family Acaryochloridaceae; genus Acaryochloris; species Acaryochloris sp. CCMEE 5410. Next base: position 4,405,939 of record NZ_AFEJ02000001.1, on the reverse strand, counting down.
AGCCTTGTGGGCACAAGGCATCACTACGATGAAGACCCTGATTGTTCAAGCGAGGCGACGAAGGGGCTGGAGCTACGGGTTGGTTAGAACGGCACACAATAGATAACGAGGCAGGGTTGTTTTACGTTCCTCCTAGAAAAAATAGGATGGTTCTACTGACCAACAGTAGAGAGACCGATGAGCCATCTAATCGATACTTTGAAGCAAGTCCCGGATTTCCGCAGTGCCCATGGCCGTATTCATCCGTTATGGCTGCTGTTGCTATTGATGGTGATGGGCATGCTTGCTGGATATCAAGGGTACCGTCCGTTAGAAACCTTTGTGAGCGATTATCGCCAGCCTTTAAGTGAGCTATTGGGGCTTGAGAGCCTCGAAGTTCCGTCTCACTGTACCTTTCGTCGAGTGATGAAGGGGCTTGACTTCCAAGCGTTGAGCCACCAATTTGAAGCATGGATGCTCTCGAAAGCCCAGACTCACTCTCCCGATAATTATGCAGCCTCCATTGATGGCAAACGGATTCGTCAGGGGCTGACAGATGCCAAGGGAAGCAGCGTTTTGTAGGGTTGGTGAGTTTATTTGCGGTGGAAGCAGGCATCACCCTCAAGCTCGAAGCCCTCACTCAGGAGGATAATAGCGAAATCAAAGTCGTCCAGGCACTGTTGGAAACCCTTCAACTCGATGGCTTGCTGATTACCATGGATGCCTTACACGCCCAAAAAACACTTGAGAAGATTGTGGCCTCGGGTAACGACTATCTTGTGGCGGTCAAATCCAATCAGGGAAGACTTTACGACCACCTCCAGACTTACTTTGAGTGTCTTAAACCCATGGCTGAGCACATCCACTCCGCCCAAAGTAGAGGACGAGATGAACATCGGTGTATACAGGTTTATGAGCCTGTCGGCATAGCCTTACAGGAATGGGAGGCAATTCGCTCTGTGCTTTGTGTCCAACGATGGGGCACTCGCAAAGGAAAGGAGTATCACAATACGGCCTATTACATCAGTTCAGCTGCCACCTCACCCCAGCATTGGCAATCTCTGGTCCGAGAACATTGGGGCATTGAAAATCGGTTGCATTGGCCGAAGGATGTTGTTTTTGGCGAAGATGATTATCGACTCGAAGATGAACAAGCACTGCTCAATTGGTCAGTGCTTAGAACTATTGGGATTAATATCCTGCGGCTAAACGACTATCAATCCCTCAAAACCGCGATGACTAAGCTGGCTAATCGGGTCGATATTATTTTTTCGCTGCTAACTTAAAACAGCCCTGGATAACGAGGAGGGTTGTGCTGTCTTTCGCTGGTCATTTCCAAAGCCGAAGGTTGGACTTTCTAAGCTCCGCCAAACAAAACCGATATAGCTTTGCCACTGCGGTTTGTGGGGAAGGGCCGTAATCCATACTGCTTGGTTTTGCCCTGACGGTAATACATCTGACTGGGGAGCTTTCAGAGCAAACATCTTGAATTTATAGTTTGTTGTGAATCGCTTAGCATCAACCTGCAGCTCACCTATGTCAAGCGCAAATCGATCATGCTCCAGATAAAAAGCCTGCTGTGCCCGCAGGATATAGCCAAGGGTTGAGCGGCCACCCAGCTCAATTGCCCGAGTCGCTTGAGTCTGCAATCTGGCATGCATCCGATCAATACCACGTTGCAACTCTCTTCTCACTGTAGAGCTCTCGATATAGTTGCTCTTTAAACTAGCCGATTTGATGTCTCCTAAGGATGCGCCAAAGAAAAGAGCATTGCTTAAGTTGGCGTTGCTCAAGTTCGCTCCCTCTAACTCTGCCGCACGGAAATCAGCCCCCTCAAGGCGAACACCAGTTAAATTCGCGCCTTGGAGATTGGCTGTGTAAAAACGCGTACGCCCTCGATTCTGCCATGTGTCCTCCTTCCTGAACTGGTCAATAAAACCTTGAACCAACCCAGGCATCTCTACATTCTCGGAGGATGTCTTGAGGGGAACATCAATGATGCGTGCCAAATTAACCATTTCAGCCAGGGAACAGATCAGAGCCTGATCAGAGCTACGAAATGGGTTCAGGACTGCAAATGCACCCAACTGGGCTAACTCTGCATAGACGTCGTCACATTTATTCTGACTAAAAGCACCCTGGAGCTGAGCCCCGCGCAGATGGGTTGCCGTCAAATTGGTTGCCGTTAAGTTGGCTCCCCTCAGATTGGCATTTCTTAAGTTAGCGCCACTCAGATTGGCGTGACTCAAATTAGCGCGGCTAAGGTCTGCATTTTCTAGCTCAAGATTCTGTAAATCAGCATGGCTTAATTCGCAATTTGGGCAAGAACCCGTTTGCTTGACCTGTTGAACATGGTCTTGATTGGCAGCCACAGCAGCGCTAGCCATACTCACGACTACGGTGACAAATCCTAGATGCCAAGCAGCCGTCTGCATCATTCTTCGCTTGCTGCTAGCCACACAAATCTACTAGCCATACAAATCTATTGCAGCGATCTAAGACTGGTTTTGAATGGCATATTCTCGGAACCGTTGTAAATCGCTGCGGAGATTGGATTCCACCACATTCCCCAGGAACAGATTATCCATAAACTCCCCCACTACACCGGGAATTTTATAGGCAACCGTGAGTTTGACCACACTGGTATCTTGCTTGCGATCATAAAAGCGAATTGCCCCTCGGTTAGGCAAGCCATCCACGGATTCCCACTGAATAATTTGATTGGGAATTTCTTTAAGGATGCGAGATAACCAAGTAAAGGTCAGACCGCCTCCAGACAAGGTCCACCGGGACAACTCAGGTTTGTCTTTTAAGATTTCAACGGAATCAATCCAATTCATCCATTGGGGCATGAGTTCTAAATCAGACCAGAGGTCCCATGCCGTATCAATGCTAACGGGGACCTCGACTTGTTCACTATGTTCTAGCCAATCTGACATGGATATTTCTCACTCAGTTGCTGAATCGTAGTCGCGTTTTCTAAAATGGCCTGGGCAGCTTGATGGCCGGAAATCGTAGCCCCTTCCATACTATCGATATAGTCTTGATTGGTGTAGCTTCCGGCTAGGAAAAAGTTAGGAATGGGTGTTTTTTGGTGGGGACGATAGGGTTCCATACCGGGCGCTTCTCGATAGAGAGACTGGGCCAGCTTGACCACACTGTACCAAGTCATATTTAGGTCTCGGGCCGAGGGGAACAGCTCTTGAACCTGCTGAAGGACATGGTTAGCGATTTCTTCGTTGCTCTTTTTGATAAAAGGATCGCCAGGGGTCAGCACCAGCTGCATGAGAGACCCTTCCCCTTCTTTGTAGTAATCGCTAGGGCTCGTCAGGGCTAGATCGGCGAAACAAGAGAAATCAGCATCGGCAGTATAGAGCAGGTTATCCAGTCCCGTTGCTTTTGCCACTTGCTTGCGAGCTTGGGGGTCTTTCATTTCGGTGACCCAGCCATCAAAGCGGAGCTGCACGGTGGCCACAGGAACCGCATCAAGTTTATAGATATTGTCAAATTCTGACCAGTGGCGCCAATCATCTGGAATCAGGCGCTTAATGCCAGGGACATCGCAGGCACAAACATAAGCATCTGCTGTAATAATTTCATCCCCTTCTTCCTTCGCCACTCGGAGGCCGGTAATATGGGTCTCGTCATCTTTGTTGTCGTACATCACTTCTAGGGTGCGCCGACGCAGATGAAATTTAACGCCCCGCTCTTCTAAGTAGTTAATGATGGGTTGATGCAGATATTCTTGGGGTGAGCCTTCAAGCATCCGTAGCATGGAGTTTTCGCGGCGAACCGCAAACATCTGAAAGATGGTGAGCATGCAGCGGGCGGAGATATTTTCACAGTCGATAAATCCAAGGGCATAGGCAATGGGATTCCACATACGTTTGATGCTGCCGTCACTGCCCCCATGACGGCGGAACCAATCGGCAAAGCTGACATTATCTAGGGCGCGGATGTTGCGCATGGCCCCTTCGTAATCGACTAGGCCGCGAACAATGGGGCTGGTACCGAGTGCGATCGCATTCTGAATCTTGTCTCTCAAGGACAGTTGCGACGTCGTAAAAAAGGCTTTTAGGCCATTAAAGGGTGCCCCAGCAAAAAATCGGAAGTCCAGGGCTCCGAGACGCCCACCTTTATTCACAAAGTTATGAACATGCTCTTTGAGCAAGAAGTGATCTAAAGCCCCTACCTTTGCCATCAGGGCAAACAGGCGACGGTAATTGCCAAAGAAGACATGCAGACCCATTTCAATATGGTTGCCGTCGTCATCGACCCAGCTACTGACCTTACCGCCAACAAAGGGACGAGCTTCGTATAGCTCGACTTCATGACCGGCATCCACTAAGTCAACAGCGGTGGCCATCCCTGCCAAACCCGCACCAACAATCGCAACACGCATGCTTCTTTTTCTCAAACAAAGGGCTTGAACTGTTACTCACACAGCTCAGATCTTGAATGTAACAAATTATTGCATATCTTTTGGCAGAGTAATTTAAGTTTTTAGTCTAATGCGGTTTTCTGAGGCTTATTGCAAAGGAGATAAAAAGACGTTAAGCAAGTTCTATTCAGAGATTTTATTTAGCAATTATTTGCAGATAACTTACTAAATGATTACCTTAAAATCGTCTCACTGGAATGGTTAGAAAGCATTGATTCTTAAATTAAATCAGCAAAAATCATTCTTTGAAATTTAAATTATTTCACTGCAACATGACGTCAGCAATAGCTTATCTCGACTAGGATACAAGCGACTTCGCACCTTAGATTTTCACTGGTGAATGAAGAACCGGGCTTGACCTCTTCAAGACTGACGATAGTCCTTTTCCAGACACGTATAGGGCATGGCTGATGGGGTGGAATCAAGGCAGGTCATTCTCATACTTTTTGACTAGAACAAACACTAGATCACCCCAAAGACACCTGCATGACCGATTGAAATTTTCTTCGCTCCCCTACCAAAGACTAATTATCCCTAGACATGTAAGTTGCCATGATTTTTGGGAACAAGAGATAAATCGAGCAACCCAATGGTTGCCAGGGTGACTTGCAAGTGAGACACAACCGCTGAGCGGTAAGTGAGGTACTAATGGCTGGCTGGATGAGTATTGATCCCAAGGTGCGATCGCACCTTGGGAAATCCTTAGCACTTAGTTTGCTGATCGCAGGGGTATGGCCCATGGCGGCGCTGGCCGAAGAGATCTCGGCTGCCCTACCCCAAGCAACCGAACCTCTAGGGGATATCGGAACTGATCCAGCACCATTAGAGGCACCACCTTCAGCAGAACCGGAGATTACTGCAGCCTACATCTCTCCACCCAGCGACTTTCAACTGACGCTGGACTCTGCTGACACCGTTCCAGAACATTCTCTATCTCCTGTACCCCAGGATGAGAGCATCACACAGCATCCTGAAGCATCCCTAGCAGCAGCTTTAGAAGCTGACCAACACCCCCAGCCTTCACCCAAGGACCTGACGGATCAGCCTGTCATCGAACAGCTTCCTCCAACAATTGACACCAAGCCACCCATTACAGCCTCTCCGCCTCGCACGTTGGCAGAAGCAGGATGGACAACAGCACCACAAGTTATCGCGATCAACCAAGGAACGACTCCATCTAATTCTGCGGCAGTAACATCCCAACCTCTAGTCCAAGCAGAGCCTGATGTCCCTACGGACACCACAACTGGCGAACAATCCGATACGCCCACCGGCACAGAAACAGACACTTCCACCAACCTAGGCATTCCCTACTTTGTCGATACCGAATTCCGTGGTAGTACCCGTCGTCAATTTGGGGGGATCAACCTCCGACTTCCCTTCTGGCAGGATGATCAATCTTTCGCCTTTGCTGATATTCATTTTGAAGGAGGCAGTAACGAAACCTTCCTCGGCAACCTCGGTCTCGCCTATCGCCGTGTCCTCAACACCTCGAACGAGAACCCTTGGATCCTCGGCACCCATGCCTTCTACGATTCCAAACGCAGTGAAAACGGCTTTCAGTATCACCAAGGCAGCCTTGGGGCCGAACTCGTCAACAAAAAGTTTGAATTTAGAGTTAACGGCTATCTCCCTAGCGGTAACCCTAATGTCGTCGGTCAACGCACCGTCAACGGCGTTTTAGGGATCCAGCCTAGTGCGAATGGCCTGGGCACCAACATTGTCCAACAAACCCTTACTCTAGAAGCTCGTGAACGAGCCCTGGCCGGGTTTGACTTTGAAGCAGGTCATCGTCATCACTTCAATGACAAAGTCAGTCTCGGCCTGTTTGGAGGCTACTTCTTCTTTGACAGTAGCGAAACCCTCAGCATCGATGGCCCCATGGCCCGCGCCCAACTCGAAGTTCAAGACCCCTTAGGGATGAACGGAGGCTTGTTACAAGTTGGCGGTCGCTTCCGCTTTGATGAAACCCGAGGCTCAGAACTTGAAGGCTTTGTTCGTCTGGGGATTCCTTTTGGCGGTCCTAAACGCTCTCAGCCCCTCAGCCTCACCCAGCGTTTAGCCCGGCGTCCGATTGGGCGCGAGTACGAAATCACCACCTTTGCTCAGGACATCAATCGTCCTATTTCTATGACTGAGCTCCAGGCGGCGACTGCGGGTCAAGGTACCCTTTCTCCCCTTGGACCTCAGATTATCGCCTCAGATTCCCAAGTAGCCCTTAACCCCGCCACTGGACTCCCTATCAATATTTTCTTCATCGATGGAGATGGCACCGCTGGCAGTGGAACCCAAAGCAGTCCTTTAACTATTGCTCAGGCCAGCGCTCTTACCCAAGCCAACGATATTCTCTTCTTTCTCAACGATGCTGGAGCCATCGATACCCAAACCGGAACCGGTGGAACCCTCTCCCTAAAGGAGGGACAACAAGCACTAGGGGTCGGCACCACTCCCAACTTTGTCTTCACTGTTCCCAACCTGGGCTCAGTCACCATCTTCGATACCGGACAACCCCAACTGGTCAATGGTGCCAACAACAACGTCCTCACCCTCGCCAATAACAACACCATCGATGGTCTTGCCTTCAATGGTCAAAATACAGCTCCTCGGGGAATAGCTGCCGTTACAGGAGCCACCAACACCACCATCCGCAACAGCAGCCTCGGGAACTTCACCATCGCTGGCATTCAGATCACCCCCTCCACTAACACCACCATCGACAATGTGGTCTTCAACAACAACGCTACAGATGCCATCGTCAATGCCGCCAATACCACGTTGACCAATGTGGTGAGCACCAACGCCACGGGTCCCGCCATTCAGATTCTCAATGCCACAGGCACCACCACCCTCACCAATGTCAATATCTCCAATTCAGGTGGAGACGGTCTCCAGTTTGCCAACCCATCAGGAACGATTACGGCCACTAATGTGGATATCACCAATGCTGGCGATAACGGCCTTGAGATTACAGACGGCGATGGCACCTTTACCTTTGATGCGGCTAGCTCGATTACCAATGCTACGAATGCGGCGTTCAATGTAGTCGGTGGCACCACCACGATTACCTATAACGGCACCATTACTCAAGACAATCCAGCCAGTGCCGTCAATATCAACAATAAGACAGGTGGCACCACGACCTTTAATGGTCTAGTCACAGCCAATACGAGTACGGCTCCTGGCGTCAATCTGGCCAACAACCCAGGCAGTACCATTGCCTTTAACGGAGGCTTGGATATTGATACCACCACAGGCATCGGATTTAATGCCACCAATGGCGGTACCGTCAATGTCGCCGCTACAAGTGGGGATGAATCGGTCACCACAACCAGTGGCACTGCCCTGAATCTCAACAATATAGCGGCCAACATTACCTTTGATTCAGTGTCTTCGACTGGGGGAACGAATGGCATCAACCTGGATACGGTGACTGGTTCGGTGAGCGTATCTGGAACCACTACAATTGCCAACACCACTGGAGATGGGTTCTTAGCAACCAACAGTACGGGGACCTATACCTTTGGTCCCGTGACCATCACCAATGCTGGGCTAGATGGTATGGATCTATCAGGGATTAATGATGCCACTACAGTGTTTAACTTAGGGGCATTGACGATTAATGGCTTTACGGGGTCCGGGATTAATTTGACAGGAGCGAATGTCAGCGTCACGGCTCCGACAGTAGCGATTACCAATACGGGCAATGTGGGCACCGGCATTGACCTGACCAATACCACGGGCAATCGGGTGATTACCTTAGGTGATCCAGCCAATGTCAATGGAGATACTCCCAGTTCAATCGCGGGGGTGAATGTTGGGGTGCAGTTGAATAATGCCAATGCCAACTTTACCTTTGGTGATGGGGAGCAGATGACCGATGCTCCCAGTACGATTGCAGCGACGACTCCGATTGATGCTAGTGCTGTGGGAGCAAATGGTACTTACAATTTCCGTGATGTTGCTTTTACAGGTAATCCGGGCCTTGGGTTTACATTCCCTGAGCTATTCTTCATTGATCAGAACACCAATGGTTCAGGAGCCACCCTCACCGATCCAGGCAGTATTACCACCGCTGAGGCTAGCCCAACGGCCGATATTTTTATCTTGGTAAATACATCTGGAACAGATGTCATTGATGCGAACAATGCAGGGGGCACCTTTGACCTAACTGCCAATCAACAAATTCTCAGTTTCCGCAACGGATCCACGATCAATATTCCATTTGCTGGTCCCGGCAATGTGCTGCTAAATGCTTCAACGGGGTTGATTACAGACACGACAGGTAACGGAGCCCCTACCTTGACCACCACGGGAGCAGGAACGCCCGCAACCGTGGCCTTTGCAAATAACAACACCATCAATGGAGTCGTTCTGGATAATGGCAGGAATGGGGCAGCCGTTTCTGGGACGGGTCTAGCTGGAGCAGCCACGATTCAACAGTCTACGTTGCCAACGGTGGACTTTAATGGCGGCACCGTAAACGTCAATATTACGGGCTCCACCCTCAACAACGGCAATCCGTTAGCAACGGTCAACGTTAGCGGCGGACATACGGGGGCCTTGACGGTTGATGCGGCCACCACCATCAATGCCACCAACGGTACAGGGTTACAGTTTGACAACGCTGATGGAACGTACACCTTTAATGGTCCGATTACGCTCAATGGCGGAGATGCGGGTCTTGATATTCTCAATGGCTCTGGAGGCACCTTTACGTTTGCCAATGCTGCCATCACAAATCCAACCGGAATTGCCTACAACGAAGATACGAGTACGGCAACTGTTACCTATACCGGCACGATTACTCAAAATAATGCGGTTAGTACCATCAATATCAATAATAAGACTGGAGGCACCACCACCTTCAATGGCTTAGTCACCGCCAATACCGGTACGGCAACTGGAGTGAATCTAACAAGTAATGCGGGAAGCACGGTCAGCTTTACGGGCGGACTAGATATAGATACAACGACAGCCGTTGGATTCAATGTCACAGGCAGTACGGTCAATGTGGGGGCGCTGGGGTCTACAGGCGCCTACACGGTTACCACTACGGATGGCCTAGCCGTCAATATTATCGATAGTACGGTGGATACAACCTTCAATTCCATTAGCGCCACTCGGTCAACCTCAGGTTCTGGGATAACCCTCAGTAATTTGGATGGCGCATTTGCTGTGAATGGCGGCACCCTTAGCTCGCCCGTGGGTAGCGATCAGAATAGCTTTTCAATTATTCAGAATGATGTCACGGCGACTCGCAACCTCACGGTGGCAATCGACGGCATTTCTATTATTCATGATGCCACTACCAGTATTGGAGACTTGGATTTTGGGGTGTTTGCAGAAACCCGTGATGACGATCAGTTAGTACTATCCATTGCCAACAGTATCTTCAAAACAGAAGATCAGGGGGTTGTTATTCAGGGCATTACAGAAGGCTTAATCGTTACCGATTTTAGTAACAACACGCTGCAAGGAGATTCCACAGCCTTCAATCCCGCTTTTATGGCGAACGGCTTCCGGTTTGACGGGGTCGTGTTTGATGCAGATCCCAACACGGCGGGTTTGCAAGAAGTACAGGGGGGGACTTTAACCCTTGGCAGTCCCACGGAACGGACCTCTTTTGGCTTTACTGCAGCAACACTTGATACTGGCCGGAGCAGTAGAGGAACGATTCGCTTTGACCAATTCAATGCCAACGTAACCAATGCCGCCATCTTAACCAATGCGAGTAGTGCTGATTTGACGATTCGGATCTTAGATGGCAATGTCGATGCGGGCCAGATTGACCTTAACCAGGTCAACTCTGATATCACTCTATCTAGTCTAACTTTGAATGAGGATGGGGGGAACAGTGGATTTGTGGCTAATCAGGTCACAGGCTCATTTACGGTAACTGGGGCGACTTCTATTACCGCGCCCGAACTTTCTCAAGCGATTGGTGCACAATTCTTTAGTCCTACTGCAACAACGCAAGGGATAAGTATTGCCAACTCCAGTGCTAACTTTACTTTTAACTCAATTAATATTGCTCCCTCCACACTCACCCCACCGACAGGTCTGGTCTTGACCAATGGGGGCCCCACTGTGGGCATTCAATTGACAGGGAATGCAGGGACATTCACCGCCACAGGAACTACCACCATCAACACCACTGTTGAAGATGGCATTCTTATTTCTAATAATCCAGGCAACGTTACCTTTGGCACGACTAATATCAGTAACCCTGGAGCGCCGATTGTCCCCACACCATTATTCACGCCTCGTGTGATTGATGCAGCGGGTATTGATATTGAAGGGGTTAATAATGGAGCTATTGCCTTTGGCAACACCAGCATTACGAATTTCGGAGACGATACGGGGGTCGATTTTGCTGGGTCTGATCCAATGGGTGGAGTCCAGTTTACGTCTTTGAACATTGCAGGAACGGGAACTGCAGGGTCTGTGGGTATCGACTTGTCCTCCACCCTCGGCAATCGTCTGATCCAGGTGGGTGACTCAATGAACCCAGGTGCGGATACTCCAAGCTCCATCGCCAATGTCGAAATTGGAGTAGAGCTGTCTTCCAGTCAAGCCGTCGGAACAACGGCGAACGTTAACTTCATCTTTGGAGATGGTGAAGATACCGTCGATCAAGCAAGTACGATTAGCGTCACGGCAGGTGGCTTTACAGTGCAGGCTATCGGCCTAGATCCAGCCAGCGGTACTTATAACTTTAATGATGTCAGCTTCACAGGTAATCCCAACTTCACTAGTGGGGCTGGAGTTGCAGGACAGCTCTTCTTTGTCTCTAATACGGGCATGGGGGATGGTAGCTCTCCAACTCAAGCCGCTAGTGTTACGGCTGCTCAAACCCAAGCGAATTTGGCCACCGTCAACACCTTTGTCTTTATCAACAATGGCACAACCTATAACTTTGATACGTTGCTGGCAGCGGCAGGCAATAGCTTTACCCTAGGGACTGGCGATGCTATCGATGGGTTTGGTAATGGTCAAACCTTTGGTTTTCAGCAACCCGCTAATGTATTAGGTACTTTCCCAAGTACCAACATCACAGATCCCACGGGGAATGGTGCTGCGGTCCTCAGTACTAGCGCTGGGAATAACGTTATCACCCTGGCGAATAACAATACGATTCAGAATGTGATCTTCGATGGTAGTAGTACGGCTGCCCGTGCGATCGCAGGTTTAACAGGTGCAAACAATACCACTATTCAAAACACCACTATTCGGAATTTCACCACCGGGATTGAAATTACACCGTCGACCAATACCACCCTCAACAATGTCACCTTTAGCGGCAATAACACTGATGTCATTGTTAATGCTGCGGATACGATGCTCTCTAATATCACCAGTACGGGCACCACGGGGACATCGCTTCAAATCACAAATGCGACCGGGACAACCACCCTCCAGAATGTATCCCTAGCTGGGGGGGTCGTCTTTACCAATGCCGCTGGCACCGTCAACATCGATAATTTAGACATCACCAACGCCACCGGTATTGGCGTGGATATCAGCGGAGGCAACGCCACCTTTGATTTTGATACCGCTAGCTCCATCACTAATCCCACAGGTACAGCATTCAATCTCAATGGGGGTACGGCCAGCATTACCTATAGCGGCAGTATCGCTCAGGCCAATAATGCCAGCACGGTCAATGTAACGGGCGGCCATTCTACAGGAACGGTCACCTTCCAAACTGGAATGCTAAGTGCCACGAATGGCAATGGCTTGCAGTTTAACAATGCTGATGGCACCTACAACTTCAACGGCACCACAACCCTGAATGGCGGTGATGCTGGAATTGATATCCTCAACGGATCTGCAGGCACATTCACCTTTGCAAACACAACTATCACCAGTCCCACTGGCATTAGTTTGAATGTTGACGGTGGTGCAGCCAATATCAACTATAACGGCACCAGTTCGATTGCTCAGGCCAATAATGCTAGCGCTGTTAATGTTCAAAGTGGGCATACAGGCACCATCACCTTTGCCAGCACCACCAACATCAATGCCACGAATGGCAATGGCCTGCAGTTTAACAATGCTGATGGCACCTACAACTTCAACGGCACTACAACTCTGAATGGCGGTGATGCAGGAATTGATATCCTCAATGGGTCTGCGGGCACGTTCACCTTTAGTGCCAATACGTCCATCACCAGCCCATCAGGAACTGCGTTTAATGAAGACACCAGCACCGCCTCCGTCACCTACGCTGGCACCATTACCCAAAATAATGCAGCCAGTGCGGTCAATATCAACAACAAAACCGGAAACACCACCGCTTTTAATGGCTTAGTTACTGCCAATACCAGTACTGCCCCTGGCATTAACCTCACCAACAATACAGGCAGCACTATCAATTTCAATGCTGGTTTAAACATTGATACCACGACAGGCACAGGCTTGAATGCCACCACTGGCGGCACAGTGGGTGTAGCGGCTACAGCAGGGGATGAGTCCGTCACCACAACATCTGGTCAGGCTATCAACCTCAATGGAATTGCGTCTAACATTACTTTTGATACCGTCTCTTCTACAGCAGGAGCCAGTGGTATTTCCCTCAACACTTTGACGGGTTCCTTTGCAGTCACTGGCACTACAAACGTTAATAACCCCACTGGCAATGCCATCACCCTAACCAGCAATAGTGGTACTGTCACCTTTGGCACCGTCAATATCGACATGGGGACGACCGCCAGCACGAGTGGCATTCGCTATGTCGGCACGAACGCTGCAACGACGTTCGGCACCACCACAATTACAGATGTAGGGGCTGCCGCCAATCAGGTCGGCATCAACTTCAATGGCGCCACCTTATCAGGGACTGCAGCCTATAACGCTGTCGCCATTTCTGGTCCTGATACCTCAACTAGCTCTATCGGGGTCGATTTAACTGCATTGGCTGGCAACCAGACTGTCAATCTAGGGACCCAAACCACGCCAGCCACAGGCCCATCCAGCAGTATTACTGATCTGCATCGAGGGGTCGTCATCGACAATACTGCGGCGGTTCAGTTTACCTTTGGCGATGGTGAATCTGCCAGTGATACCGGGTCCAGCATTAATGTCAACGCTCAAGCAGGAGCCTTTACAGTGGATGCCGGGAATGGCACCCTCGCCGCTTCCAGTTTCGATTTTGAAGATGTCACGTTTGGGGCGGGCGATGCTGCTAATTTCCCGGCGGGTGCAGCTTCAGCCACCTTCGTTAGTCAGAATGGTGGCACGCTCACCGCTGGAACCTTTGGCTTGAGTCAATCCATCAGCACGATCTCTGTAGCTGCGGCGGATTTATTGGCCGGAACCGAAACCTTTGCCTTTATCGGCAATATTGATGTAACGGCCCAGGGAGCTACAGGCTTTACCCTGGCGACAGGTCAAAGCATTACAGGTTTTGCCAACACTAACTCGGTATCGTTTGGGTCTATAAAACCGGCCAATATTTTAGGCACGTTCAGTACAGTCGGGGGGACTATCACAGCCAACTCTGCCGTGATCACCAACTCAACAGCGGGTAGCGATGTCTTGACCCTAGGGGGCAACAATACCATCGAGCACAATACCTTTGAATACAGCACTGGCACGGCTAACATTTTCGATATTGATAATGCCACCGCTGGGTTCAGTAATGGCACGGGTATCACGATTCAGAACAATGTCATTCAAAATGTTGGTGCCAATGCTACGGTCTTCAATGTTGCGAACCTGACGACGAATGTGACCGCCCAGAACAACACTATCAATGTTGCTGGGGAATTACTCAACGCAAATGGTGGGACGGGTAATATCACTCTTACCCGTGGGACTGGCACTACTTTCAGCGCTCGCAATATCAATGTGGCGAATAAGACAGGGGGTACGGTCGCTATCACAGGTCCCCTCACATTGAATTCTGGTACGGTCAATGCGGTCAATTTGACCAGCAATACTGGCGCTACGATTAATTTTGCAGGCGGCACTTTGGATATTGACACTACTACAGGCGTAGGCTTCAATGCCACCAACGGGGGAACGGTGAATGTTACGGGTACAGCCAACACAATTAATTCCGGGGCAACCACAGCGCTCAATATAGCCAACACCACGATAGGTACAAGTGGAGTCACTTTTCAGAGCATTTCAGCAAATGGTGGAACTAATGGCATCAATTTAAATAATGTTGGTAGTGGCGGTTTCAATGTGACAGGAGATGGAGCAACCTTAGGATCGGGAGGGCTCATTGATAACAGCACAGGGGCAGGCATCCGTTTGAGTAATGCTCAAAATATTTCCCTGAACTTTATAGATGTCACAGATGGCGGCAATGATGGCATTTTTGGCGACAACGTGAATGGGTTTACCCTGAGCAGCGGGCGCATTCTCCGTAACGGCAATGCTAACGGAGAATCTGGAATTCAGTTTGGTGATACAACAACACCTCTCAATGGAGTCTCTGGTGCAGTATCCATTACCAATAGTCTCATCGATAGTAGTCAATCCTTTGGCATTGATATTCGCAATAGTTCGGGCACGCTTAGCAGCTTGACCTTAACAGGCAATACTATCTCGAATAATACGCAAGATAGTGCTTTTGTCTACGAAGGGACAGGAACTTCAGTCCTAACAACGGCCAATATTGCCAACAACACCATTCAGAATATTCCTGCCAGTGCTTTCATCATTAATGTCACGGATCAGGGGACAGCCGATGTGGTGTTAGACGGAAACACCATCACTGGAACAAATACATTTGGCCAGATTACATCTAATCTAAATGCAGTCGTGAACTTCGACATCCGAAATCATGGAACAGCAGGTAATCCTGTGCTCTTTAGCGGTACGAATTCTGATGGAATTAACCTGTTACTGGGTAGTCAATCTACAACGTCTGGACGCTTACAGGGCAATATTGACAACAACTTTATTAGTCTGACAGATACGAATAATTTCCTAGGTGAAAACATTACAGCAATTGCCGAGGGTAACGGAACACTGACCATAACCATTACCGATAACACGCTCGTCAATGCTGGATTTCAAGAAGTTATTAGACTATTTGCTAGAGATGGGGATAACACATTCAATGCAACGGTCACAGGTAATGCTGTAACGCAATCTAATATATTTGGCCTAGAAGGCATCTTCTTCCAGTCCGGTGCTACGGGCTCGGCAACAGACGATATCAATGCTTGCGCTGATATAGGCGGGGCCGGTGCGCTAGCCAACACTGTTAGTGCAGCAGGTGGTACAGATGATATCCGCTTGAGATTGCGAAGCAGTACAGATTCGTTTGTACTTCCAGGCTTCACAGGCTCGGGAACTAGTGGTGTAGATGTAGCAAACTATTTAGCCGGACGCAATAATAGTACATCCGACAATATCACCATTGATGCTGGACTCACCTTCAGTGGTGGTGTTTCTTGCCCCACCCCTCCTTAATTGACCAAAGTAGGACGGTTCCGGTCTACGCTCAGACAAACATTGGTGGCTAGTTTGAAGCTAACCACCAACAGTCTAAAAACTAGACAATTAGCTGCGCGATGGATAGAGCCCTTGCAAAGCAATAATAAAATTGATAGCTAAATAGGGCTGCATATTGTTATGGGATTGGCTCCCTCCCGCATTAGGGAGGTCAGCCATAGTAACGAGGTTAGTCGCAGCAGATTGATAGGCAAGTCCCCGAGAAGAACGAGCCAGTGCTCGATCTGTTCCAGGCGCTTGAAGCTCAGCGGTTTCCGAAGTTGCTCTTAACGTATGGGTATGGTTAGGCATTTGAGCTTCAGACAGCGTGATCATTTCTGCTCCGCCCTTCTGACCTAGACTACGAGACGTTAAACCTGGACCACGTCCTGGATGCATCGGCGCATGTCCTTGTAGATTAGGCAATGCCGTAGTGCTACGACCATCACCGCCATAGGTTGTGCCAATTAAAGAAAAGAGCGCAGTGTTTTGGGAAACAGGTAGCAATTGCCCATCACAAAAGGCCCAACCTCGTGGTGCAAAGTTGCCTGCAAAAATGCGAATTTCGGCAATAAAAGGTTCGGACATGTAACACTCCTTAGTTACGGGATGGGTAGATACCCAACAAAGCAATAATGAAATTGATACATACAAATGGCTGTAGGTTAGAGTGCGTTCGACTCCCTCCCACACTGGTAATGGCAGCAACATTCATATTGGTATCAATAGGTTCTTGGGCATAGAGAGACAGTGTTGAGGGCTGGGCTATGACGTTGCCCTGTGGTGCCGTTTGATCAGCTAAGTCAGTTGAGGCTTGCAATGTATGAGTGTGGCTGGGTAGCTGATTTGCAGTCAAGGTGACTTGCTCAACACCACTTTTCGCACCTAGCCTACGCTGGGAAAGCCCTGGACCTGTTCCTGCATGAATGGGAATACGTCCCCGCAGATCGGGTAATCCAAAGGTAGTTCGACCATCACCGCCATAAATCGTGCCAAGCAAAGAAAATAAAGCATCGTTTTGGGACACAGCAAGCAGTTGCCCATCACAGAACGCCCATCCACGCGGGGCAAAATTGCCTGCAAACATACGGATCTCGCCAACAAAAGGTTCTGACATAAGTGATATCTCCTACTAATTTCTGGACGGGAAAAGACCTTGTAAGGCAATGCAGAAGTTAACAGCGAGATAGGGCTGCATATTATCGTGTCCCTGACCACCCCCAACATTTGTCACTGTGCCCGCAAGCAGTGCTACAGAGTTAGTATTGCTGTGATACAACCCAGATGAGACCTCTCCCAACACATGGCCAGTCGGAATAGGGTTATTCGCAGCACTAGATGAGGCTTGAAGTTGATGGGTATGTTGTGGCATTTCATTCCCAGCCAAGGTATGGGTTTCTTCACCTCCCTTTTGTCCCTGGAGATGGCTACTGCTGACATGAATCGGTGTTCGCCCCCGCAAATCGGGCAGGGCAAAAGATGTACGCCCATCTCCGCCATAGGTCGTACCTAAAAGAGAATAAAGTGATTGATTTTGATTAATCGGCAAAATTTGCCCATCGCAAAAGGCCCAACCTCGCGGGGCAAAATTAAAGCTCACCATTCGTATTTCTGCTAAAAATGGTTCAGACATAAGCAATATCCTCACAATTCGATATAAATTATCCAAAAATCGCTATCTTGCAGGCTTATGCGAATAGCCTAGTTAAAAATTGCCTCGTAATAGACCCCGTCCTCATCCTGATCAATAGGCACCAAAAATAAAGGCAGTTCTCCCAAATGCTCGTGCTGTAGCTGATAGATCGCTTGATCTAAAGGGCTGTTTTGCGGTCCTTGAAAAACCAAAGCAAAAGGTTCTGGACGTTGACCGTTGGACTTCGTATGGCGTCCTGATGATAGATGGGTCGCCTCAATCAACTGAAGGTTCAGGCTCGCCTCCAATTCTCCTTCGATTCGGAATGCATCCCCTAAATAGTCTGAGAATTGTGATTGTGTTAATTCTGCTAGTCTCATCGCCTCACTTTGCACCTATAACGTCATCTTTCTTAACCGTTGACAGCTCTTCAATCACTCACAAGACAGGTCTTTCTGTCTTGCGTTTATAAAGTCATTATTTTTCTATTAAAAATGAATATACTTACTCCAAAACTGCTTGTCTATAGATATATTCATTACTAAGAATTAGGCATCCATTCCATCAAAAAATAAACACCATTCTCAGATTTCTTTTGGAATCCAAGACGTTGGTATAACTTTAAAGCTCTATTATTTTGCTCAACATGAATCCTGACAGATTTATGTGAACACTGCCCTTCAGCTAAGATTTGTTGTAGTAGTGATGAACCAATTCCTTGTCCTCTATAGGCAGGTAAAATAGCAATATCAATAATTCGAATCTCATCAGGACGTCGGTCAACATATAAGCGACCAATAGGCTGATTTCCCTCCAAAATCATCAAATATTCAGCCTCTCTAAACTGAGCCTGGTAATATTGATGCTGAGCCTGAAACTGTCTCTGCAAGAAGATCTCCTTCTCTTCTTGACTCCAGGATAAGACCTGCAATTCTTCTGCCCGAGTGCTTGCATAGATTTGCTTTAAATTATTGAGATCGTCATCACATATTGGACGAAAGTCGATAGACAAATGCATAATCACCTGCTAAAAGCCATAAATATTTTTCTCAGAAATATCTTCAATTGATAGGCTTTTTATTTTATATAAGACGAATTATTTGTATACACCTAAAACTACTTATTTCTTAATTTCTATTTTGAAGTGAAGCTCTATAATGAGCTACAAAGATTACAATTTTGCTTCAGCCAATACAATGTGTGTGAAGCGATTGCACTCAAAAACTCACGTTTAATGGCCGCAACAATTATCTTCAGGCCAATGCTTGAAGTACTAGTTTTTATGATTAAATAGATATCAGTCTACTGCTATGAGTATTTCCCGACGGCATTTTCTTTTATTCTCTGGCACCACTTTCATCACAGTTGGAACTTCTTCCTTGCCCCTAGGTGCCAAACAAAACTCTCACACCTGGGCTAAGACATTGAATTCCAGCAATGCGTCTTTGGGCCAGATGCATTGCTCTACTTTTGAGACCCTCAAGGATAGAACCTTCCAAGTTTTTACCGAGGAAGGAGAGCAGCTGCACCTCCAGTTAGAGCAAGTCGATGAACATGGGCAGTCCAAACAGTTGGAGCAATTTTCGCTCATTTTTCGAGGTTACCAAGGCCAATCTTTATCCCAAGGGACTTATCAGATTCAGCATCGTCAACTGGGGCGCTTTAGCTTGTTTCTGGTTCCCACAGGAGAACCAGAAACAAGCATGTACTATCAAGCTGCCTTTACTCGCCTCCTGGTCTAATCTCGGTCTCGATCCAAAGCAATCTAAGGTAGATGACCCCATCAGCGAGACTCTTCCCTAGAACGAGGCTATGGCATGGTCCCAATCGCGCAGATCGTAATGCAATTGGGGTTTTTTATCACGGAAGAGCAGCGAATTGAGATTAGATCAGGCATAATATCCAGCGAAGTCCGTATCTCAGATACAGGAGAACACTGAATGGATCGTCGTACATTTCTCTCGTGGGTAGGAGTTGGTACATTAGCCAGCAGCTTACCTGTGGTGCTCGCTGCCTGCACCTCTAGTGACTCACCAGAAGCATCTTCACCAGAAGGCTCTGATACTGCTGAATCTGCCGCTCCAGCTACAACAGCAGATGGGTTCACCGAAGTCGGTAAGCTGGCAGACCTAGAAAGCAATGGGTCTGTGGTTATGGAAGACTTTGGTGGTGCCCCCCTACTCGTCATTTTCAATCCTGATGACAAAACCAAAGTCGTTGCGTTCAAAAATCAATGTACCCATAGTCAATGCCCTGTTGATTGGAATGCAGAAGAAGGGACCCTGGATTGCCCCTGCCATGGTTCCAAGTTCAAGGCAGATGGGACCGTTACCAACGGTCCTGCAAAAGACTCACTTCCTACCTATGAAGCGAAGGTAGACGGAGACGCCATCTTGGTGAAAGCGGGCTAAAAATCGCTTAATTTCAATAAAGAAACCCCTGACATGTAGTCAGGGGTTAAATCCTCTGAGGAGGAATCTCTCGATACCAGATTCCTGAGCTTAAAGTGCCCCCTTAATTCCAAAAAGTGACACCTTGCTTAGCGCATTGTTACAAATTCTTCGGCAGAACTGGGGTGAATCCCGACAGTAGCGTCAAACTGGGCTTTTGTAGCTCCCATCTTGACTGCGATCGCAACCCCTTGAATAATTTCTCCCGCATGGTCCCCCACCATATGCGCTCCTAACACCTGATCGGTGTCGGTATTGACCACTAACTTCATCAAGGTTTTCTCATCATGGTTCGGCAGGGTGTAATACATGGGGCGGAAGCGACTGCGAAAGACTTTGATTTTGTCTTCGCCATACTGTTCCTGAGCTTCTGCTTCCGTTAAACCCACCGTAGCGGCTTCAGGGGTGGTAAAAATGGCTGTCGGTACATTGTCATAGCTCATGGTTCGGGACTTGCCACCAAAATGGGTATCGGCAAATGCTCGTCCTTCGTTAATGGCAACGGGTGTGAGGTTAATCCGATCCGTACAGTCACCCACGGAATAGATATTGGGTTCTGCAGTCTGACTATATTCATTAACTGCGATCGCACCGCCGTCTACTTCAATAGCTGTATTTTCCAATCCCAAGCCTTCGAGATTGGGGATACGCCCCGTCGCCGCCAGGCTCACAGCGTCGGCTAGAATCGTTTCTTCAGCATTGTCAGCCTGCTTAACGGTGATTTGGAGTCCCGTATCGGATTTTGCAATGGCCAAATCTGTCATATTATTCAGTACCCGAATACCATGCTTCTGCATCGCGTCTTGAATTTCTGAGCGGATATCGTCATCAAAGCCGCGCAAAATCTTGTCAGCCCGGATAATCAGCGTCACTTCAGACCCTAATCCTTTCAGAATGCAGGCAAATTCAATGCCGATATAGCCCCCACCGAGAACAACCAGATGCTTAGGCTGCTCTTTCAGATTAAAAATATCGTCTGAAGTAATGGCATGTTCGATACCGGGAATGTTGGCAGGCTTAACGGGTTTGCCCCCCACCGCCACCAAAATTTTATCTGCAGTGACTTTTTGATCGCCGATTGCAACGGTATGGGCATCGACAAGGGCCGCACGTCCCCGGTAGACTTCCACTTTGGAGTTATCTAGCATCCGTTGATAGATACCGTTAAGACGTGTGACTTCATCATTCACAGCCGTGATCATTTTGAGCCAGTCTAGTTGGCTCTCGACTGGGCTCCAACCATAGCCCGTGGCAGCATCAAAATGGGACGGGAAGTGAGACGCATAGACCATCAGCTTCTTAGGCACACAGCCGCGATTCACACAGGTGCCGCCCAAACGGCCATATTCTGCAATGCCAACTTTGGCACCATACTCGGCAGCGCGACGGGCTGTGGCAATTCCACCGGAGCCTGCACCAATTACAAATAAATCATAGTCGTAACTCATCGCCTTCCCTCCTTTGCAGATTCAATCACGTTTCACTTTAGCCTAATCAATACATGGCACACTGGAGCTGGCCCGTTGACCAACTCCAGACGGTGACATCAGGCCGCTTTAGCCCACTGCTGCTGCAGTAGGAGCTGTGCTGGCATGGGCACCTTTGAGATAGGCCAACATCGTATCGGCATCAGATACCTCAAAAGGATCGGTGGGACAGTTATCGCCGTAATCCGCTTCAATAAACATTTTTTCGATTTGGCCATCATTAACCACCATCGAATAGCGCCAAGAGCGCATACCAAAGCCTAGATTAGACTTGTCCACCAACATCCCCATCTTGCGGGTGAATTCACCATTGCCATCGGGCAGCAAAAAGACTTTATCCGCCCCTTGATGCTTACCCCATTGGAACATTACAAAGGCATCATTCACCGATAGACAGATAATCTCATCAACTCCCTGAGCTTTGATTTCTTCATGAAGCTCTTCATAGCGAGGTAAGTGAGTCGATGAACAGGTGGGGGTAAATGCACCTGGCAGGGAGAACAGAACAACCCGCTTGCCACCAAAAATATCTTGGGTGGTTTTATCTTGCCATCGATAGGGATTGGGTCCTGAAACGGACTCATCCCGAACTCGGGTCTTGAAGACGACGTCAGGCACTCGCTCAGTTGCAAATACAGCCATGTTTTTCCTCATGTGTTGGGGTGAACAGGTGTCGGCAATCGCCTCCACATATCTAAGAATAATTCTTATTTAAGAATATTTCAATAGTAATATATACTTATTTTTAAGAAATACTATATTTTATTGAGACATCGCAAGTTTTGCATCTATAATTAGTGAATAAATTGCCGCAATAGTATTTGCTGTTTGACAAACAAAATAATGAAGCAGTCTGCTGACACCATCGTGCAAGTTTTAAAGGAGAAAGGTCTCCGAGTCACACCCCAGCGTTATGCGGTGTATGCCAATTTGCTGTCTCGGACCGATCATCCGACCGTAGAGCATCTATTGCAGGATCTAAATCAAGATTTTCCCATTTCTTCTCAAGCGACGGTGTATAGCTCGCTGCAAGCCCTAAGAGATGTAGGTCTGGTCCGGGAAGTCTTACTTGAAGAAGGCGTGTCCCGCTACGACGCCAACGTCGATCCTCACCATCATTTCCGCTGTCGCCAGTGTGGCGAAATTGAAGACATCCCCTGGAATTGTTTCCAAGAAATTAGCCTTAGTAACCTCCGGCCCGGCTTAAAAGCCCAAACCTATGAGGTCACCGTAAGTGGCCTATGTGATCGCTGCCAGCCCTAAATAAAATAGACGAACTTAAATTTATTGTGACTCCTAAGCCCCCATTGATGTTGGGTCAAGGATGCCCGCTTTACGCTCCGTTTTATCGGTTTCAAGTGTATTGCCCATGGCTCAGCCCCTTTCGCTTGCCTTAGAGCAACATATTATCGAGGTTGAAGAACGACTCCGCTTAGCCATGCTGACCTCTGACGTGGCCGCTCTCGATCAACTGCTTGCCGATGATTTGGTGTTTACGAATCATCTGGGCCAGACCATCAGCAAACATGATGACTTGGCTTTCCATCAATCCGGTCTCTGTCGATTTCAGACAATTGAGTATTCAGAACGACGAATCCAACCCCTAGGAGAGGGGGTAGTTGTCTCTGTGCGAGTGCAGTGGGCAGGCCTTTATGGCGAGACCCCGTTCCAGGACCATCTCAGGTTTACTCGTCTATGGCAACGTTCTTCTCAAGATCTGTGGCAAGTGATTATCGGCCATAGTAGCGTTATTCACAGCAATGTTCCCTCACCCTCTGTACCCAAAGAATAATCTGTCATTCCGGGATGTGTCGCCATGCAAAATTCCTCCCTTTTGATTCGCTCTGCAACTCCCGCCGATGATCAACAGATTGCCCAGCATTTTTACCAAATGTGGCTGGATAACCAGGTCCCTGCTGAGCAGATTCGAGCGGATTGGCAAGCCGTCACCTTAGCGTTCCTGGCAACGGCCCGCGATCAGTTGGGTTATCAGGGATATATCGCCTCTCTAGATGAAGAAATTGTCGGATCGGTGGGCTGTCAAGTCTTTTCGGGGCTGTATCCATTTCTGATTAGCCAAGACCAACGTCACTATGGCTATATTTGGGGCGTCTATGTGGAAGCAGCCTACCGTCGCCAGGGGGTTGGTCGTCAACTGACTGAAGTGGCTGTGGAATATTTGCGATCGCAACATTGTACCCATGCCATCCTCCATGCTTCCCCTTGGGGCAAACCCGTCTACGAGCAGATTGGCTTTACACCATCCAACGAAATGCGCTTAGAGCTTTAGCCGACTCACGACTAACTTCTCCTAAAGTTGGCACCGGAGCAAAACTTATTTCTGCAATGGACCCGGTTGCCAATCTCCTAGGCCAAATTTCCGCCTCAAAATTCGATCCAATAGTCGAGTCGGTAGCCATCGTTTTAACAGTGGCAAGGTAAGACTTTTATGGCCAATGGAAATTTCAGGGGGGAGTCGATCGGATCGCTGAATCCGATGCACGAGCTGTTGGGCCAAGGTAGCAGCAGGCGTGGCCTGGTTCTGAGATGCCTGGGCGCGCGCCTGGATTTGAGGAGCGAGGTGTTGATATCGAGAATTGGGAGGGAGCAACCGTTCAGCCCTTTGGGAGGCTGTTTGCCCAAACTGGGATTGAATAGCCCCGGCTCGCACGGTCACCACTTGGATATTAAAAGGGGCCAGTTCCATGCGCAATGCATCAGATAACGCATGTAAGGCCGCTTTAGACGCACAGTAGGAACCTGCAAACGGCGTACTCATGATTCCTGAGACACTGCCCAAATTAAGGATTAGACCTCCCTCCTCCATCAACGGTACCACCTGCTGAATCAGCTGGATCGGTGCAAATACATTGGTTTGAAACTGGTTCACCAGCTCGGCATGGGGAATATCCAGTAACGGTCCCATTACCGCATAGCCTGCATTATTCACCAGAATATCGAGCCTCTGCGTCTCTGCCACCAGGGTATCAATGACAGCGGCAATCTCTGCCGGGCAAGTGACATCTAACTTCAATGTAGCCATCCCTTGTTGGGCCAATTCTTCCATATCAGCCAGGTTTCGAGCAGTGGCATAGACCTGATAGCCCTGGTGGTGAAATTCTAGGGCGAGGGCTTTGCCAATTCCCGAGGAGCAGCCCGTAATCAGCACCACTTTAGCCGCTGAACGGGATGGGTTTTGCGGTTGGGAGACGACCATCGACTTAAGCAGCCATTTCAAATTACCCCTCAATAGTTGAAAAAATATTGAGTGTACGTTCAGGTTAAGCCAATCTGGGTATGGACTGTGATACAAGTCAAGATATAAATCAATACTTCTGTTGAGTTTTTGCTGATGACCTCACAATTCTCGTTGCCACAGATACCCATCACTGTCCTAGGGTTGAAAACGCTACTTCGCAAGAGCTTGCTTATTGTATTGATAGGAGGGATAGTGCTGTTCAGTCTTCCTGATCCTGCCTACGCAGCTAGCTGCCGGAATATCAAAGGCCGTCGCATTTGTGAAGCGTCTTTAAATCGTACAGCCAAAAATTATTGGGAATATCGAGCCATCGTCACCATTGATGGGGCCAGACAACCTCGAGAGACCTATAACTGTCGCGATCGCTTTCGCATCCAAGCCGATGGTACAGTCATTCCCTTTGAAGACGGAGATCCGAGCCCGTTAGTCTGTCGACTCTATAACAAAAGATATAAAACAAAGCGCTGAAGGCCTGAGTTAGAAGCCAGCGCGAACATCCACGGTGTTATCCCTCAAACCCTAGTGACCTAGGTGCCCTTAACGAATTGCCTACCCCTGCAATCCTGATCCTTCCTCAAGGGATATGAGCGGGCAACGTCCCCTTGTGGAAGGGCTGAGTGCAAAAAATCCCTGATCGTCCAATTTTCTGCAACCATAGAGGATTGAGACCGTTGTCAGAAATATACCCATGCCTACCACCAACGATAAAGCTGTTGTCCAAGATTATTTCAATACCGTTGGTTTCGACCGTTGGCGGCGGATTTATGGCGACGGAGATGTCAATAAAGTCCAAAAAGACATTCGCATCGGTCATCAGCAAACGGTAGATACCGTAATCTCCTGGCTAAAAGCCGACGGAGATTTATCGGGACAATCCTTTTGCGATGCAGGCTGTGGCGTGGGTAGTTTAAGCATCCCCTTGGCAACAATGGGCATCCAGGTCTCGGCCAGTGATATTTCTAAAAAAATGGTGGAAGAGGCCCAGTCTCGAGCCCAGCAAACCTTGGGCCAAGATCAAAACCCTAGCTTCAGCGTTCAAGATTTGGAAACCTTATCCGGGAGTTACGATACGGTCATTTGTCTGGACGTTTTGATCCATTATCCCGACCAAAAAGTACCGGAAATGATCAACCACTTAGCGTCCCTTGCCCAATCCCGGATTATTCTGAGCTTTGCCCCCTGGACGATTGGCTATATGTTGTTGAAGAAAATCGGCAGCTTCTTCCCCGGTCCCAGCAAAACGACCCGCGCTTATCTACATCGAGATTTTGATATTTGCGACATTTTGCGATCCCAAGGGTGGACCATTGAACGCAAAGCCATGACTAAAACCAGCTTCTATTTCTCTCGCATCATCGAAGCCAAGCGTCCAGAAGCATAGCAGATTCAACATGCGAGCACGGCTCGACCAAGATCTGATCATTATTCACAAGGACGACCTACCCAAGTTTAAGAAGGGTGGATCGGTGGTGCGTAACAGCTATTTTTGGGCCATGCGAGCTATTGCTGGCCATGCCCCGCGGTATGGAGATTGGGAATATGAAATGGAAGTCTGGCTAGCCCTGAAGCGAATCTTATTGGCATTTCAAGAGTCGGGCTATTTAGGTTTACGGGAAACCCAGCTCGAGTTTCCACCAGACTTCTACGACATCCCCCCGTTAGTCAAAAGCGTCTCTACCTGGGCTGACCCTCTGTCTTCAGATTGACTGGTTTCACCCTAGCGAATCAGCTATGGTAGACATTGCCCTGTTGACGCCACATGATTATGCCCTACGAATCTGAGAGAAATATCGCCATCCAAGCTGTACAAGCGGCAGCCCAACTTTGCGAACAAGTGCGGCGCGAAATTGTCCCAGAAGCCATTGAGAAGAAAGATAAAAGCCCGGTAACCGTGGCTGACTTTGGCGCTCAAGCTCTAATTTGTCGAGCTTTATCTACAGCTTTTCCTCAAGATCCCGTGGTGGGTGAAGAGGATGCCGCAGACTTACGAACCCCGGAGATGGCTGAGCGATTGGCCCAGGTCACTCAATATGTGCAGGCCATTGTTCCCGATGCCACGTCTGATCAAGTCACTGGCTGGATTGACCATGGTAACGGTCAGGTGGGATCACGCTACTGGACTTTAGATCCCATTGACGGCACCAAAGGGTTCCTGCGTGGAGATCAATATGCCATTGCCTTAGCCTTAATTGAAAATGGCGAAATTAAAGTCGGCGTTTTGGGCTGTCCAGCCCTCTCTTTTACAGAGGGTCAAACGGGTCTCATGGGCGTTGCCGTGCGCGGAGCCGGCGCAACCCTATCTCCTTTAGCAGGGGGAGCCCCTCAATCTATAAAAGTCGTCTCTGCGGATCAATCTGACCATCTCCGCTTTGTAGAAAGCGTAGAATCCGGCCATGGCGATCAGTCCCGCCAAGCCGCGGTTGCCAAAGCTGCAGGTATTACCCAAGACTCCTTACGAATGGATAGCCAAGCCAAATATATGGCGGTTGCCGCTGGAGAAGCCGCCCTCTATTTGCGGCTCCCCTCTCCCAAAACCCCGGATTATCGCGAGAAGATTTGGGACCACGCCGCCGGGGTGATCTTAGTGGAAGAAGCAGGCGGTCGAGTCACGGATATCGCCGGTCGATCCCTCGATTTCTCCATCGGCGCAAAACTGGTGAATAACCAAGGGGTCGTCGTCAGCAATGGCAGTATCCATGATCCAGTGCTAGCCGCTCTGTAAAACCTCCAGACCAACAATATCGAGACAAAATTCAGGGTTTAAACAGCTGAGTGGTGATTTGCTCCAGCTGTTGAAGCCCTTTGAGAGATCCTCGAATCAGTCGCAGGGCGGGCAGTGGCTGCCGCAGCATTCCCATAGCCATGGGCAAGGTTTGGAGGCGACCTTCTGGGCTAATCGCCCCATTCAAATCTGGTAAATCATGGTGAACATCGTCGCTCATTACCCGGACAATGCCTAGGGAGATCGGGGTAGATTTCAACCCCGACAACAGCGCAAACCCTTCCATATCCACGACATCCGCTTGATAGGTCTGGGCGAGCTGTCGCTTTTCTGTAGCGGTATGAATGATGCGATCGCAACTCACCCCCGTGACAGGTATCACAGTCTCCGAGAGCCGCTGGGATAGACTCAGAAAGATCTGTTGATCACAAGTCATTGGAACGTCTCCCCCTTGGGTACCGTCAACACAAGTCTGGTAGATCACCCCATCACCCACCGAGAGTTGAGGGGTCAAACTACCGCCTAAGCCCATGAGTAAGGCATTAAGAGAAGTCTTCCCAGGAGACGGCTGCAGCCACTTTTGGAGAAACTGGGTCACCCCCTGGGGACCCACGGGAATGGGCACAACCGTTGCAGCGTTATAGCCTGCAATTTGTAAGCCCTTACAGACCGACCGATATTCTGCTCCTTGGGGCACAAACACAAGATCAATCTGAGGTGGCATGGTGATTAGTCTCCAGTTGTGGAATAAAGAAAGTCTGAATAGGCCACGGTTTCAGGCCTTCACGATTCAAAGGACAGATCTTAAACTCTCACACTACTTCTGTAATTTGAGAGTTCCGTATGCTATGTTCACTCGGAGACAGGTATACATACTCATTCAGCAATGAGTGATGCTGTCCTTAAAGACCTCTGTGGCCGTGGTGTGATTTGCATTTTGAGTGTTGGTTTAAAGCAGGAGTGAACGATTATGGTACAAATGGCCCTGGAGTCTCCCACCGATCATCGGCAAGTTGAACGCTTTTGCCAAGAAATATTGCCACAAGTCTCTCGCACCTTTGCCTTAAGTATTCGGTTTTTACCGGGCAACTTAGGGCGTGCCGTCCTCTGTGGCTACCTGCTGGCTAGAATTGCAGACACCATCGAAGATGATCCCGTCGCCACGGTAGAATCCAAAATCAGACTCTTGGACAAATTTTTGGTCTGCTTTGATGAGCCAGCCCAGGCCGATATGTTCCCCCAAATCGTCGGCACCCTAGAAGGGGAAGCGGCCCATCTCCATTTGGTTGAAAATACCCATCTTGTTTTTGCCCTGTTTCGTAGTTTACCGGCCAAATCACAACAGACCCTACAGCATTGGATTACAGAAATGGTGCAGGGGATGCAAAAGTTTGTCAAACTCCATGCCCAAGGCATCCGCATTAAGACCCTAGAAGAATATCAGGAATATTGTTACTACGTCGCCGGTACCGTCGGCTATCTGCTCACGGACTTATGGTTTGAGCATTCTCCCAGCGTTGATTTTGCCACTTACCATACTCTGCGGCAGACCTGTGCCGCCTTCGGTGAAGGGTTACAAACCGTCAATATTCTCAAGGATATTGCTTGGGATGCTGAACATGAGAACTCCATCTATGTCCCCCAGGATGCGTTAGAAACCCATGGCAGCAGTCATGAAAAACTGTTGGATCCAGAATTTCTTGCCCAGAATCATGCAGCCATCAAATCTTTGGTAGAACTGGCCTGGTCCGATCTAGATAAAGCAGCCCAATATTTGATGGAGGTTCCTCGGTCTGCCATCCCTATTCGGCTTTTTTGCATCTTACCTCTGGTGTTTGCCTATGCGACCCTGCGGGATATCACCGGATCAACCGCAATGCTCAAGTCCGGCGGGAATATTAAAATTTCCAGGGCAGAGGTCAAGTCTTTAATTATGGTGGGTCCCTTCACCGTATTAAGCAACTTCACTATCCGTCGCCTGATTGACCAAGTCCGCCAGCAACCCTTTCTATGGGGTAATAAGAACACTTCATTCAAGAAAGTGGCCTAGGACTTCCCCAGTTATTGGCAACTGTAGCGCCCAGATAAATTATTAAAGACCTCTGGTTAGGTCAAGGATCCGTAACTAGTAAACATTTTCTAGCTACGTTGCGGACACCCCCCTATCCCCACCTCAAGATAGACCTAGAAGACTGAGGATGAGTGATAGGATAATTTGGCGATCTTTGAGAGAACACAGACTATACAGCTGTTACAGCCGTATAGTCCCATCGAATTAGAGTCGTTTTCAGATCACCACGATCTTGAAAAGGCTCATTTACCCTATTGTCACGAGAGGATGAACTGCATGGTTTACCAACTACCTGACCTGCCGTACGATTACAACGCTTTAGAGCCCCATATTTCTGCCCGAACCCTAGAGTTTCACCATGACAAACACCATGCAGCATATGTGACCAAGTGTAATGGCATGACCAAGGATACTCCGATGGATGACATGTCCATTGAGGAAGTCATTCAGTCTGCCTACAAGGATGCTGCCAAAGCCGGTCTCTTTAACAATGCAGCCCAAGCTTGGAACCACAGCTTTTATTGGAACTCCATGAAGCCCGGCGGCGGTGGTCTGCCCGGTGGTGCATTAGCGGCCCAAATCAATACAGATTTTGGCAACTACGATAACTTTAAGGCTGCTTTTAAGGAAGCTGGCGCAACTCAGTTTGGCAGTGGCTGGGCTTGGCTCGTCCTGGAGAATGGCAAGCTAAAAATTACTAAAACGCCCAATGCTGAAAATCCTTTGGTCTATGGGCAAACCCCTTTGCTGACGATGGATGTTTGGGAGCATGCCTATTATCTAGATTTCCAAAACAGCCGTCCTGGCTATATTGACACCTTTTTATCTAGCTTGGTCAACTGGGACTTTGCCGCCCAAAACTTTGGAGCTGCCTAATCCAAGGATGCGGTAGACCGATCTCTATTTAGAATCAAAAGAGGCGCTTTGCAGCGCCTCTTTTGATTAGCGCAATCCCACCCAAGTAAAGAAATCTTGGCGGGTCACTAGTTCTAATAAAAGAAGCACCATAAACCCCACCATGGCAAAGCGACCATTAATCCGCTCTGCATAATCCGTCCACCCAAACCCAGGTTCAGGGACGGTCTCTAGCTCTGTTGAGGGGGTTTGATCCGGTTCAGGGACGTTTGATGAACTCATAAACAAAGCAGCAAAGGACTTCAGGATCTTAACGGAATTCCTTTGGGATCGCACTGAAGAAACCCTAGCAATCTGTATCTATCCCCCCTGCCCGATTCCGACTTCATTCAGAATTAGCGCGTTGACTCGCTCTGAGAAGCCGCCTTAGACTGCCGCTTTTTAACGGCCTCAATCAGCCCTCGCACTTCATCTGTCCCGGTTGAAGCATCAAATTTAATCGGCAGTTTTTGGCGCCGGAGCATTTGTCCCGCCAAAGGCACCAGACTGAAAAGCCCTGGCAGATCTTTAAAGTTATTGCCCACCACTTTCAACCCAAATTTCCGTTCATCAATCCAGCCCCCCTCTTGGACTAAATCCACCAAGACCCTCCGATGGCGCAGGGGGCGACTGTCAGGAAGCGTTGGGTTCGCCAGGACCTGAGATTTGATTTTACTGATCTGATCCAGGGGAGCCACACCCATCGGGCATACCGTATTGCAATTAAAACAACGGGTACACCCCCAGACCCCTTGGATATCCTGGTTATATTGTTCAAGGCGATGTTCCGTCGCTTGATCACGAGTATCGGCTAATAATCGGTGGGCTTTTGCCAAAGCATGGGGACCCACAAAAGACCCATTTGCCGGGAGGGCATTACAGTCCGAATAACAAGCCCCACATAAAATACAATTCCCCATTTGATCAAGCTTGCTGCGATCTTCTGGAGACTGGAGAAACTCCCGCTCAGGGACTTGTCGGCTGGAAGAACTGACATAAGGTTCAACCTGGTCCAAATTTTGCCAAAACTGATTCATGTCCACAACCAAGTCTTTAATGACTGGCATATTCCCCATGGGCGCAATTTCTATCACGGGAATTGAGTCTGGATTTTCTCGATCTGAGTCGGCTCCGTTCTGTTGATTCCAGGCTGAATAAGAACGGGCTAATTCTGCTTTCACGTTCTGTTGACAGGCCAAAGCCGCCCGATGATTAATCCGCATACTGCAGCTACCACAAATGGTATTGCGACAGTTTTTTCGAAAAGCTAGAGACCCATCCTGCTGCCATTTAATCAAATTCAAACAGTCCAGAATCGTGGTACTCGGGTCTACATCCAATGAATACGTCTGGACTTTAACTGCACTTTGTCGCTGTTGACGGGATATTTTGAACAGAACTTGCATGATTTCATGCCTAAGAACTTTGAGAGATTATCAATTTTTCTGTTATATTTGTCGAGTTTTCTGGAAAGTCTAAAGAAAGATTACCTTTAGTAAAGGTATACGGACAACTATGCAGGCATATTATTATTACGATCAATGTATCACAGGTAAATAATCTCTATGGAAGTCTCCATATTATTGTTCTACCTTTGTACAAGTTCGAGAGAATTTAGTAGGTCTTAGAGAGATGCCGACTTTCTCTAACCTAAAAAATAGGTTTAGCAAACCCTTTTACTAAATAAGAGCAGCAAATTCTTGCCTCTCTACAGGAAAGACGATATATCCTCGACCGATCTTTCATCGATAAAAATTAGTTGCTAATTAAAAAGAAACCGTTAGAATAATATTTAGAAAGCAATTCGTTTTCTTTTTGCTACAATTGCAATAGTTTAAATAAGGTCTAGTTGTTGGAATTCATCATCCAGCTTTAAAGATCTCCCCTAAGCAGAAATGCTTCTGTTTCTCTACACGTTGATTGCAAGGATATTTTTGTAGATGGCAACCGATACCGAAACAACGCCTTTGACTGGCAAAGCACTCTTGCAAAAAGTTAAAGAACTTCAGCACTTGTCTCGCCGTGAAAAGGCTAAACGATGCGGATATTATTCGATTACAAAGAATAAGCAAACCCGCGTTAATCTCGGCGAATTTCTCAATGCCGTTATTGAAGCAAGAGGGATTGATCTCAATCCTGATGGCTCTAAAGATGGGCGTGGACGGGAACCGACGTATCGGGTTAGTGTGCATAAGAATGGTCAAATTGTAATTGGCTCCACCTATACCCAAGCCATGGGATTAAAACCTGGCGATGAGTTTTCAATTAAGTTGGGATATAAGCATATTCATCTCATTCAAGTCGATGAAGATGAAGATGTATAAGGCTTGCCTCTAAGTCTTAGGGTTTGCTCCTATTTCCTTATTAGCTGAAATTCGGCATAAACATCAAACGACTTCAGAGTCTAATGTATTTCTCATAAATGCATTATTTAACAGAAGCTCTATCTAAACTCTAGTTAGGGTTTCTGCTGGCTCTGATCAACATAACTGGGTTTAATGGAGTTAATCGAGTCATGGATGCAACGGGAACAGAACGTGATAGTTGAATTTGCAGATGTTCTACTACCCAATTAGGTTTATCAAACCACTGGGTAGCAATATAAAAATTTTCTAAGGTTGCCAGGCTCAAGACGATGACACCTGATAGGTCAAGTCGCATTTGGCAATAATTTAAGATCTCCTGAAGATGCCCTCCACTTCCTCCAATAAATATTCGGTGGGGGTCAGGCAAATTATTTAATGCGGTGGGGGCTTCGCCCAAAACGATATGAACATTGTTCACCTGAAAATGCTGACAATTTTGGTGGATGAGCTGGGTCCCTAAAGCTGTTTTTTCAACGGCATAAACTTGGGAACCGGGGACTATGCGAGCGGTTTCAATCGCAACTGAGCCAGTACCCGATCCAATATCCCAAATTATTTGATGGTCTTGCAGCTGTAATTCAGCCAATGCCAGAATACGAATTTCTCGCTTGGTCATTAACCCAGGACGATCAGCAAAGCTATAAAAAGCCTGATCAGGAAGTCCAAGAACCGGTAAAGAGGCAAGATCAGATTTTTCTTGTTTTTCTAGGCTATGGCGTAGTAAAACGACAACATTGAGAGCTGAGAATTGTCGATTGAGTAGCGTCTTGGGTTCAAATTTTTGAACGCGCTCATCTGAGCCTTCTAGATTTTCACACACCCAAAATTCATAGTGGATGGGTAGATTTAAACTGAGGAATAATTTTGCGATCGCAGCAGGCGTATTGTTATGGTCCGTCAACACTGCAATTTTTCTCACTCCCTTTTGCCATGCTGTAACCAAGGAAGATAGAGAACGGCCATGAACACTAATCACCTCAGCATCTTGCCAAGGCACCTTGAGGCGGTTAAAAGCAATTTGGACAGAACTGAGATAGGGATGAAAGCACAATAGATCAGCCGCAAAAGTTTGTAGCAATAGACGGCCAAACCCGAAAAATAGCGGATCTCCAGACGTTATCACGACCACGAGTGGGTTGGGAGACTGATCTAAATGCTGTTGAATCGCCTTTAAACCTTGAGCAAAATTCGTCAGGGTAATGCGTTTTCCTGGATGCAATGGAAAGTATTGGAGATGTCGTTCGCTGCCGACTAAGACAGTGGCTTGATCAATCAGCATATGGAGGTGGGACTGCAACCCTGATCCACCGGTCAGCCCGATCCCAATAACATGAATGGGAGTCATCAGTATGTATTCCTTTGTTGCCAAGCCAGCGTCAATAGTGCATTCGTAATTGCCGCCGCTACAGGCGATCCCCCTTTGCGCCCCTCCGTTCGAATATGGGGTATTCCAGACTGAGCCAAAGCAGATTTGGCTTCAAGGACACCAATAAAGCCAACGGGTACACCAATAATCAGAGATGGCGGCTTAGGTACATGAGCAATCTGTCGACAGAGGGCGGATAAGGCCGTTGGCGCATTACCAATCACATAAATAGCCTGGGGGTGAACTTGCAGACATTGAAGCATGCCTGTTTCAGTCCGAGTTTGCCCCAAGGGAGGAGATTGACAGGCATCGACAGCCGTGACAATCGGATTTTGAAAAGTTTGTTGGACGACCGTTTGAATCCCCATAGAAACCATCTTCACATCGGTAACAATGGGGGTACCTGCGGCTAAGGCTGCGGTAGCCTCAGCCACCACATCGGGGCTAAAGCGTAACAGCTCTCGAAACTCAAAATCAGCCGTACTATGGATGACACGGCGCAAGACTGCATATTGCTGATCAGAAAAATGATGCGAGCCAATTTCCCGATCGATGGTCGCAAAGCTCTGCTGCAAAATCGGATGAAGAATAAGCGTCATGTCACAACGACATCAAGGACCAATACCTTACTCTACTGCTATTCTCCACCCGTCCATCTACAAAGATTGTGAGGGAGACTCCAGTTCTCAGATGGCTGTCGACTCGCCCAAAAAGGGCATCTTAACTAAACCACAAGGTCGCTTTGTTGCCCTAACACTATTCATAATGTGAGTAGTCACACCAGATTACTATGCCCGTTTATCTCTTCTGGGGAGAAGATACTTATCGCTTATCGAAAGCAGTTCAGGCCCTTCATCAAGAGGTCTTAGATCCAGAGTGGCAAAGCTTCAACCTGGATAAAATAGATGTCGCTTCTGGATCCGATGGCACCGCATCGGTGATTCAAGGTCTGAATCAAGTGATGACGCCACCGTTTGGCGTAGGGCATCGTTTGGTCTGGTTAACGAATCCCTTAGTAGGAGCCACAGCCGATCTGCTACCCGAATTTGAACGCACCCTTCCCGATCTACCCCCCACATCCCACTTGTTATTAACTCAAACCACCAAACCAGATGGTCGTAGCAAGCTGACAAAATTATTACAAAAACAGGCTCAAGTGACTGAGTTTGCCCTCATTCCTCCTTGGAAGACCGCCCAGATTTTGCAAATGGTCAAACGGGCAGCCCATGATTTGGAGGTTCCGTTAACCCAAGCGGCTGGAGAACATCTTGCCGATGCAGTGGGTAACGATACCCGTCGTCTCTATGGAGAGCTAGAGAAATTAAAGCTATATTCCTTATCTTCAGATGCCCAAAACAAAACCAAACGGATCGGTCTAGAGATCGTTCAGCATTTAGTCTCCTCCACGACTCAAAACAGTTTGCAGTTAGCTGAAACCATTCGCCAAGGGCAAACCGATCAGGCCTTGGGATTAGTCGCTGAGTTACTGAACTTGAATGAACCTGGCTTAAAAATTGTCGCGACCTTGATACGGCAATTTCGGACTTGGCTATGGGTCAAACTGATGGTGGTCTCGGGCGAACAGGACGAACGGGTCATTGCTCGCGCTGCAGAAGTGGGTAATCCCAAACGCATCTATTTTCTCAAACAAGCCGTCCAAACCGTGACATGTCAGCAACTTCGTCAATCCCTATCTTGTCTCTTAGATTTGGAAGTTGCCCTGAAGCAAGGCGAAGCCCCCCGCTCAACTTTAATCACCACTGTGGTTGAGATGAGTCACATTTGCCAAGCTAATCCAATCTTGTCTTAAGACCATCAGGGGGAGAGGAATCGAATCCCTGCAGTTTACTTCAATCGATCTGTAATTCCACCAATGTTGGAACTTCCCCAGAAAAAATGATTCAAGATAGTTATACCGACACTACTTCAAGTTTGTTGGGATTATTAGGGTTTATGTCAACATTTACACGGCAAACATACATGTTCAAACCTCTTATCAACACCCGTTTGGGGTGGGTGTTGCTTTTAACATCGTGCAGTTGGTTGAGTGGTTTGGCACCCGGTCTTTCAAATAATTTATCGACCCTCACCTGGGCCTCCCATGCCGCCGCCCAGAGTCAGCCCAAGTACAAGAAACTTTTAGGGAATTATGCAGAGGCAATTCTCCAAATGGAACCCTTGAGGTTGCAATCCTACCAGCAAGTGCAACAAATCATGGGCGGAGCTTTGCCCAAAAATATTTGTAAGAAATCTGATTTAGTGGCACCGGTCAATAATATTTGCGATCGCTTTTTCAATGAGTCTGCAGAAATTATCCGTAACAATGGTTTATCTTTAACCGACTTCAATGCCATCACCGAAGAAGTTCGCAAGAATAAATCCCTCAAAAATCAATTAGATGAAGAACTGATCCGCCGCAAAGGTAACTAGTTCCCTCTGGCCTGACGATCAATCTCTCCCAGCCTGGCGCTTGCCTCAGTCTCGGAAGGTGGAATAATAGCAACACATGTTGGTTGAAGGTAAAGGGTAATCTCGCAATTGGTTAAATTATCTCAGACACCTTGGGAGCGGTTCGTATCTTTAGTTGCGATCTCAGTCCTCACTTGTTTCACCGTCGTCGCTTGCCAGGTCGGCAGTGGCGACCAAGCCACCGATAATGTCATTCGCGTGGGGTCTAAAGACTTTACAGAGCAATTTATTTTAGGTGAGCTCTATGCCCAACTCCTGGAAGACCAAGATTTAGCAGTCGAACGGAAATTCAACCTAGGGGGTGCTCCTATTGCCCAAGCCGGACTCGTCAAGGGCGATATCGACCTCTATCCGGAATACACGGGCACAGCCTTATTGACCATTTTGAAAGAGCCTAGCAACACTAACCCCCAACAGGTGTTTGATACGGTTGCAAAAGCCTACGAGAACAACTTCAACTTGGTGTGGCTCAATCCTGCTCCCATGAACAACACCCAGGCGTTAGTCGTGACCACCGACACCGCAAAAAAATATCAACTAGAAACCATTTCTGACTTTGCCAAACAAGCCCAGAAATTACGAATGATCGGCCCGCCCGAATTTGAAGCGCGGGAAGATGGCTTACCCGGACTTCAATCTGCTTACGGCGCATTCAAACTCAAAGATTATATCGCCACGGATCCAGGCTTACGCTATCAAGCATTGCAATCAGGCCAAGCAGAAATTGCCGTTGGTTTTGGCACGGATGGGGAAATTGATGCCCTCAATTTGGTGGTTTTAAAAGATGATCAAGGCTTGTTCCCGCCTTACCAAGTGGCACCTGTCGTCCGGCAGCCCGTCTTAGAGGCCTATGCTAAAGTCAAAGGTACCCTCAATGCCCTCGCCCCCAAGTTAACGGACGAAACCATGCGTCGTCTGAACTATGAGGTAAGCGGCAACCGCCAAGAACCCCGAACCGTGGCCCAACAGTTCCTTCAAGAGACAGGACTTATCTCTCCGACCTAAGCTGGTTTAGGCTCTGTGTTAGACATGGACATTTCCCTTCACAATCCAGCATCGGATCAAGGCAAGCTTGTCGCCTTCCCCCTCACAGAAACGGCTCAGCCTGATCGGTCTCAACTTGACAATATTAAAGCCCAGTTAGATCTAGTGCTGCTAGCCCTAGAAGCCCTGGTAGGTATTGGCTCTGAAGCTGTCCTCCAAGCTGCGGCCGATCTCAACCTGCAGGATGTCGTCAGCGATCGAGTGTCCCTATGGCGTCTGAGGCAGTCTAATCCTCTCCGCCGAGGTACTGGCGGACGCAAAAAACTGGATATCGAAGAAGCCCGGTCTCTTGTAATGATCAGCTGTCACCTTGCCCACCAACATCAAAACCTCATCCGAGAAGCTGTGGAATTATTAGAGTCCGTGGCAGAAACCGAGCAACCGTTTCATCAGGTCGCTTTGTTGGGAGATTACTTAGATAACTTCACCAACACTTACCAAGACCGGATGACGGAAGATACTTTATCCGTCGATGCCCTGACCGATCTGGCCTTAAAGTTACTCATAGATTTGTTATTCTATAGCAACAACCAGGGGCCACGGCGGTTGTGGATGGCCCTGCTTGATCGGGCAAATCATTAGAAAGATAACCTCTGCAGTTGCTTTCTAGCAATTGGCCACCCGTCTTTATATAAAGCAATGCCTTCTATTTCTCGGCAATATCACCCTCAAAGCTGCAGTTTAGAAATTACTGCACAAACCTCACCCTTATCCCGGTGGGCCAAACGACCGATTCTGAAATCCGTCAATTTTTTGCTAAGTTTTCGAGGGCTATCGGGCCAAAATCATGAACCCATAGAAGTGAGAGGAAACCATGAACAGCTCCAGCTTCTCTCAGAAACCGTCACTCATTATGTCCAGAATAGATTAGGGCAATCCTTAGTCACATCTCCTACCCATCCTATTTCAGACTCAGAACAAGAGGCTGAACCTCAACCCAATACTGCCTCGCGACTCTATTTGCACCCACGTAGTTTGGTCACTCATGATCTAGTTCTAGGGCCACTCGCAACCAACGCTCACCATCAAAGAATTTCTCTGAAAGCCTCACAACTGTTTGATTTAGTCTCGGCCTTAGATGACTGTACCGCCGAATTAGAAGTCCTCCCGATCTCAACACCTAGCCAACGACCTGCAATACCCTTATGGGCAAGCAGTGCAGCCGTTCTCGTTGTCATGCTGGGAGTCTCTACGGCGACGTTACAACTAACCCAACAGCAGCCCGAATCCAAGCGGGACTGGGTAACTTCATCCGACAAACCTAGCACCAACGCCCCTACCCTGTCTGCGGATGAAGCGGAAGGGATTGCCGCCCTACCCAAGGACAGCACAAAGAGAAAGCCTCAACCCCCACCTACTATTGCCTCGCAACCGTCTAGCTCTCCTATCCCGGAGATATCTCCTTCTACAGGTGTAGCCCCAAGCAACCTTGACAGTTCAGCGCAACGACAACAACCTTCGCCGTCCGTGATCGCCAGGGCACCTCGATCAGAGACCTTGTCTCCAGCTCTCCCCGCCACACCAAAGACACAAAAGCCACCCCCTATCTCTGCCCAGAACCAACAGATACCTCAACAGTCTCCATCGCCCCAGAAAGAAATCTTAGACGAGCAGAAAGCACCAGCGCCAGTCGCGAGCGCCCCCGCTCAAACCGCAAAATCTGTGCCTCAAGCCAAGACCTCGCCCCCCCCTGCG
This sequence comes from Acaryochloris sp. CCMEE 5410, assembly GCF_000238775.2. Classification (NCBI taxonomy): domain Bacteria; kingdom Bacillati; phylum Cyanobacteriota; class Cyanophyceae; order Acaryochloridales; family Acaryochloridaceae; genus Acaryochloris; species Acaryochloris sp. CCMEE 5410. The sequence continues at coordinate 4,366,612 of NZ_AFEJ02000001.1, read as the reverse complement.
CCTCAAGCTAAAACTTCACACCCCCCTGCAGTGGCAGCACCAGCCCCTGCAGCTGAACCCGCACCAGCAAGCACCGCTGACACAATCAATGCAGAATCAGGTTTACTTGAAACAGACAACCTAAGTCGCAACCGTCGAGTACCAGAAGATCGCACCCTCAATTCATTCGGTCGACAAGCACCGGGAAATACCGAAGCTGCATTCATTCCCTCTACATCCGTTCCTGCCCAAAATCTTCGCCAATATTTCAAACCGCGTTGGCAAGTTCCCCCAGGCTTAACTCAGCCATTGCCCTATCAGCTCACCTTGAAGGCCAATGGCTCTCTTAAACAGGTAACTCCTTTAAACAACCTTGCCATTCAATATTTAGACAAAGTTCCGTTGCCTGCGGTGAATCAGCCGTTTATTGCCCCCCTACAACCATCCCAATCACTCCAAATTCAGCTCATCCTCAACCCAGATGGCACCGTGCAAATATTGGAGGATGTAGCTGGAGGCAAAGCTCCCTAAACTGATCAATATGGCATTCTCATCCCCTTCTGAACGTCATTATCCCGTCAGTGTCGCTCCCATGATGGATCGGACGGATCGGCATTTCCGTTACTTTATGCGGCAAATCACCCAACGGACTTTGCTCTATACAGAGATGGTGACGAGTGCTGCGATTTTAAATGGCGACCGCCATCATTTACTCGATTTTTCTCCCATTGAAAAACCCTTGGTCTTGCAAGTCGGCGGCGATAATCCCCAAGATTTAGCTGAATGTGCTCGTATTGCAACAGACTGGGGATATGACGAAATTAATTTAAATGTGGGCTGTCCCAGTAGTCGAGTTCAAAACGGTCATTTTGGGGCTTGTTTGATGGCCCAGCCGGATCGGGTAGCAGCCTGCGTGGAAGCCATGATGCAGGCAACTCACCTACCTGTCTCCGTCAAGCATCGCATTGGGATTGATGATTGCGATCGCTATGAAGATATGGCCCACTTTGTCCAGACGGTTGCTGCGTCAGGCTGTCAAATCTTTAATGTTCATGCCCGCAAAGCTTGGCTAAAAGGCTTAAGTCCTAAGGAAAACCGTGATATCCCACCTTTACGTTACGAAGATGTTTATCGATTAAAACAAAACCTTTCTCATCTCTGGATTGAAATTAACGGTGGATTCACCCAGTTATTCCAGGTGCACAATCAATTACCAAAAGTAGACGCAGTCATGATTGGTCGGGCTGCCTATGATAATCCTTACCTATTTGCAACAGTCGATCGCGACTTTTATCACGAAGACCGTTCTGCCCCTTCTAGACACAAAGTTGCACAAGCCATGATGGACTATTTAGAGGAATGGAAAATGAAAGGGCTATTAAAACCCCACTCCATTACCCGCCATATGCTGCAATTATTTTCAGGTCAACCTGGTAGCCGGGCTTGGAAGCGGCTATTAACGGAACAAGGGTGCCGCCCGGATGCAGGCCCAGATATTATTCATCAAGCATTAGAAAAAGTTTTAGCTATACCAGGATTGACCCAGTAAACCACAATATGAGCTGGTAATTTACTTTTCTTTTTTCCCGGGGACACGCTCATAGCCAGGCTTCGGCTTCGTCATTTTGGCCCATAACCCCTTAACATCATTAAGCATCGCTTCTCCCTTCTCCGCGACTTCCTTAGAGTCAACCTTGGGCGTCTTAGGTGCTGATGATTCCGCCTTAGGGCTGTCTGTCTTCGACTTCTCTACCTTGGACTCAGACGCTACCGGTGCATCGCCTTTAGACGCAGATGCTGACTCCTTCGGCTGATCTTCACTTCCCTTCGGCTCCACCTTCACAGCAGAAGTCGATTTCTCCCCTACATCCTTCACCTCTACCTTCGATGGTGTCGATGGCGCTGTGGACGCAGCTTTAGGAGCGGGGGTGGACGTTCCTTTAGACCCTGACTCTGGCTTCACTTTGGACTCAGCGGCCTGAGCAGAAGGTTTGCTCTCTGATTTCGCTTGAGGCTTGGCTTCTACCTTGGGCTTCACCTCTGTCTTCGCCTTAGGGGGGCAGCTACTTTGGGAGCCCAGCGGTTAGAGACTTCGCGGCAGGTCCTTTGGCTTTCGGCTTCGCCTCGGCTTTGGGAGCTGGCTTATCTTTGCCTTTGGCTTTGACCTCTGCTTTTGGTGTCTCAACTTCTCGTCTACTTTGGCTGCTGCTTTCTTCGATTTCGTTGGCTTCTTCGCTTCTGCTTTTGCTTCCGGTGCAGGGGCTTCTACGTCTGGATTAGCGACGGCTGGGATGTTGACGGGCTTGCGACCCATGAGGCGACCTAAGAACTCACAGGTCTTCTCAATCACGCCTGGCTTGCGTTGAACAAAGATGCCTAATCCTTTTTGAATTGGTAAGGTATCCAATACGTCTAGCTGGGAGCAATAAGCAACGTCGGCTTTACCCCGCATCTTTAATAACCGCTGACCATGACTGGCACTGGTCAATAATTCGGGCAACTGGTCTTGCCATTGACGAAATAAGGAAACGGCGGCGATGGCTTCGTCATTCCCGGCTAGTTTACTGAGGGGGTCTTGCCTACGGCTAAGATGCCATCAATAATCGCACCGGCACAGACGGTATCTTCTAGGGAATAGCTGCCTTCCCAACCAGAACCCACGAGCCAAACGGTCCCAGGACGCTTGGTGGCGAGATAGTTCACGACGGCTTGACGGTTGGTCAAGGAGGCCATGATCACTTTGGAGGCGTTCCGGACGCTCTCGGAACAGCGGGTCCCGTTGGTTGTACTTAAAATAATCGACGGCCTTCGGTGTTCTCGGGGTAAAGGCTAAGGGGGAGTTCCCAAATTCACAGGCTTTGACTTTCCGGCCGCCTCGTTCACCTGCCCGAATCCGTTTGTCTTCCTCTACTGTTTCGCTGGCTTCTAATAATGGTTCAATATCACTAAAACTTGGACGGCTGATGCGCCTGCGTTGATGGCCGCTGCGATGGTGCTGCTGGCGCGCAATACGTCGATAACGACGGCACAGCCGGGGAGACGATTATTGGGAATCTCTTCAGGGGTATGGTAAACGAATAATTTCACGGGATAAGATGACCTATATCGTTATTTTCTATCGAGTTCTATTTTATGGGGCTTTGTTGCCACTTCTGCACGGTTTTTTCCTTTCTACAAAGCCTCTTCATACCAAAGGGCAAGCAGGATGTCCTGCTTGCCCTTGATGACTGACTTTATGGTCTGTTGGTACTTTGACCAGTGCGTCAGGGGGCTTTATTTGGTCAGAGCGTGGAGTCTTTCACCGCGCAGTCCATGCCAAAGGCCGCCACCTAACATCCAAACTAGACCCAGGATGAGCTGAAGGGTGGCAGCACCTGTCCGATCTACGCCATGGAAGATGGGGGATAGGCCACATCACAGTAGCGGATGAATAGGGAGGAGCTAATGCCCATGAAACCTACGGCTGCAACACTCCATGACAGAATGATTTCACCGTTCAGAATCCCTTCAGAAATGGTCCAGCCTCCATTGGCGGGAGAGTAAACAGGACGCTTGTTGAAGATGGGGGTAGGCTTGCGATAAAGAATATGGAAGGCTGCACCCAATAGGTCAATCACACCAATCAAGAAGTGGCCGCCAATCACGTCTTCCATGTTGTCGACTGCTGCCATTCCAGCACCGCTCCAACCGTTGGGGGTAAATCCGAAAAGGTAGCCCAAAGGGTTACAGGATTTAAGTTAGGACTGATTTGGTGCACGGTGTCTGTGTTGATGTCATACATGCCGGTGCCATAGGCAGCGTTGACGGCAAATATTAGACAGGCCACGCTGATGAAGACGAGGTGATGACCAATGATGGTAGAGAGGCTCTCAAAGTTGTCCCACTCATACCGGAAGGCAGCTGCATAGCTCTCGTCAGGAGCATCGTTCAGGTCTGCTTCTCCTCGGAAGGTGTGGAATAACCCGGCTGCGCAACATACGGCTGCTATGAAAAAGTGCAGGACTCCAATGACGAAGAACGGGTAGGTGTCAACGACTTCGCCACCTGCTCCAATGCCAACACCAAGAGCGGCTAGGTGGGGCATGAAGATCATCCCTTGATCTGGCAGGGAGACTCCCGGCTGATAACGGGCTACTTCTTGAACGATGAAGGCGCCTGGAACGACGCTCATTAAGGCGGCATGGCATAGGTGAGCACCCAAAAGCATACCGGATAGGTCGGTCATCCGAACGTTGCCGGCCCACCATTCGTTCTCAAAGTTGCTTAATACGGATGTCGGTAATTCAGTTTGGACGGCTACCTTGCCGCCTCTTCTTCCTCGTACAGATGCGGTCACAACTGTTTTCCTCTTTTGTATCGGTTAACTGAAAAATTCAAAAACTGCTGGTGTAACGATAAAACCGTTTATTTTGAAGCAATCAACATAAAATCATGCAGAGCCATGACTAAGTTGAGCGAGATTTATTAACTCTTTCGAATTCAAATAACCAAGGCAGATAGAACTTAGTTGAGTTTAAGTTTCACTGCCTTCATATTTCCGTTTTACAAAAGTCTAAAAGCGCGACTGCAGCAGAAGCGCTTTCAAACTTTTGCGAAAATATAGTCTGACTTAAATGTCAGCGCCAAGCTCAACGGTTTCAGTTGTAAAGAACTTGGTAAGCACACGGAAGTCAAAACCTGAGGCACGCAAGGCATGGAACAGGTGACCTTGGATGCAATAGAATCCCCAAAAATAGTGGAAATTAGCAATCCAGAAACGGCTAGTATGACCACTGGCAGAAACATCTAAGGTATCTGCAAAGTTAGGCAAGAAACCTAAGTTAGGCTGAAGCACCGGACCAAAAAACTCAACAGGGAAAACAACGTCGTTAACAGAGCAGAAATAGGCTGCAACGAGACCCATGAGTCCTAGGCCACCTAATGCATAACCCAGAAGTGCTTCACCAGATTTTGTGTAAATTCTTTCTGTGTAAGGCCAAGGCTTAACAAGAATGTGATAGATACCACCAGCAATGTCGATCAGAGCAACAAAGAGGTGACCTCCCATTACATCTTCTAAGTTATCAACAAAGAAGGGGTTGAAGCCAGGGGTAGACCAGCCATATTTAAAGATTCGAACAATATCAAAGCCAGGAGCAACTGCTCGCACTTCTCCAACATTCGGATCGTAAATCCCGTGGGTAGCAGCCCAGACTACAAACAGTAGCGCACCAGACCCTAAGAACAATAAATGATGGCCCAAAATCCGACCTTGTGTTTCGAAGTCATCCCACTCAAAGTGGAATCTTTGAGAGGCAGCAGAATCACTTTCTGCCAAAACTTTAGGACCCGTTAGAATATGAAAAATCGCACCTGAGCCAAAAACGGCTGCTGCAAATAAGTGGATCATGCCAACGGCGAAGAAGGGATAAGTATCCACAACCGCTCCACCTGAACCAATACCAAAACCCTCACGGGCAAGCTGGGGCAAGCAGACAAAGCCTTGAGCATATAAGGGAATATCAGGGTTATATCGAGAGAGTTCAAATAAAGTGATCGAACCAGCAAAAAATGTCATTGAAGCAATTTGGCCGATATGAGCGGCTAAAAATTGCGCGCTAAAATCAGTGAACCGGGAGTTTCCCGACCACCATCCGTATTCAACGTTTTGATTTCCATAAGTTTGCATTGTTAAGCTATCTCCTCCTCTGTTATCGGTGCCACCGTAACTTTATTATCAAACTTAATACAAAATACTATCAGACCTCGCCCGCTAAGTAATGTTAATTTGACTGCAGAGCAGATATACTTAGTGGCTTACTTATGAAGTATTGTTTTTCTACATCCTAACACTGGCAAGTCTTCCATCCAATAAAAGTTCTATATGGCAAACCCTAGTTTAAGTCTAGAGGTACTAGATGTGTCTGACAGCATCCAATACTTGACACTGTTACACCGACCTTATAGATGGATACAGTCGGTGGATATAGATTGGACAGCGACGCAACAAAGCCGGGTCTTACTCGTTGGCATTATTATGAGGAAAGCAATCTCAGCCAAGAATTTTCAGGGTTTTAGGGTTGATAAATCAATATAGAATAGCCCTATTGTGATTTTCGCAGCTTTTGAAGATTGAGCTAACGAGACTCACTTATTTTGAATTCCTGTCGGTTCAGAATACAGATAACAGCGTAGTTTTCGTTCGTACGCATCACTGCTGAGCGACAAAAAGTTGCACTAGATTGTCCAATCCTCTCCTAATCTATTCCTAATGGATGACCGCATTGCTTCTTTGAACTACGAGTCCAAACACTCTCTATTACGTTCCAACCCCGTGCTGACCACTTTTGATGAACTTCTATGGGCAATTATCGGACTCTTGTTAACCATCAATGGGGTTTTCATTGAGGTTGCGGTCCCTGTCCCGTCAACATGGCCGATTGATTGGAATCAGATCGATCTCTACTCCTTAGGTACAACTTTACAAATAGGAGCTGTTTTACTCGTAGGGTGCTTGGGAGGTAAAAATGCAGGAGCGCTCTCCCAAATTGCCTATTTGGTCTTGGGGCTAAGTGGCGTCCAAGTATTTTCCCAAGGGGGTGGGCTAGGCTATGTACAAGAGCCTACTTTTGGCTATCTACTCGGCTTTTTACCTGGTGCATGGGTTTGTGGATATTTGGCCTTTCGCAGCAAAAAGAGTCGCATCGAGATTTTATTACTGAGTTGCCTGTGCGGACTGCTGACAATTCACTTATTTGGCATTGTTTATCTGACGGGATTATCTCTGTTACAGTTATCTTCTTTAAGTTGGGGGGCCTCGATCTGGCAGTTCTCGATTTTGCCCTTTCCTGGACAGTTGATTGTCATGTGTGCCTCTGCTCTCATCGCATTTTTGCTTCGACGAATCTTGTTCTATTGACCTATGCGCTGGAAAAAATTGCTGTTTTGGGCATCTGCCCTGCTGAGTGTGGGGGCCGATCAGCTTACTAAGTTTTGGGTCACTCAGAACTTCGAACTACGAAGACCCCCTGCACAACCTGACACTTGGCCTCTGATTCAGAACGTGTTCCATTTCACTTACGTGACCAATGATGGAGCAGCCTTTAGCTTGTTCAAAGATAGTCCGCTCTTACCTTGGTTATCGTTTTTGGTTTGTCTGGGACTCATTGGGCTGGGCTTATTTGGACCTCGATTCCCCCAATGGGAACAAGCAGGCTATGGGTTTTTGTTAGGTGGGGCAGCAGGGAATGGGATTGATCGGATCTTTTTGGGTGAAGTGATTGACTTTTTAGATTTCCGCCTTATTCAATTTCCGGTCTTCAACATTGCAGATATCTCAATCAATGTGGGCCTAGCATGCCTGATATTTGCAACTTGGAAAAGTAGTCGTAAGGGCTCACGCAAAACACCGACTCCATAAGGTCTAAACGTTATATCCTTATGCGGGCTCAATTTTGACTAGCGTTGTGAGGCGGTCACCCGTCAGACGAACAATTACAATCGGGAGACCAATGATGCTCACCAAGAGTAAGCCAGTGAGTCCCAGCATCTGAGATGGATCGGCGGTACCGCCCATGTAGGTTAGGAGGAGCGTGGATGGAATCATGCCTACCAATGTCGCCGCAGCATAAATGGGGAACGATAAACCGGCCATTCCGGCTCCATAGCTCACTAAATCGAAGGAGAGCACCGGGAGTAGACGGCTGACAAAAATAAACCAGCCCATTAGATTCGTGGCTAAATCGGGAGAAATGATAATCCTCTTACCCGTAAGGGTTTGAAAGAAGGATTGTCCCAGGTACTTGCCTAAGCTATAAGCAAGGACTGCTCCTAAAAATCCGCCGATGATGGTATACACACCTGCTGTTAAGGGTCCCCACAATACGCCGGCTGCGATCGCAAGCGGTGCACCCGGAATTTGACTAGCTACCACCGAAATAATCAACAACCCAATGTAAGCGATGGGTCCCCAAGGACCTATCTGGTTTACAAAGTTCTGAAAACCCTCGACAGTGAATACTTGCAAGCTCAAAGAGGGCAGGTGATCTGTCATCGCTAAAACACCCAAGATCCCGACTACGGTTACAATCCAGAACCAGAGAGAGGTGGGTCCATAGCGTTTCTGATTCAGATTCGATTTCAGGGCCAAGGAGCATCCGTTCATGATGGGTATGTAGGGTAGGGAATGGACTAACAGTCATTAGCTTCGCTAACGTGACTGAGGCTATCCCAACCCGTATCTGAGGAAACGATAAGAACTTTATGAAAGACTCTCAGAATTGGCCATGACGGCAGATCAGAAACATTCTCAATTCCTATGACCAATACTGATCACGCACCTGTTCCATCGCCATCGACCAACCCTTGGCACCTGTAGCGGGTGCGATCTGCCAACCTCGATCCGCTAATCCTGGATGGGGGCCTTTTACGCCTGGAATCACAATCGGAATATCGACGACTTCTAACATAGCTAAATCATTAGGACTATTTCCCAGTCCTACGGTCTTAACGGGTCCCTGAGGCACTTGATAGCACTGCACCAAAAGATTAACCGCTTTGCCCTTGCCCGCCCCTACTCCAATCAGATGGCAGAAGCGATCGCCCACCAAGACCTGAAACCCTATTGCAGCCACATGCTGTTCTAATTCTTTAGCGTCTAGCCCTGGATTGACAAAGGGCTCCGTAAACTCGCGGGTTTGAGCTTTAAGTGCATCATCTGAGCTTAGACCGGTTAAGGCAATTAACTCATCCACCGTCATATCCCCAAAACCCTGGAGTGGCTGATTCAGTCTCTGGGAAAGGGTTTTAAGTCCGGTTCTAGCCTGATCATAGGTACATCCCAAACACAAGCGCTGATGCTGCTCCTGCTGAGCAACATCTGTGTGGGAGAGATCAAACCGCTGATCATTGTAGGGAATAAAGACACCACTGCCATTTTCCACCACAAAGGGCTCCTCAAAGGAGAGGGCTTGCAGCAGCTCCTCCACTTCGACCCGTGTTTTACTAGTTACGGCAATGACTGGAATCTGATGATCTTTTAACCAGGCCAACATTGGCAACGCATCATCATATCGGTAGTCATCATGATTTAATAGCGTGCCATCTAAGTCTGTAAAAACCAAATAAGACGCCGCGTTAGTCATCGTCTCCTTCGACTCCTAAGTGACAGGTTTGCCCATCGGCTTCAAGGCCTTCAAACTTATTTGTAATCCATAGGGATTGATAGGGGTTCAAGAGCAAAGTGTCATAAATGCCTCGAATACAAGACCCGCTAATCAGGTCATACCAAGGATCAATGGTGACTAGGTTCAGGTCCGAGAGCTTCAGTTTCTGTTTGCGATCGCTGAGATTATGAATTGAAAAAATGCTCTGATCGCGGGCCATACTTTGTCGCCAAAACGCAAATAACGCTTTATTGGGCAAATGCAGGGTGTATTGGGTGGCGTTGGGATGGAAGGCATCTTGTTGGCGGCGAATCTTGATGAGCCGAGTCAACTCTTTCAAGACAATGGCATGGGGAGATTGTTCATCCTCTAACTGCTGTTCTAAAGCAGGGAGAGACCATTGATGGCGATTAATGGACCGCTTGCGCCCTGTACGATGGACATTCTCCCAATCATTATGGGTGGCCAACAAACTATGAATATAAAAGGCTGGGATTCCTTCCAAAGACATCATGATCGTTTGGGAGCAGATAAAGCGTTCTATCTGCCACTGATCCTTGCCTTTGGCCGTGCCTTGCAGAGCATCGAAAAAGGAAATATTAATTTCATAAGGTGAATCAATCCCTTCAGCATTGGTGCGCATACTAAGGGTGCCACCAAAGTCTTCCATACATTGGAGGAGCGTTTGATATTCAGTCTCAGTCAATAAGCCTTCCGTCGGTCGCAACCCAATTCCATCATGGGAGGCCGTAAAGTTGAAATAGGCACATCCCAAAGGAGCTGGGGGCATACTCATCATCCAGGTCTTTAAATGCTCAGCCTTACCCTGGAGCAACGCATTCAAAATCAGGGGCGGCAAGCTGAAATTGTAGATTAAATGGGCTTCATTGCGATTGCCAAAGTAGCTGAGGTTTTCACGGTTGGGCACATTGGTTTCAGTGATCAGCGCCACCGATGGATCCACCATTTCCAGAATTTCCCGAAACAATCGGACCATGGCATGGGTTTCAGGTAAATGAATACAGGAGGTCCCTAACCGCTTCCATAAGTAACCAATGGCATCCAAGCGAATATACTTGGCGCCCATTTGCACATAAAACAGCAGAATTTTAGTAAATTCGAGGAGAACCTTGGGATTCGCAAAATTTAAGTCAATTTGATCGGCGCTAAAGGTGGCCCAAACATACTTGGGTCCTGCTAGGGTCTCCACTTCGACCAGTAATGGCGAACTCCGAGGTCGGACGACGCTAGAGACATCTGTCTCCGGATCGACTTCGACAAAATAGTCTCGGCCCGGTTCAATACCCCGCAAATAATTCTGGAACCATTGGCTTTGGCTAGAGACATGGTTAAGCACCAAATCAGCCATAAGTTCAAAGGACTGAGCAATCTGCTGAATATCATCCCAAGTGCCCAGCTCATGATTGACAGCCTTATAGTCGATCACCGAAAAACCATCATCAGAACTGAAAGGACAAAACGGTAAGATATGCACCCCAGTCACCACCTCCTGCAGATGGGTCTTAAGGAAGTGATGTAATGTGCCCAAAGGAGGGTGACCATTCTGCGAGCAAATGGTATCTCCATAGGTAATCAACAGAATGTTGTCTTGACTCCACTTATACAAATTCTCAGAGATGGAATCCGCGAAATGGGGTTGTAACAGTTCGAACAGCTTTTCGAGTAATGGTTCTAGAGAATCTGGACCATAAATTCTTTCCAGCAGGGCTTTCACTTTGATGGTGAAGGCTTGATGCTGTTGGGCTCGATCAATCATGGGCATCCCAAAATAGGCAATTTTTGTGACGGCTGGGAACTATGGAGCTAGCCTGATCCAAATGAGAATCGCTAATTGTATCGTATTAATCAATTTTTAACTCTAGCCCTGGGTTGAGCTAAGTGAGAAGGAGCGAGTATCTTTCAATACACCTGGTATCAGTGATGTACGCTATTTTGCAAGAATAGATATTAAAAATTTTGTAGCAAAGGTAACATTGACATACCACCAAAAATTTAACAATGTATTTATTAAGTACTACCGCTCAAGTATTTAGGCCATTGCATGGACTATAAGCAAGACTTAATCACGACCATTCACGATTTTGATTGTGATTTGGCATTCTTAGAGAACCGACTCACGGAACTGACCCAGTCAAGCCCCGCCGCTGTCTTAATTCCGGCTCTCTACTCAGAATTGGAACGACCGGCTTTAGGGCAGATTTGCGATCATCTGAAGGACTGTGCCTTTGTTCAAACGGTTGTCATTTGTCTCTACGCTGATAGTCTGCAGCAATATGCCCAGGCGGTTCGATTTTTTAGCGTCCTCCCACAAAAGACTTATGTTATTTGGGAAAATGGCCCGACCATCAGCCAAACTTTAGAAAAGCTGAAAGAAAAAGGCTTAGATTTACTGAAATATAAGGGTAAAGGTCGGGCAGTATGGTTGGGCCTAGGGGTTGCGTCCTTGGAAGCCCATGCGATCGCACTTCACGATGCCGACATTACCACCTACGATCGGTCCTACCCTCTGAAGCTGCTCTATCCGCTTTTAGAAAAAGAATTCGGTATTGCCTTTAATAAGGCGTACTATGCCCGCTTAGGCCACTATCCCCGCAGCCTATATGGCCGCGTCACCCGCCTCTTCGTCGCTCCACTGCTCACATCTCTTACAGCATTACTGGGTGATCGAGATTATTTGCGATACCTGCATGCGTTCCGCTATCCCCTATCGGGGGAGTTTGCGTTAACCCATGATCTGGCTTTACAAACTCGCATTCCTGGCAATTGGGGATTAGAAATTGGCCTATTATCTGAAGTCTATCGAAATCTGGCTCACCGCCGTATTTCCCAAGTTGATTTAGGCGTGTTTGAGCATAAGCATCAACAGCTTGGGACCTCGGATCAATCAGGCCTACAAAAAATGTGCCGCGACATTTTGGGATCCGTTCTGCGCACTCTGACCGAAACGGAGCAGGTGGTGCTGACCAAAGATCATATTCACGCTCTACAGGTCAAATTCCGCCGCTCGGCCCAAGACTATGCTCATCAATATTTTATTGATGCCAGTTTCAACAGCTTACACTTTGATCGCCACCAAGAAGAAGTCACCATTGAAACCTTCGAAAAAATTATCTTGGACGGTGGCGAAGCTTATGTCACAGATCCCAGAAACTCACAGATTCCGGCCTGGACTAGGGCGTTAGCAGTGATGCCAGACTTGCGAGAACAGCTCCGTGAAGCTGCCATACTCGATGCCGCTGAAGTCAAAGCGCTGTCTCTACCTGTCGCTGCTCCCCATGCCGTTCAATCCAATGGGTGAGTCTTAGAAGCTGCTAGAAGTGAATTGCTGTAAGCTTCTTTAGGAGTGTCAGCCTATCGATGTTAGTCTCAATTAGGATGGTGACAGTTCCATTTCCCAATGGTAGAGGGAAGAATGGATGCTGTCCTCCCTAAATTGTTCGAGCATTGATCTGGGTTATGCATAATTTTTTGCCAACTGCCTACTTTGAACATCAGTTTGTCCCTTTCAAAGACGCGAATATTTCCATTGCCACCCATGCGCTTCACTATGGAACAGGCGCTTTTGGGGGACTGCGAGGTATACCCGATCCACAAAATCCCAATCAAATTCTGCTCTTTCGTTTGGATCGACATTGCCAACGCCTCAGCCAAAGTGCTCGTTTACTCCACTTCGATTTACCTGCAGACAAAATCGAGCAGGTGATCAAAGAATTTGTCCAAAAAAACCATCCCCAAACCTCGTTCTATATTCGCCCCTTTGTCTATACCTCCGACCTAGGAATTGCGCCCAGACTCCATAACATCGAAAAGAATTTCTTTGTTTATGGGATTGAGCTGGGGGATTATCTCTCTCCCGAAGGAGTAAGCTGTCGCCTTAGCTCCTGGTTCCGACAGGAAGACCGCAGCTTACCGCTGCGAGGCAAGATTAGTGGAGCTTACATTACGTCATCCCTAGCTAAGACTGAAGCGGTCGAATCTGGGTTTGATGAAGCAATTCTGATGAATGCTCAGGGCAAAGTCAGTGAAGCCTCAGGCATGAATATTTTTATCGTTCGGCATGGCAAAATTATTACCCCAGGCTTTGAGCAAGATATTTTGGAAGGCATTACTCGCGATAGTGTTTTGCAACTTGCCCACGACCTAGGCATTCCAGTCATCGAGCGCCCAGTGGACAAGTCAGAACTATTTATCGCGGATGAAGTCTTCTTGAGTGGAACGGCAGCCAAGATTACCCCAGTCAAGCGGATCGAAAACTACACAATGCCTAGTGACCGACCGATTACTGAAAAGCTCCGGGATAAACTGACGGCTATTACCGAAAATCGTGACTCCCAATATCAGCAATGGGTCTTCCCCATTCCTCTCAGCTAAATCGTCATCCACCAAGCCCTCCTGGCTTTACACCTATTTAATTTTTAGGTGCATTATCACTTGGCTTGACTGAACAAGCGGTTAGCATGGGATGAAAGGGTGTTCATGGAATGATCGCTTGCCTAAATCCAGCTTGTAACCATAGCAATTCCGAAACCGCAACGGTTTGTGAGCAATGTCAGACTGCGTTACGGTTGTGGGATCGCTACTGCCCCATTCGCCTCCTCGGTCAAGGCGGATTTGGCCGCACTTTTCTTGCCGTTGATGAAGGCCAAGACAATCACCCCGCCTGCGTTATCAAACAAGTATGGCCCTCTCAATTCCCGGAGCCAGACAAGATCGTTGCGCTCTTTCACCAGGAAGCTCAACTGCTAAACGAACTCGGCCATCATCCTCAAATTCCACAGCTTTTAGCCTCTTTCGAGCAGGATAACAAACTTTATTTAATCCAAGAATATATCGAAGGTCAAAACCTGGCTCAGGAACGAGCTGACGTAGAACGATTTAGTCCACCACAAGTTCAGCAGTTACTCACTGACGTCTTGCCAGTCTTGAGCTTTATCCATCAGCATCAGTTGCTCCATCGTGACATAAAACCCGCCAATATCATTCGACGAACCACGGACCAGCAGCTTGTCCTCGTCGATTTTGGTGCAGCCAAACGGCTAACGGGTACTGCCATCGCTAAAACGGGCACCAGTATCGGTAGCGCAGAATATATCGCCCCTGAACAGGCTCGGGGGAAAGCTCAGTTTGCCAGCGACCTGTATAGCTTGGGGGTGACCTGCATCCATCTCCTCACAGGGCTATCTCCTTTTGATTTGATGGATGGAGATGGCGTCTGGATTTGGGAATCGCTCTGTAACCAGACGCTTGAGCCATCTTTGGTGACCGTCTTGAATCAGATGATTGCCCCGGCGTTAAATCAGAGATATGGGAATGTTGAGGATGTGATCGCAGACCTCTACACCCCTCCAAAACCCAAACAGCCTAGCCACAGTCGTCTACTCTTGGGTGCGGGCCTTCTAGGCAGCCTAGTCTTAGGGGGCTTTCTGTATCAGTTATTCCCTCAAACCTCATCCCCACCCTCTGATGCTGTTGTCATAAATACGCCGAAACCCGCTCCACAGGATACCCCGCAAGCACCAGTCTCCAAATCCCCATCCCCCACAATCCCCATACCTACACCTGCTACAAGCACCGAATTAAAAGCGATAGAAAACCTAATTTTTATCGCCAATGCCAGCGGTCAATATTATCAGGCTCATGGACAATTTTTAACGGATGTATCCCGCCAGCCTTCCCTAGATCAATACACGCTTCAAATTACAAAACTAGGCAAACATGGCCTTCAAGTGTCTGGTACACCAACCACAGAGAAGCTTCGGAGTTTTATCATTTTGGCTTGGGGTGGGCCTTCCCCCGCTTCCCCTAGTAATCCTACTCCTGCAAACAAACAGCCCAGTAGCAATCCTTTGGGTGATTTGAGTTTATCCCAACTGCCTAACCTGAATCGAAGCGGTAAAGCTTCGCCCCATATCGTCGTCACGAACTATTGCGAGAGCTTACAACCAAGTCAGAAGTTGCCCCCAAAAGCTGATTTACCGACACCACAACCCCAAACTTACCAAGATTGGCCTTGCCCTGAAGGCTATACCTTTGCTTTCACCGCATTAGAAGTCATCAGCAAGTTAGCATCAACCCAAAATCCTAGCGTCCTTTTTCAAGTACCTCCATCTACATCTGATTAGTGTTTATTCAACCACTGATAAAGCATTCAAAGTGAAGGACTCCCAGGCAAAAGCCTTTCCAGAATGGCCTTTGGGAACAATAAGAGTTAAAGGAATAAGGCTAATTCGAGAAATTCAACGTTATTGGTAGCGTTTATCGCTCCAATTAATCTTCGTCCTGCTCCATATTCAACCCAACAACATCTCACCTACTTTTATGCAAACCACCTGCCGCATAGATCGGACATTCTGGCTGCAATGGATTCTGTGCAATTGCTTGGCATATAGCCTAGGTTTGGGCATACCTATTATTCTGGCAGATTTACAATCTGCACCTAATTACGACAGTTATATTGGCCAAGCCGTAATGTTTATGGGGTTATGGGTTGGCATACCACAATGGCTAGTTCTCCGTCGAAAGTTGACTATATCCGCACAATGGATTTGGTTTAGCTTTGCTGGATATATTATCTCTGTTCTCCTGCTTTTGTGGGTCGCACGTCTATTACCATCATCTGATGCTGCAGTGAGGCTTTGCCTTTTTCCGCTAATCATCAGCCTTGGCCAGTGGCATGTTCTTCGTCAAAGGTTGCAGCCTGCATGGAGTTGGGTTCCAGCAAGTTGCTTTGCTTTATTCGCTGGAGGATGTCTAGGAATTTTGCTCGGGGGTTATCTCTACCTAGGGCATAACGCCTTTGGTATATCTGCCCTAGCCGGTGGTTTGACATGTGGTCTCGTCTACAGCCTTATTACAGCTGTTGCTCTCCGCTATATCACTCAGCAAAAATATACTTCTCCGAAATCATCAAAGCCAGCATCCAAGCAGGACACTCCTCCAGATCACAAAACATGGGTAGACACTGTCATTACCCTTTTACCGCTGCTAGTCATCATAGGCGGGTGGCTGTGGTTACTGCCGCCTATACCTTCATCTGGCCTTCCTTACATTGTTGAAGCATTCATCTTTCTAGGAATTTTCTATCTCTACCAATATTTCGCCATCTTCATCCATGAACTGGGCCATTACTTATTTGCATGGGCAAATGGCTCTGAACTCTATCGTTTCGCCATTGGTCGATTGATCCTTTTTCGAACGGATCAAGGTCTCTCAAATTACGTAAGTGCCGTCAACAGCTTGCAGGAGGCTTTGCTGAGCCTATCCCGACATCTCTACATCGATTAGACAGACAACTTTTTCTCATGATTATGGGTGGTCCTGCAGCCTCTTTTGTCTTATTTGGCCTCGGGACTCTTCCACTATTATCTCCCTATTTAATCAGTAACTTTTCTCTCCTCTGGTGTTTGACCTTTGTGTCTGCCATCAGCCTACATATGGCTATTTTGAACACCATCCCCATCAAAATCGGTTACTTCTCCACCGATGGTCGTCGGATGCTCGACTTGGCCCAAAAAAACGTACCCGGCAAAAGATTTTTAGCTCTGTATCAATTTAACGCTTCTCTGCTACAAGGAATTCGCCCAAAAGATATCGATCCGGACCTTAAAACTCGAGTATTAGCACTACCCGAGAACTCCATGGATCATATATCGGGCCTGATCATTGCCTATTACATGACCTTAGACCAAGGCCACATCCAGCAGGCAGGAGACTATCTCGATCAGGCATTGAAAATCAATGCCTACTATCCTGAACTCTTTCGCGCCTCTTTGTTGCTGGAAGGGGCTTACTATGAAGCACATATACGTCAGAATCCTGATACAGCAAGGCAATGGCTAGACCAAATTCAAGAAAAAATTCTGATTGATCCTTCGACACTTCTTAGAGCCGAAGCCGCCATACACCTAGCTGCAGGAGACAAAAAATCTGCTCAGAACAAAGCTGAAGAAAGCCTAGCAATCTTACAAAAGCCTCAATTCCTACCTGGTTTTACAGTTTTTGAACAAGATCGACTCCAGGTGCTGCTCCAAGACTTAGCCACCACATAATCTAAGTGTCTAAATCTAAGTGTCTAAGCCGAATGCTTGACGGGCGCTTAATTTAAATCATTCAAAATAGCTCTAATGCCAATAGGACACTCATCAGAATCCTTAAAGCAAGGACGCAGCAATCCATATTCAATCCCTTCTGCCACCGCTTGATAGGAGGCCCCAATAATATTGGTGGACACTCCTACAGTAGTCCAACGATTCTGACCATCAGTCGATTCCACTAGCACCCGGGTCTTAGCAGAGGTACCATGCTTACCATCTAAAATTCGGACTTTATAGTCCGTAAGCTGAAACTTCGCAATACTGGGATATACATCTACTAACGCCTTCCTTAAGGCTGCATCTAAAGCAGATACTGGTCCATTCCCTTCAGCAGCCGTCAAAATTTCTTGCACACCGACCACCACTTTTACTGTCGCTAGGGCAGTGCTGCTAAAGCCGCCTTGCTGGCGAGACTCTAGAGATCCACAGTAGCAATGCACATCAAAACCATGGAGTTCAAACAAACTAGGTCGCTGCTCCAACGCTTGCCTGAGCAACAACTCAAAACTCGCTTCTGCTGCTTCAAATTGATACCCTTCATGCTCCAACTGCTTTAGCTGCTGAAGCAGCTGTCGACTCACCGGATTTTGCTTATCCAGGGCAATGCCACAATGGTTTGCCTTCTCTAGAACATTACTCAGCCCAGCCTGCTCAGAAATTACAATCCGCCGCTGGTTACCTACTGTCTGGGGTTCAATATGTTCATAGGTCTGGGGATCACGCTGTACCGCACTGACATGGATGCCCCCCTTATGAGCAAACGCAGATAACCCCACAAACGGGGCATGTTCATCCGGCGCTAGATTAACGCGCTCACTAATCAATCGGCTACTGGGTGTGAGTTCAGCTAACTGCTCTGGTTCTACACAGCGATAACCCAACTTCAGTTGCAAGTTAGGAATCAGAGTACAGAGGTTGGCATTTCCGCAGCGCTCACCATAACCATTGATCGTCCCTTGGACCATCTCAGCCCCTTGCTGCACCGCTGCTAGCGCATTCGCGACAGCCGTTCCCGAATCATTATGGGTATGAATGCCAATTTGAGTCGTTCCCTGACAGTCTTGAATCACTTGCCTGACTGCTTGGACGCTCTCTGCAACTTCATGGGGTAATGTTCCGCCATTGGTATCACAAAGGACAACCCATTTGGCCCCTGCCTGAACCGCAGATTGAATCGTTTCTAGAGCATAGGCTGGATTGTGCTTATATCCATCAAACCAATGCTCTGCATCATAAATCACTTGTCGATCCTGCTGGCACAGGTAGTTGATGGAATCAGCAATCATAGCTAGGTTTTCACCCAGGGTGGTTTTAAGGCCAGCCGTAACATGAAAATCCCAAGACTTGCCAAATAGGGTGATCCACCGCGTTTCTGCCGCTAAAATCGGTCGTAGAACCGGATCTTCTGCAGCCTGGTTCCCTGGACGACGGGTCGAACAAAACGCAACGACCTCAGCCTGACGAAGGGGTGACGTTTTTAATTTCTGAAAAAACTGTTCATCTTTCGGATTCGCACCCGGCCACCCCCCTTCAATAAAGGGAATACCAAGCTTATCCAGCTGATGAGCAATAGTTAATTTATCTTCAACGGATAGAGAAATACCTTCTCGTTGCGCACCGTCCCGCAGCGTTGTGTCGTAAATCCATAGGGGAGAACGATGTTGGATATTCATGGACAGAGATAGGCCAAAACTGCTGATTTTAAGCTCAAGCTAGAATCTGATTGATTAATTCTAGAGCCTCAGCGTATCAGGGAAAGGCCGCATAATCCTGAAAGCAATCTTTATTTAGCTTTTGACAGGCTGCTCATAATCAGGGGCATAAGCTTGCAGCAACGAGCTGACTTGACCCAGTAAATCTTTTTGGTGATCAGACTCTAGCGCATGACGATCAGGATAGAAGTCCGGCTGATCCAGGTTGCGGGAAATTGCGGTTTCAACTTGCTGAATAATCAGATCGAGCAGCTCTTGTCTGGCTCGCTGACGCTGATAGTTTGCCCCTTCTTCCGTTGTGGCATAGAGGGGTGGCAATCGATTGAGGGCATAGGCCGCAATATCGCCCAAGTCCAAGGTGTGATTGCTCGTTGCTTCAATCTTGGACACGCGGGTTATCGCTTCAGTCAGCACCAGTTCTTCCATGACATTAATGAACTGTTTGCGAGGCACCGCCACCACTTGGCCCGTGAGCAGAGCCCCCATCAATCGATCGAGGGATTGATATTCTTCAACAGCCAGCTCGGAGGCATTATCACAGATCCGGCCCACTTCTGCTTCCATGGTTGGAGTCAGATAGCCGTTTCTCATTGCCTGTTCAACAATTTCACCAATAGTCATCGTTGCAGTCATCTTCTGTGCAAGTTCTAGTTGAAGTCTTGCTCTTAGTCTGCCCAGTTTTTTACACAAACACAAAGCAATGTTTAAATCAAAGAGATGATTTTTGCGAAAAAAAGTCTATGGTTGGCATGGCAGGGCTGAAAGTCGCTGCCTAAAGGCACAGTTTCCATCTCTCATACCATTGGCTACACAGATCGTCGTCTCCCCACCAGCAAGCATCTATGACTGATATGAAAGTGTTAATTCTCGGTTGTGGCTATACCGGGCTGCGATTAGTGGACCGGCTGACCCAGGACAACATTCGGGTACATGTTACCAATCGCAGCGGTGACATTCCAGGACTATCTGCGTTTCCGTTTGCCCATGATCTTGATACCGATCCTGTCTTACCCCCTGCTGCTGCCTATGAGGGAGTCACCCATGTCTTGAGTAGTATTCCCCCCGATCAACAGGGCAATGATCCCGTCGCTGTACACCTACTATCAACCCTAGAAAAGCTGCCTTTGCAATGGTTTGGCTACCTGTCTACAACGGGTGTCTATGGGGATTCCCAAGGGGCATGGGTGGATGAAGAGAGTTCTGTCCAGCCCCAGTCGGTGCGATCGCAAAATCGTGTCCATGCTGAAACCCAGTTTTTACAGTCTGCATTACCCACTCACATCTTCCGTCTACCAGGTATCTACGGTCCCGGTCGGAGTATTTTGGATCGCCTCGAAAAGGGGACTGCCCGCAATATCTTCAAACCTGGCCATGTCTTCAGTCGAATTCATGTAGATGACATCGTCCAGACCGTCTATCAGTCCATGCTGAACCCCCAGCCTGGCTCTATTTATAACGTTGCCGACGATCTCCCCTCTGAACCCAGTACTTTAATTGAAGAAGGCAGCCGATTACTGGGGATTCAGCCCCCAGCTGTTGTGGCCTATGAAGATGCTCAGATGAGTCCCATGGCCCATTCTTTTTGGCAAGAATGTCGCCGCGTCAGCAACTCCAAAATTAAAACAGACCTGGGTATACAGCTACTCCACCCCTCGTACCGAGAAGGCTTACAGTCCATCTTGAACATGGAAACGTCTTAGAAGCAATCTATGGCTTTTATATAAGATTAAGCGACTGCTCAGCCGAGCATGCAATAGTTGAGTAGGTTATCCTCTGGTCTCTATGCCTGCTCCTTACCGCAAATACTTTTTAAATCGCTTGACGAACTCTGTTCTCATTCGTTTTTTGCTTTTATTTGCTTCAAGTTGGGCCACCCTTCAAGTATTTGCCTATTTTCAAAGCATTTTACTGATTTTTATATTTGCCGCCATTCTGGCCTTTCTCCTCAACTATCCCACCCAATGGCTGAAGCGGTTTCTCCCCCACGGCGTTGCCGCTACCGTCGTCTTTATGGTGGGATTACTGCTGCTGTTTGGCCTCCTGATCACAGTTCTGTTTGCCGTCCTCTCTCAAGGACAAGAGCTGGTCAATAGTGTGACTGAATTTTTGAACGCCATGGAACAGTTAAGTCGCCAAGTTGAACAGATGCTGGCGGCACGCGATGTCCAAATTGACTTTGGGGCTATCGAAGCCAAATTTCGAGACCAGGTGATTGAAAGTATTGGGTCTAGTGTCGGGGTCATTCAAGGCATCGTTAACAATCTAATCGACCTTATTCTAGTAGCGGTCGTCAGTTTCTTCATGCTGTTAGATGGTGGGCGCATTTGGAAATGGTTACTCAGGGGACTCCCCAAAGCGTCTCGGACCCGATTTACCCTAGCGATGAAACGGAATTTCTTAGGGTTTTTCTGGGGACGCTTCTTATTGGCGTTATTTTTTGCAGTCTCCAGTTTTTTCGTCTTTTTGAGTCTAAGCGTCCCCGTACCGCTCATTTTGGCAGTGGTTGCGGGTATCTTCGATATGATTCCAGGCATCGGAGCGACCATTGGGATCGGCTTAATCTCTTTGATTCTCTTGCCTCAAGGGTTATGGAGAGCCATGCAGGTGCTCATCGCTTGTATTGTTCTGCAACAAATTGAAGAAAATATTCTGATGCCCCGAGTCATGCAGAATTCATTACAAATGAATCCAGTCGTATTGTTCTTTGCGCTACTGATCGGCTCACGTTTATCAGGCCTCGTCGGTTTATTCCTATCCATCCCCATTGCTGGGGTTTTGCTGAGCCTGATGGATAATGACACAGAAGATGATGATAACGACTTTTCTAAAGTGTCTTAGGGCTACATAACTAAACTGATTCAACTAACTGAAGTTCTGGTTCTGTCGAGTTAACGCCAATCATTTCTTCGAGGGCTTCTGTCGAAACCGTATGTTCAAAGCGAACACCTAAGAAGAAATCATAGACAAATCCAAGAAATCCTTTGCGCTGGAAAATGCCAATTCGCTGGTGGCAGTTCTTTTCATCCAATAGAGGTTTGACTGCGTGATAGGCAGGTTCACACTTATACCAAGGAATAGAAGGCCATAGGTGATGAATCAGATGATAGTTTTGCCCCAAGATTAAAACGTTCAAGACGGGGTTGGCATAAACACGGGCATTACGCCATCTGTTGCGCTCATGAAATGGGCGATGGGGGAAATAGTCAAAAAAGAATCCTAGAGTGGTCCCCACAATCAGTGCCGGTACAAACCAAAAATTCAATACGTAGTGAATAAAGTCGAATTTACAGGCACAAACAATTAGGGTGACCAGGTATAGGCGGCTTAAGAACCACTCCAGCAGCTCAAACTTGCGCCAAAGACGACGTCTGAAAAAAAAGACTTCATGATAGAAGAAGCGAGGGGCAATCAACCATAGCGGACCGCCCGTCGACACATAATGATCGGGATCATTGTCAGGGTCGTTGACGGCAGCATGGTGCTGAAGATGGACTCGCGTAAATACCGGAAACGCAAACCCCAAGATCAATGCACTGCCATGACCTAAAGCAGCATTCACGATGCGATTTTGATGGGCCACCTTATGGCAAGCATCATGAATCACAGTGCCTGCAAAGTGCAGCGCTAAGGTATTCGCCACGAACGTACACCAACCGGGTAAAGACAGCTGGTAATGAGCGTAGGTGGACCCCAGCAGCAACGCCAATGCACCGAAGAACAACAGCAGGGTTGGATTGAATGCCCCAGGCGGGCCGAGAAAATGAAATGGAACCGACTTGGGCGTGACCTTTGCTGTCATGTAAGGGCTATCCTTGCTCCGGTGGGATCATCGTTATGAAGTATACGACAATTACAATAATTAATAAAGTTTTGTGACATTCCCTGGCGTTCGGTGGAACATTGTCATCATCCGATGGTCATTACGGGATATATCAGTTTTTACTAAAAAATCTGAATCAATGTTGTCATCCTATTGACTCAGATTACCCACATTCGTGTTTTCGGGCTCCAGAGGATCTGGATGTCCTTGTTTTAAGGAATTTTGAGGTGCACTCCTATGGCGACTTTGAGGGTTGATCAACGCGCAATTCGCATCGCAGCCCACTCTAGTTTGGGGATTGCGATCGCAATTCTCAGTACAGGTTTCAATCCCAGTCTGGCTCAAGACAGCTCAGTCGATGATATCCCTGAAGTTGATCCCGACACCAGCGGGCGAGTCGATCCCGACAATCCAGATGCAGATATCCGCACTGACACTCCAGATATAACCTCCAGCACTCGCTTTTTCTGCCAATATACTAGCGGTGACTATACCGTCATGTATAACCCCAAAAGTCGTCCCAACGAAGCCTTTGCCTGGGCCGTCCCCGCTGAAATGGGAGGCGGTTGGACCCCCGAACTGCGGTGTCAAGAAATTGCTCGACGCTTAGAAGAATATCGCCCAGACGGCTTGCTGGAACTCCAAACAGGCACTGAGAATGGCTACAACACCGTTTGTGCAACATCTGAAGCCGATCCAAGCTGCCGCATCGTGTTCACAGTTCCACCGGGACAAGATGCCACCACCACGCGCAACGCTGTTTTTGATAACCTGACGGTTGCCAACAGTGGCCAAACCACTCAAGGCGTCAATACGTTTGTCGGCAATGGCGGCAACGATTCCCTGGGGCAAATCGTCAATATTGGTCGCTCTCTTTTTGGCAAACGGAATCGTTCCCAAAACGGTACCCAATTTACGGCAGGGATGAATCTCAGACCTCATCTCGACCCCGCAGATGGCGGCACCGGCAAAGCCTTCCGTAAAGGCGTTCCCATCACCAAACAGCAAAATCGGACCCGCAACAGCAGCAAAGGATTAAAACTACAACCCGATCAATTCCGTTAGACTGCCCAAAATTGCTGTGGCTTGAGGGGGAGTCTCCCTAAACCATTGGTCTCTCTTAATACTTGACTAGCCTTGGTAGAACTGCCAAGGCTTTTTCGCTATAGACTTCTTTTCCAGTTAGGATTTGAGAACGGCAAGGGGCTGGGAGTCCTACTGGGTCCGTCAGCATCATTCCTGCATCAAGTTTGATATACGCCATTGATTTTGATCCCATGACATCTGTGCAACCTGATCTAGCTCCTTGGGCCAGAGATACTGTTCTCCAATGGCTTAAAGAGAATGTCCCCGAGATTCGCATTCAACATATTCTGAGAGTCGAATCCATGGCCCGAGACTTGGCTCAGCGACATCAGCTCGATCAGGAGCAAGCTGCCAGGGCCGGTCTGATGCATGATTTAGCCAAATATTTTCCGCCCGCACAACTCTTGGCACTCGCCCAAAAGCACCAACTCCCCACCGATCCTGTGGATGAAGCCAATCCTCACTTGTTACATGCCCAAGTCAGCGCCGTAGTGGCTCAAGAAACCTTTGGTATTACGGATACTGAAATTCTAGCTGCCATCAGCAACCATACCCTTGGACAACCTCAGATGAGCGATTTAAGCTGCGTGGTCTTTCTGGCCGACAGCTTAGAGCCAGGACGGGGCGATCGGCCCAAAGTCCAGGCAGCCCGCGAGATGAGTTACCAAAATCTTCACCATGCCGTTGCACTCGTCTGTGACCTTACTCTAAAACACCTTGTCAAAACCCAGCGTCTGATTCACCCCCGCATGGTGCTGACTCGCAATTGGGCATGGTTAGAACTTCAATCTTAAAGACACATCCAATTGAGGTTCAGCAATCTTGACATACAACTCAAATTTCCTAAGTTAAGGTGTAGAGAATAGCTCTATACCTTTTCAAACTTTTGGTTTCTAATTCTTCTGGACAACCAACCCTGAATACTCCCTTGTCACCATCGCAAGACTTAGCCCGAACCTTGGCTTTATGCTTGGCTGAAGCAGCCGATGACCGCAAAGGGGGCGACATTTTGGTGCTACAGGTCGCAGATGTTTCTTTTATCGCTGATTACTTCGTCATCGTCACTGGCTTTTCTCGAACCCAGGTGAGAGCAATTACAGAGTCCATGGAGAAAGCAGCTGAAGACCATTGCCATAGGCTCCCGGCTCGTCAAGAAGGGAAAGCTGAAGGCACATGGGTTGTGCTAGACTATGGCGACGTTATCTCCCATGTACTGATGCCGGAACAGCGGGAATACTATGATTTAGAGGCATTTTGGGGACATGCAGAGCGTCTACCTTTGCCCTTTCAATCTCCCTCTGAAGGATGATGGTTGTCTGTGCGATTAACAGTTGACAATCCACCCTAAAATTTTGAATACTAGATATTCGGCATACTTTTGTTCAGCTCGGATCAGGTCCATGCCCTAAATGCTGATGCTCAAGCAAAAACAGAGAATCAGATACCTGTACGGCTTATTGAGGTTCAAATCAAATGACTTTTGCAATTATCGAAACGGGTGGAAAACAGTTAAAAGTAGAACCCGGTCGATATTACGACGTCGATCGTCTAGCAGACGATCCAGATACCAAATTATCCCTCGACCAAGTCTTGCTCGTCCATGATGGCAATGAAGCCACGGTTGGCCAACCCCTAGTCAAAGGGGCGACCATTGAAGTGACCGTGATGCAACATCGCCGCGATCGCAAGATTATCGTTTACAAAATGCAGCCCAAAAAGAAAACCCGGAAGAAACGGGGGCATCGTCAAGAACTCACCCGCTTAATGGTGGATGCCATTCACCTCGACGGTAAGGCTCTTGGGGCAGCAAGCACCAAAAAGACCAAGAAATCCAAAGCAAGCGACGAAGCAGTGGCTGTTGAAGCAGAAGTCGTTGCGGACTAGTTATTCCCAACCAATTTCAAACCTTATCCCAAAGCATTCACGAGGACATTATGGCTCATAAGAAAGGAACCGGTAGTACCCGCAACGGACGGGACTCTAACGCTCAGCGTTTAGGGGTTAAGCGTTACGGCGGTGAAGTCGTTCGGGCAGGCAACATCATTATTCGTCAACGGGGCACTAAGGTTCATCCTGGCAATAATGTCGGTCGCGGTAGTGACGATACATTATTTGCCACGATTGATGGCATTGTTACTTTTGAGCGCAAAGGTAAATCCCGCAAAAAAGTCAGCGTCTATCCTGCATAGAATTGCGCTTGATTAAAAGCACTTTTAGCATTGAATAAACGAGCTGCTAACTGTTCTGTAGCAGCTCGTTTTTGTATATATATCTGCGTTCAGGGCTCTCCTATCCTAGTAGGGAGCATGTTGTATCTCCTGAACCAGCCCTTGCCATTGGCAACACCCATGATTACACTCCTTACGGATTTTGGCCTAGAAGATATTTATGTCGGCGTTATGAAAGGGGTTATCGCTGGCATTCATCCCCAGGCTCATGTCATTGATTTAACCCATCAAATCCCCCCTCAAAATATTGCCCTTGGCAGCTTCCAACTCGGCAATGCCTATCCACATTTCCCACCAGGTACGATTCATGTTGCCGTCGTTGATCCAGGCGTGGGCAGCCATCGACGAGCCATTGCGATCCAAATGCCTTCAGGCATACTGATTGGCCCTGACAATGGTCTATTTAGCCATGTTCTGCAGTATGAGGATGCGATCTCAGCCGTAGAACTAACCAACAGCCAATATTGGTATTCCACCCAACCTAGCAATACCTTTCATGGCAGAGACATTTTCGCTCCAGCCGCTGCCTACTTAGCCAAAGGACTCTCTCTCCAGGTCATGGGTCCCGAGGTACCCCTTTCGGCACTCACAGCCCTATCTAATATTTTTACCTGGCAACCCACCCCAAATGGGGGTACGGGCAATATTCAGGCTATCGACTATTTCGGCAATTTGATTACCAATATTCCTGCCAGCGAGGTCCAACACATTTCGTGGAGCCTACAGATTGATCAGCACCATATTCACAGTACGACCTCATACACCACGGAAGAAGCTTATCCCACCCTAAAAGCACTGGTTGGTAGTCATGGGTGGCTTGAAATCGCTCTTCCCAACGGCTCTGCTCATCACATCCTAAACAGCAAGATAGGAGACCCAGTAGAGCTACATCTCAATCCGTAAATTTTTTACCCTAGACCGTTCCCTCCATAAGACTCACAAACTTCCATCACAGACACCCGCTACAATGATCGATTAAGGCATCCCACCTGACTCATTCAACACCTTTGGATTCCACCCGCAGTAGCCAGGAGTTAACATATGTTTTCTTTCCTTGAAGCAAGCTCAGACATTTATCAAGGCCACTTTGGGGAATTCACGATTTCTAAAGACGATAGAATAGAAGTCGTCATTTATCGTGGAGCAATGCTGCTAGCGGCTTCTAGCTTTGCCCTGGGCTCTATCCTATTTCTACTTTTAGGCCCTCAAGCTCATGTATTGTCATGGCTAACTGGCTTATTTATTTGTTTTGCAGTGGCAATCGGAGTGAGTTTAGCCACCATTCACATCTACATGAGTGCCTTACATCGAGCTCTACAAATTTTTTGGGCTATTGGCTCTTTAGTTGCAGTCTATATCGCCATCACACAACCCTCTCCCCTCATTACTAGCATTTATCAGCAACCACTCCATCTATTTGGTGTTGGCTGGCTATTTGTTGCACTGACTGGGATTTTCTTCAAAGAAGCGTTTTGCTTCAATCATGGAGAGACCAAGCTGCTAACGGGTGTTGTTCCGATACTGCTATTAGGGCATTGGTTGAACTGGCTACCTATCATAGGTGAAAAAGTATTATTAGGTACTTGGGCCATACTGTTTATGATTTTTGCATCTAGGAAAATCGTCAAACCTATTCCCCCAGATATTGGTGACAAAAGTGTGTTTGAGTACCTGCACAACCAGCAAAGGTCTACCCAACTAGAAACTAGCAACGACTAAGAACACTATTAGTCAATTCACAGCCTGCACATATCATTAAACATTATTTTTGTCAAAAACATAAAGATAGATTGACAGATTTTGAAGAAACCTGGACAATCTATTTCTATCACTCAAATCCAGCATCTGACGCATACTACTATGTTTCTATAATCCTGCCTTGAACTGCACCAGTTGCAAATTCAGCGTAGGCTTGATACAAGTAAGTGGCTCTTTTTTTATCAATTCCACTGTGAGGAGTTAAGAAACAAATGAAAATCAAACTAACTGCTTTAGCCGTTCTACTTGGCTTTTCCACCCTTTTAGGTGCCTGCTCAGATAGCGCATCTGAGTCTCCCAGCCCCGAAGCTTCTCCCGAAGCAGAGGCTTCCCCTGAAGCTTCTCCTGCTGAGTAAGCAATAGCGGTTTAAGTCAGCGTTGCTCTGTAGTCTGGTTATCGCTTACCGTATCTTAATTTTCTAAGATATAGGTTGAAGTGCTCCTAGCAAGCAAATTGACTCAAACACCTTAGCAATAAACTTCACTCAGAATTCTGACAATTGGACAGTGATAATATCTTACGTAAAAATTTGAGAAAATGAATTCTTAAATTGCTACTAGATATCAGCGCTGTCCGATTAGTGCTTTTAAATATCTGATAAAAAGACGCTAGAATTTCTGGGTACTAGCGTCTTTTTAGTTAAGGACACTTACCCACTCTGCCTATCACTCCACAGAACTTGATGCCTATCCAATAGTGGATAGGCCAACCACTGTTAAACTCCAGCTGTTGCACATATTAAATAATTATTCTCACTCATCCAAGCATGGTGAGCATTAGTATACGCTTGAAGTCCAGAGACTAAAAAATCATACTTTTAGATTGCCCCTCAAAAAAGATGCAACCGATAGAGCTTGGTCAAAATGAGTTGGGCTTGTCCATATAGAGGTAGATGGCTCCATATGATTGGATCGAAGTCTTTTTACCACATCAAAACCCAACTTTTCAACCAGATAGAACCTCCCTTTTTGAGTCGCCAATTTAGATCAAATCAAGATATTCACACCTAAGTATCATTGAAATATTATTAAAAATGATTTGGCATGTCTAACAGACTAAAATACTTAACTTAAATGCGATTAAATCATGGGATTGGAATAGCAACAACTCACAATATGTTTATCGTAAACTAGCAGTACTTGCCAACCTCAACTTCCTTTTACAATGCACGTATATAGCGGCTTTCAGAATTATAGAAACACCAAGCACCTTCCTAACAAGGCTTTAAGCTGATCATGTAGTTTCGATAGTTATGCAATCCGCTATAGCTTTAAATCGACTAGGATTGTCTCAAAAAAAAATTCTGATGGAAGATAAACGAGCCGTATCGATACTCCATAACGATACGGTAGTATTTACAGGCCCTTCAAATCTCAAGTCCATCTCGTTTCTGAGGTGCTCTTTAACTCTTGACAAAAACTAATATGGCTTGGTTAAAAGATGTTCTAGATGTATCTTCAACCATCCTGCAGTTGTTTTGCTGAGAAAAGATTGTCTTTAGAACTGTATTGATATGAACACCCTATGCATTTAATTTCACCTCGATTACCTGGCCTAATTTCTGCACTGACAGCCTCCGTGAAGTAGACCCTAAAGATTATATTGCGATGAGAAAAATAATTAAGAATCCAGTATAATTTTTATGAACTTTTATATTTTGACAAAGAATAGCTTTTTACTAACAACAGCCACAAAAACACGCAAAGAAACCCATCGCTTTATTATTCAGTCTACTGAAGTAGCACCGAGACTTCTTCCCCTTAAGGTTTACCTCAATGATCGATAGGTTAGGAAATTACTGCCTGCATCTCAGAAATCGTCACTTTTTGCTTGTTGATATCATTGCCTTTACATTTATCCCGCTGTTTGCCTTGAGCTTGCGCTTAGATAGTGCACTGGGATTTATCCTGACTTTCGAACGATACCAAGCTGACTTATTGCTAGCCACCTTGCTATTTATGGTGATTAAACTCACTGTTTTTCTGTCAGGTGGTTTTTATAAGCACTACTGGCGTTATGCAAGCATTGATGAGTTGAGCAATGTTGCTGTGCTCACAGGCTCATCAGTTATTTTGCAAACTTTAGCGTTTGCAGTGCTAAAATCCCTTTCCATTTTGTCCTTGCCACGATCCTTACCGTTTTTGGATGGTCTGCTCACACTACTCATTATTGGCGGTATTCGGTTTAGTGTTCGGGCAATAGAACGGAGAAAGCGTCAACTTGAAACCTCTGAACGCAGAGACTTAAGGAAAAGAGCATTAGTTGTCGGGGCAGGCAATGCAGGTGTTGCTCTTGTACAAGAGCTGGAACGGAGTCCCCATATTGGTTTACTGCCTATCGCTTTTGTCGATGACAACCCTGCAAAATTAAATTTGCGCATCCGGGGATTACCCGTCGTTGGTAATCGGAATGTCATCCCAGATACGATCCAATCTTGGCATATTCAGACCGTGATTATTGCCATGCCTTCTTTATCTGGCCAGAGCCTACGAGATATTGTTGCACTATGTCAGATGACTGGAGTTGAGACCTTAACCTTACCAGCGTTACAAGATGTCTTAGTCGGTCAACAAGATTTACAAAACAGCATTCGGGAAGTGCAGATTGAAGATCTGCTTCGTCGTGAGCCGATTCAGACAGATATACAAGGTGTTCGTCAGCTCCTTAAAGGGCGCCGGGTGTTGGTGACTGGAGCTGGTGGATCGATTGGTAGCGAACTCTGTCGACAAATCTTTCGTTGTGCACCGATAGAACTTATTCTGCTGGGTCATGGGGAAAACTCTGTATTCCAGATACAACAAGAACTTCTTCAATATCAGAATCATAATGGTGTTGCCAGTTCTGATGTATCCGTTCCTATACTTAGACCTTTCATTGCAGATCTAAGACATCCCTCTCGCTTACGGTTTGCCTTTGAAAAGTACCAACCGGAAGTCGTATTCCATGCAGCAGCCCACAAGCATGTCCCTTTAATGGAAAATAATGCGCCTGAAGCTGTCACTAATAATGTTCTAGGCACTAAAGCATTAACTGATTTGGCTGTTGAATTTGGGGTACAACATTTTGTCATGATTTCTACGGACAAAGCTGTTAACCCTACCAATGTAATGGGAGCTAGCAAGCGTATTGCTGAAATGATTGTGCTAAAGGCGGCCCAAACGAGTGGCCTGCCGTTTGTTGTTGTCCGATTCGGTAATGTTCTGGGTAGTCGAGGGAGCGTGATTCCCACATTCAAACGACAGATTGCTGCAGGTGGGCCTGTCACAGTGACTCATCCAGAGATATGCCGGTATTTTATGACCATCCCAGAAGCAGTGCAATTAGTCCTACAAGCAGTGGTGATGAGCCCTGGCGGGGAGATATTGATGCTGAATATGGGGGAGCCTGTAAAAATTGTGGATTTAGCAAAGGATCTCATTTGCTTATCGGGCTACCAAGTTGGCAAAGATATAGAAATCGCTTATACAGGGTTACGCCCAGGCGAAAAGCTATTTGAAGAGTTATTTCTGCCGGATGAAGAATA
Source organism: Acaryochloris sp. CCMEE 5410 (assembly GCF_000238775.2). Classification (NCBI taxonomy): domain Bacteria; kingdom Bacillati; phylum Cyanobacteriota; class Cyanophyceae; order Acaryochloridales; family Acaryochloridaceae; genus Acaryochloris; species Acaryochloris sp. CCMEE 5410. Next base: position 4,335,248 of record NZ_AFEJ02000001.1, on the reverse strand, counting down.
TCACAAGACTGGTCATGAGAAGTTACTGGTCGTTAAAAACGCTAGTCAAAATATTCCTAGTCAGCTATTGCAACATGTTGCTGATTTACTGCAATCTGCATCAATTAATGATTCAATGGAAATTCGGTCTTTACTCCAGAAGCTAGTACCTGGATATCAAACTAAAACCCCTGTTTCTCCTCGCTGATATCATTCACTGAGTTTGTCGAAGATACCTAGTCCATAGATCTGTAAATAGTTCATCAGTTATTCGTGCGGCGTGAATCCCTTAAATTGCCAGTTGAAAGGTTTGGCCATAGTGTGATTGAAATACTCAATAAATTCTAGGATACGCTGCTGTAAATCATCCGTTGAGGTGAAATTTCCTCGACGAATCAATCGACGCACCAAAATACTAAACCAGCATTCAATCTGATTAAGCCAGGAGGTATGTTTGGGGATATAAACAAACCGAATCCGATGGCTGGGGTCGCTCAAGAAAGCCGTGCGAGTCTCCATCGATTTAAGGATGCCGGATTGACCTTTAACGCCTAAATCTGCATCAATACCGCAACAGACCGCGACCCATCGCACTAGGGAAGCAGACCGGTGGGTATTGAGTTGGTCGAGCAGAAAAACCCATCCATCGTCGGGAGCATGTCACTTTTGCAAGCTAGTATTTATACTCATCTCAGAAATCCTTGCTAGCCTTGCTTTCAGACACCAAATTTTTAATTCTAAATTTTGTGCATCTGCAAAGGTGACATGCTCCCCCATCGTCTGGTGCAGTTTCAACTGTATTGGCAATATGATTGGCAAAGTCAAATTCTTTTCGAGTGGGTCCGATAGAAGGCGCAATCACCTTTCTTAGAGCCACATGCCAGTTGGCGATCAGACTGAGGGTACCATGCCGCTCATATTCATATTCCAAGCGACGTGGTTGCCCTGGTTTCATGGCTTGGTCTGGATGTAGTCGTTCAAGCGCTTGAATGCCCGTCATTTCATCCGTACTGACAAGGTGAATCTGTTGAGCATCCAATTCAGCTGCTGATTCATACAGTTGGCAAACCTGATGCACTTTCGCCTCGAACAGCTCTGGATCTTCAGGGTTAGCATTGAGCCAATAGCGACTCCGATGGGTCTGCAGCTGAGCCTCTCCCCAAAAAACGTCTCACACTGCTTGCCGAAATATGAGTGACGATGCCACGTTTAACCGCCTCATCAGCAATCTCTTCAGGCGTCTATTGACTCACAGGGCGAGCTTAGTCCTGGGGCAATGGCCACAATTTGGACCACCTGCTCTGGGGTAAAGGTGGGGGGGACACCTGGACGTGGGGCATCTGTTAAGGTCTCCAACACTTGCTGGGTTAATTCTGTTTCGCTGTCATCCACCTGCTCACAAAGGGCAAGACGCTCTTGGTTATCTAGCCAGCGCTGACGCCAATAGCGAACTTGGTTGTGGTCGAGCTGCCATTGACGGCTAATCTGGGTATTACTTTCGCCTGAAGCGGCTGATAGGATGATGCTCGCTCGACGTACCAAGCGATAAGGATTGGTGGTTTGTCGCACGATTTGGGTTAAACAATGGTGTTACTGCTGTGATAGCTCAACTAGAGGGTGAAGTGAGAAATGTTAATAATGGCCTGACAAACAAGCGATTAAGCCAACTATCTTCTACACTCCATATGGGAACTGATCTAATCCATATCGATTTAGAAATACCCAGTGTTTATGAACAAAGTTGTTGTGGTTGGTGCAGGTAACTGGGGTAAGAACCTAATTAAGAATTTTCATGAACTCCATGCTTTAGCAGGTGTTGTCGAGATTAAACCAGACCTACGGCAGACCGTTGCTTCCAACTATCAAAATCTGCAGATTTATAGTGACTATCGAGAAGTTTTAGAAACTGACATCTCAGCAATAGTCTTTGCAACACCCGCTTCAACCCATTATTCCTTGGCGAAGGCTGCTCTAGGCGCTGGTAAAGATGTCTTTCTTGAAAAACCAATGACATTGCTTACCCAAGAAGCCATTGAGCTAGCCCAATATGCAGATCAGCATGATCTGATTTTAATGGTGGGACATTTACTGTTGTATCAACCTGCGATCGCATGGATACGCAATCATCTCATTAGCGGTCAAGCAGGTAAGGTTTTGCATATCATGGCTCAACGCACCAGACTAGGCAGAACATGCTCAGACAAAAACGTTTGGTGGTCTTTTGCCCCCCATGATATATCTGTTGTGCTGGATTTACTGAACAACCCTAACCTGCAAGCAATACAGGCTAATGGCCTTGCCATGATACAACCTCATATTGCTGATAATGTCCATGTTGATTTAATTTTTGAGAGTGGTCAAACCTCACATATTTATGTCTCTTGGTATCATCCACAATTACAGAGATCCACCACTATTATTGCAGAGCGACAAATGATAACTTATGACGAAGTAATGCAACGAGTCACAGTTTATGAAAAATCCATTGATACTAACCTCCAACAAATTGATGCTAAGGCTTGGATAGCCGACATAGCTACTACTCAACCGCTTCAATTAGAGTGTGAGCATTTTCTTGAGTGTCTCAATACACGCCAGCAACCGAGATCTAATGGTTGGAATGGGGTTGCTGTTGTTGACATTTTGGAAAAAGCTCAAGAGGTGATGTGTTGCTGAGCTGACATGAGAGATTAAACAACTGAGTCTATGAATCTTCTAGAAGCTAATAAAAAAAAGGCAAGATTCTTACTCCTTTATTTATTGCACCCAGTTCACTTTACACTTCACAATAGCCAGATAACGTTGAAGCATGAAATGCCACTCTCACAACCCCAACCCATTCTTCATCCAACACAATTCCTTTCTTTACACATTACATAACCCTTGCAAGCCTTATTTAATGCCTTAAAAATATGGCGACATCAACACCAAAAATCCTCATGGAGAGGAGTGTTTACATACGCCACACACTGACTGCACAATATCAACCACCGGGTGGGCAACATGCCAGATCTAGTCCCCTGAAAAGTTTTCATGGTGCTAGTCATAGCTTTACACGAGTGTCTATAGACGTGCTACAGCGGCTAATTTCTAAATTGATAGTCTTACTCATGGCATTCATTAGACAAGCATGAAAATTCCCTTCCTTGATCTCAAAACCCAATACGCTTTTCTGGAAGCTGAGATTAATGAAGCGATTAATAGAGTACTGGTATCAGGCGAATTTATTCTGGGGCCAGATGTTCAGTTATTTGAGCAAGAGGTTGCAACTTATCTCGGCGTCAAGTATGCGATTAGCGTCAACTCTGGAACAGATGCATTAGTGATTGGATTGAGAGCACTAGGAATTGGCCCAGGGGATGAGGTGATTACCACACCTTTCTCTTTTTGTGCAACAGCAGAATCAATTAGCAATGTGGGTGCTAAGCCTATATTTGCTGATATTGAAGCCGATACATTTAATATTGCAGCGCAAGAAATTACAGCTAAAATCACATCCAACACAAAAGCTATTATGCCGGTTCATTTATATGGGCGGCCAGCAGACATGGCAAAGATTTTAGAGATTGCCCATCAATATAACTTGAAAGTCATTGAAGATTGTGCACAGGCATTTGGCGCCAAGTACTATAATCCGGCTCTAAATATCGCAAATTCAGATGGTTTGAGTGATATCTATGGCAAACTCGCAGGCACTATGGGTACGGTAGGAGCCTACTCCTTTTTTCCTTCCAAAAATCTTGGAGCATATGGAGATGGTGGCCTGGTTGTCACAGACGATGACACAATAGCTGAACAAGCTTACATGCTACGAGTTCATGGAACTCAAAAAAAGTATCAGAATGAAGTTTTAGGATATAATTCCCGGTTGGACACTATCCAGGCTGCCATTCTAAGGACAAAGCTAAAGTATGTAGATCAGTGGAATCAAACCCGGCAAAAGATAGCTCGTACTTACAATCACGAATTAGAAGGGATTCTTGGTGTAATTACGCCACAAATCATTAAAGGACACGTTTTCAACCAATATACAATTCGTGTATTAGACGAACAGCGTAATGCGCTCAAAGAAGCTTTATCAAAGCAAGGAGTTGATTCCATGATATATTACCCAATCCCACAGGATCAGCTGCCAGTATATCAAGGGCAATATAGCAAGTGTAACGTGAGTCACCAATGTTCTAAAGAAGTTCTAAGTCTACCAATTTGGCCGGAGTTAAAACCAAAGATGATAGAAAAAATATCTACTGACATCAAACTCTTTAAACAAACACCAATTTGTTGTACTTAAAGCGTACTTTGCATAAACTTTGTGTCATATCTGGTTAGTTATTTATGGTTATAAATGAAAACAGCTCTCTCTTAATCACAGGAGGAACTGGATCTTTCGGAAAGAAATTTGTAGACATTATTTTAAGCCAGTTTCCAAATATAAGACGTCTTGTAATTTATTCTCGAGATGAGCTTAAGCAATATGAAATGGCGCAGCAATACTCAAGCCAAAACTACCCAGGAATTAGATATTTCATAGGGGATATCCGAGATAATCAACGCTTAATGTTAGCTTTTGAAGGCATTGACATCGTCATTCATGCAGCAGCATTGAAGCAAGTTCCTACCGCAGAATACAATCCAATGGAGTGTATCAAAACTAATGTTCTGGGTGCAGAGAATGTCATCCAATCAGCTCTTAATACACAAGTCAAGCAAGTAATTGCTCTTTCGACAGATAAAGCTGCAGCTCCCATTAATCTATATGGAGCCACCAAACTATGCTCCGACAAATTATTCATAGCAGCCAATAACATCAAAGGGAACCGCGATTTAACCTTTAGCGTCGTCCGCTATGGGAACGTTATGGGATCTCGGGGTTCGGTGATACCGTTTTTTCTAAAAAAACGTCATGAAGGCATCTTACCGATTACTGATCCACAGATGACTCGCTTCAATATCTCTCTTGAAGAGGGGGTTGAGATGGTACTTTGGTCAATCGAGAATTCTAGAGGTGGGGAGATACTTGTGCCTAAGATGCCTTCATATCGTGTCACAGATATTGCCAAGGCGATTGGACCTCAATGTAAGCATACAATTATCGGCTTGAGACCAGGTGAGAAAATTCATGAGGAATTAATCACGACCTCTGATTCAACTTCTACCGTAAAGGTTGGTGACTATTTTGCGATTCTTCCTGTCAACATGAATTACACCTTAGAAGAGTATTGCCAATTGACGGGTGCTGAACTTGTTCCGGTAGGTTTTAGCTATAACTCTGGAGATAACAACCACTTTCTTACCATTTCTGAGATACAGTCTCTAATTCAGAAACATGTAGATCCTAGTTTTACAGCATAATTTATAGCTAATGTCAAATTTTATTCCATATGGTCGGCAGGATATCAATCAAGCGGATATTGATGCTGTAATCGATGTATTGACATCAGATTATATTACTCAAGGGCCAGCGATAGAACGTTTTGAAGAGTTGGTGGCTAACTATTGTGGGAGTCGTTATGCGGTTGCCGTCAGTAGTGCCACTGCTGCCCTACATATTTCCTGCCTGGCTCTAGGATTAAGTGAAGGCGATGTTATATGGACTTCGCCCAATACGTTTGTTGCCTCTGCAAACTGTGGTCTGTATTGTGGGGCTTCAGTGGATTTCGTAGATATAGATCCGACACTATATAATCTCAGTGTTCAACAATTAGAAAATAAACTGTCTGCGGCTGCTCAGTTAGGTAAATTACCTAAAGTCATTATCCCTGTACACTTTGCAGGGCAATCCTGCCAGATGGAGATAATATCGTCTCTTGCGAGGCAATATGACATCAAAATTTTAGAAGATGCCTCTCATGCGATTGGGGCCCGGTATTGTGATAAAGCAGTTGGCTCGTGTCAATACTCAGATTTAACGGTTTTTAGCTTTCACCCTGTGAAAATCATTACTTCGGGTGAAGGAGGAATGGTCCTGACAAACAATACTGATTTGTTCGAAAAACTGACTCGTTTAAGGACGCACGGTATCACACGCAATCCAAGATTAATGAGGGAGATATCTGAAGGGCCCTGGTACTATCAGCAGCTTGAGCTGGGATATAACTATCGCATGACTGATATTCAGGCAGCGTTAGGTGCAAGTCAGATGGATAGGCTAGAGACGTTTGTTGACCGTCGCAGATTTTTGGCTCGCCGTTATAATCAGCTGCTATCTCATTTGCCCATTCAACTTCCTCTTCAACATAAAGACTGTGAGTCTAGTTGGCATTTGTATGTCATTCGATTGCGGTTACCAGAGCTTAGTAAGACGCACAGACAGATCTTTGAAGAGTTGAGACGAGCAAATATAGGAGTTAATCTTCACTATATCCCAGTTCATACCCAGCCTTACTACACCGATCTTGGATTTCAACGCGGGGATTTCCCTGAAGCAGAGAAGTATTATAGTGAGGCGATTAGCATCCCTCTGCATTATGGATTAACGCTTGAACAGCAAGACTATATTGTAGACACACTTAAAGCGATTGTGCGATGAGAATTCTGATAGTTGTGCAAGCTCGCATGACTTCAACTCGCCTGCCCGGCAAAGTTCTAAAAAAAGTATTGGGTAAACCACTACTGGAATATCAGCTTGAACGGCTCAAACGAGTCAGTAATGCGGATGATGTTGTGGTGGCCACTACAACCAACCTTACTGATGATCCCATCGTTACCCTTTGTAACCAGCTAAATGTCTCCTCTTACCGAGGTTCAGAGGAAGATGTTCTCTCGAGATACTATGAATCAGCTCAACTATTCGATGCTGATGTCGTTGTTCGAATTACATCAGATTGTCCATTGATTGATCCAATGGTGGTTGACCAAGTCATTCATGCCTACTGCCTGGCTTCGCCGGCCAAAGATTATGTTGCTAATTGTTTAGAACGCACTTATCCTCGTGGGATGGATACAGAGGTTTTCTCGTTCCGTGTACTGAAGCAAATTCATGCTCAAGCTACATCTAAGGCAGATAGGGAGCATGTTACACCATATATTTACCGACATCCTGAACAGTATCGAATAGGGCACGTTAGGCATTGTGAAGACCAATCCCAGCATCGATGGACGGTTGACACTATGGAAGACTTTTTATTAGTAAAAGTGATGTTGGAGAATCTATATCCTACATTGCCGTACTTTTCTATGGAAGATTGTTTAAGGCTACATGAACAAAATCCCGAGTGGATTCGCATAAACTCGAATATCAAACAGAAAGCATATGGTGAAACTTAATGCGGTCATTTAAAACAGATCAAGAGGTGTTTTGGGCTGGACAATTTGGCGATGATTATGTTGATAGGAACAATGGTGCTGACGCGATCGCTGCGAATATAGCCCTTTTTTCAAAAATTCTATCTCGAACTGATCAAGTCAATAGTGTCTTAGAACTAGGGGCTAATCTGGGCCTGAATCTGCATGCATTGAAAACACTCAGGCCTAGTGCAGTGTTTTCTGCTGTGGAAATCAATGATAAAGCAATTAAGCATCTTCAACAACTGAAATGGGTACAACCTTATCATCAATCTTTACTAGATTTTCAAGCAGAAGCTGAGTATGATTTGGTTTTGATTAAAGGCGTTTTGATTCATATAAATCCTGACTTCATTGATAAGGTTTACAACTTGCTTTATCAAGCATCTTGTAAATATATTCTGGTGATTGAGTATTTTAACCCTGTCCCCGTGGAAGTGACCTATCGTGGACATGAAAATAAACTTTTTAAGAGAGATTTCGCAGGTGATCTTCTTGATAAATATCCTGATCTGAAGCTTGTGGATTATGGATTTTCGTATCACAGAGATCCTAATTTTCCTCAAGATGATACAACTTGGTTTTTGATGAAAAAGACCACTTGAGATATGCATCTTTTAATTCGTGCAGATGCTTCTCGTCAGCAGGGTATAGGTCATGTAATGCGGTGTCTTGCTCTGGCTCAAGTGTGCCTGGATGAAGGAGGGCAAGTAACCTACCTAACAAGCCTTAGTACGCGACCCGTCGCAGATCGTTTGCAAATGGAAGGAGTACAGGTTCGCTATTTGGCAGACTCAATTGTTCCAGGTAGTCAAGAGGATGCCGTGTATACAGTAGAACTCTCTAAAGTATTTAAGGCAGCCTGGATGATACTAGATGGCTACCATTTTGGAGAAACTTATCAGTCCTGGATCAAAAAAAATGGGCTGCAACTATTAGCTATTGATGATTATGGGCATGCCCAACATTATTGGGCTGATTATATCGTTAATCCCAATGTTTATGCTAGCGAAACACTGTACGCTCATAAGGAATCTTATACCAAACTTTTATTGGGTTGTACGTATTCGCTGATCAGGAATGAATTTTATGGATATCGCAATTGGTTGAGAGAAATCCCAACCAAGGGAAAAAAAATCTTTGTCACCCTAGGAGGGGCTGATCCGAATAATGTGACACTAAATGTTCTGAAAGGCTTGGAGAACATCAAGGATCAAGAGGTAGAAATTATTGTTGTTATTGGTGGTAGCAATCCAAACTATGAGCAGTTGTTAGATTTTACCCAGAAAACAGATCTAAATATTGTCTTGAAGTGTAATGTTAGCAATATGGCAGAGCTGATTGTCTGGGCTGATATCGCTGTTACTGCTGGAGGTAGTACTTGCTGGGATATAGCTTTTTTAGGTTTGCCGAACTTGATTATTGTTCTAGCTGATAATCAGCTTGAAGTTGCAGAAAAGTTGGATGATCTAGGGGCTGCAATTAATTTAGGATGGTACTCTTCAATAAGTCCAAGGTCGATTACTGATGCTGTTGATAACCTGCTAATGTCATCTGATCTTAGACAGACGCTCTCCAATACGGCTCGACAGTTAGTAGATGGAGAAGGAAGTCGTCGTATTGTCAGGAAGTTACGAAATAACTACCTGAGATTAAGAACAGCGAATCAAGCAGATGACAAGATGTTATGGGAATGGGTCAATGATCCCCAAGTGAGAGTGTCTGCTTTTTCCTCGAAGTTAATTTCTTGGGAAGAGCATGTGGCATGGTTCACGCATAAGTTGCAAGATCCTAATTGCTTTATTTTTATAGCCATGGATGGTGACGATCTTCCGGTTGGGCAAGTCAGGTTTGATGTGGAGGCTACGAACCAGGCAGAAATTGATATTCATTTGGCTCCAGGTCGGAGAGGATCTGGTTATGGTTCACGGCTACTGATGGAAGCGGTTCATCTGATTTTTCGAGAAACGATCATTGAAGTGATTAATGCATATATAAAGCCTGATAATATTGCCTCTATCAAGACTTTTGAGAAAGCTAATTTCTCCATGAAGGAGCGAAACGCATCATCCTATCATTATGTTCTTGAAAGGAGGAAAGTTACTTAGCCACGTTCTCCTAGGTCTTTTGAGGGAAGGCACTTTTGAAATTAGGTCTATACCGTTGCTCCATTTTCTCGTATAGGATGCCTTAGAAATGTTGTTTTCTGATAGTGGCTTTGTGGTGGATTGAGTAGATTCTATTAATCTGTGAATATTTAAATTATTGATTGATCAGCTGCCTTCTGTATGGTTGCGGGTTGGTAGTTATTGAAATTTCATTATTCAAATTCTTGTCAGGACAACTGGATAGTATGAGAAAAAATATTTTATTTACAGGGGGAGGAGGAGCAGGGACAGAAGCTATTTGGAAGCTTTGGAAGGATAAATATTCACTTTATTTCGCTGATGCATCTGTTCAGGCGATCACTCCGGTAATTCCTCGTGATCGCCGTGTATCGATCCCTTTAGCCAGTGACCTATCGTTTTGCATAACGCTTTGTAAGGTATGCCAAGAGCTGGATATAGACCTACTAGTTCCAGGAGTAGATGAAGAACTATCACAATTATCTGCTTTGCAAGGGAACTCAGACTGGCCCGAGTTTTTATTACCGTCACAAGCCTTTGTGGATCTAATGTTAGATAAGCTGGCTTGTTTTAATGCTGTAGCATCTGCTGGTTTGATGTGTCCGAGAACATTACCTCTTATGGATGCCGCGGAAATTGGCTTTCCACTTATCGCGAAACCTCGCTCAGGGCGAGGATCTCGAGGTGTTATGCTTCTCCAGGATATCGAACAAGTACAAGCTTACTTAACCTTGCAGCAGAAACAAGCTAGTGCCTTTATTGCGCAAGAGCATATGAAGGGGCAAGAATATACCGTTTTCGTTTGTGCAGATAGTTATGGCCAGCTTCGTGCTGTTATTCCAGTAAAAGTTAATGAGAAAAAAGGGATTACTATTTCAGCTAAAACAGAAAAGGTACCTGAAATCACTGAATATGTATCCAAATTTCAGTCTTACTTTAAACCATCTGGTGTTTATAACATCCAGTGTGTTGTATTGGATGATGCAACAGTGATGCCGTTTGAAGTTAATCCAAGAGTATCGACTACTTTCTGCTTGGCTTTGAGCACGGGGTTCGATCCCGTTAAAATTTTCCTCGGTGAACAGAATCTTGAGCATCCTTCCTGTTTCACTCCAAAGGTAGATTGTTCTCTTCAGAGAAATTGGGTGAATACAATTATTCCAATATCGTAAGTATCTTGTCAGGGAGGACAGAGAATTTGAAAAATTTAATTTCTGTTGGACAACGCTTGATTGGTGATGGACAACCGTGTTTTATCATTGCTGAAATTGGGTCTAATCATAATCAAGATTTTGATCTAGCGATTGAGCATATTGATGCTGCGATTGATGCTGGTGTCGATGCCGTTAAATTCCAGACCTTTAAGGCAGAGAGTCATGTATCAAAATATGCAAAAATGCCTTCCTATTTAATGGAAGGTGAAAGTGTGCAAGGATTATTGCAAACACTGGAGCTGAATCGTTCCTGGCAGCAGCCATTTCAGGATTATTGTAATAACAAGGGGATCATCTTTTTCTCATCTCCCTGTGACTATGATGCAGTAGATTCGTTAGAAGAGATTGGCGTTACTGCTCATAAAGTTGCGTCCTTCGATCTTCCTGATCTCGATCTGATTGAGTATATTGCAAAAACTGGCAAGCCCATTATCCTCTCTACGGGGTGTGCTGATTGGATGGATATCCAGCGGGCTGTTGATACCTGTAGATCGGCTGGAAATGAGAACGTCATCTTATTGCAATGCACATCTTTATATCCGGCTCCCGCTGAATTATCAAATTTGAGAGCCATGACAACGATGAGGTCCTCTTTTCGTACGTTAACTGGCTACTCAGATCATACGATTGGTAACACGGTACCCATGGCTGCTGTTGCTCTGGGTGCTTGTATGCTCGAAAAGCACTTCACGCTTAGTCGGAAGTTACCTGGGCCAGATCATTCATTTGCCATTGAGCCGCATGAATTAAAGGATTTAGTCCAACAAATTCGATTAGTTGAAGCTGCGATAGGAGATGGTGTAAAAAACGGACCACGCCCCGAAGAGATGGAAATGGCAGAAAAAGTCCGCCGTTCATTACATGCTTCTCAAGATATCTCCAAAGGAGAGCGCATCACGGTTGAGATGCTTTGTACAAAACGACCTGGCTCTGGAATTTCACCTTTTTTACGAGATCAAGTGATTGGGCGAACAGCGAAGAGAGATATTTTGGCGGATGAATGGATTAGTTGGGATATGATTTAGTATCAGTGAAAACTGATATCAGATAGGCTTTTTAAGCCGTTGCCACAACATGTCTATTCTTGTGACGGGTGCTCAAGGGTATCTTGGGAGCAAAGTTGTAGAAGCGCTGATTGCTAAAGGTGAGCACGTACATAAGACTGGGAGACGTTCTAGTCAAAACGTTTGGACTTGTGATTTGACTCAATATGGTGAGGTCGTCCAACTTGTTTCTCGCCTCCAGCCCGAGCAAATCATTCACTGTGCTGCTTTTGTGCCTCAGACACAACAAGAATATCAAGATGCTGATGCCACTGAAGTTAGCTTGGCCATGTTGCGGAATGTTCTGCAAGCTTCATCGTGCCCGTTTATTTACATCTCTTCAATGACTGTGTATGATGCTGCGACCAGTGGACCTAAAACAGAATTAGAAGTGGGGCATCCAACTTCCGCTTATGGGAAAGGTAAGTTAAGCGGCGAAGAAATGCTCAAAAATGATGGTCGCCCAGCGTTTGCGGTTCGTCTCCCCGGTCTATTTGGTCCTCCTCGTCAAAATGGATTGGTGGCAAACGTAGTTAGATCTTGTAAGGAAAGACAAGCAATATCTTTACCAGAAAGGCCGATTTTGTGGGCTGCAATGCTTGTTGAAGATGCAGCACAAAGCATTGCATTATTAACTGATAATGAAACGAATCAATTTTGTGCTGTGAATGTTGGCTATCCAGGGGTTTATTCAATCTCGCGGTTTGTCAAAGAAGTTGAAAACATTTTTGGACGATTGATTGATTATGATATCGGGCATCCAGATTTTGAATTTAATTTGAATAAGGCTGCTGAATTAGGAATTCTTCCGAGTCGATCATTTAGGCAAGCAATCATAGAGTTTGGACAAATGTTGTGAGCAATAGTGTGTTTACCGATGTTGTTAAAGTCGTTCAAACGTTAAGTGAGCAAGTTGCTCACTGGCGTCATGATAATAATGCTCGGCATCTTCATTCTCAGCAAGACTTTAAGACGGAAGCAGATAGGCGTGCTCATGCGTTTTTAACGAGTGAATTAAGCCATCTCTATCCTGATATACCGGTTATATCTGAAGAAGATGAGGCTCATCTCAGCACACGACCTACTCGGTATTGGTTAATTGATCCAATAGATGGTACTGCTAGCTGGTATGGGGGGTTTAGTGGTTTTGTTTCCCAAGTTGCTTTAGTTGACAATGCAGAGCCGGTTTTTGGTGTTGTTGTCGCTCCAGTTTTGAATAAAACATGGACTGCATTAAAGAATGGAGGTGCATTTCTCAATAATGCTCCGTTGAAGTCATTAAAGTCATCATCTAGACTTGTTTTTGTGGACAATACGCCAGAACCACATGGTTTTGTCAAAGATTTGATGTCATCTATGAATGCTTCCGGTTACTATGAGTCCGGTAGTATTGGCCTCAAATCTTGTTTAGTCGCTGATGGGACAGTGGACTTATTTATAAAGCCCGTTGTGGTGCGGGATTGGGATATCGCTCCTGTGGCCGTTATTCTAAACGAGGTTGGAGGATTCTTGAGGTTGGCAAATGGATCGCCATTTATTTTTGAGGGTCCTATGGACAAGCCAGAAGGAATTATCGTTGCCCGAGATCAAATCCTTCTTGAAAGGGCAATAGAATGCGCTGATCAAGGATGCTAGAGGCTGACATTCACTCAGATGATTCTGTATATGGGTAGGCTCTGCTGAGCAGGTATAATCAAGACGCTTTAAATCATGAAATGAGGTTTTCAATGGAAGACTTAAGAGTTTTAGAAGATAAATCTTTCTTTGAAGCCAGAGATTACCTCAAAGGTAAATATGGTGATGAAGTTTTTAGTGTTGCAGATCAGTTCCCACTCTTCTCTGGGACTCATTGTATCGCGAGACATATATATCAGTATGAGTTAATCAAAGAAACCCTTCCCTTGTCAGGAGATATTTTTGAGTTTGGTGCTTGGCATGGATCTACGACAATTTTTATCTCTAAAATGTTGAGGCTATTATCTCCTCAATCTCCAAAAAAAGTTTATGTTTTTGATAACTTTGAAGGCTTGCCAGTTTCTAGTGACGAAGATGGCGTGCTTGCAAAAGAATTTGTTGGTCAATATTGCGGGAATTTAGCAAGACTTCAAGACATTATTACGGCCAATGGTTTTGAGAATTTAATTCAGCTACAAATAGGAGATGCAAGGCAAACAATACCCCAGTTTTGTGATGAAAATTCTCATAAGCTGGTGAGTCTTGCCTATATTGATTTTGATCTATATGAACCAACAAAATTAGCACTTGACTTTGTGGGTGAGCGATTGGTGTTAGGAGGCATGATCGCTCTTGATGAAGGTATGTCTGAGACTTGGAAAGGTGAAAGCCAGGCTTTGAGTGAGTTCCTTGCTGATTATCCGGGCATGTTTGAAGTGCTCTCTAACCCACTCACTCGTCAACCCGAAATCATTTTGAGAAAGATAGGATAGTTTTCTCTCCTAGGATTGGGGGTGTTTTGCTTGAATATTCTATAGTTCCCGTCTTTTTGGGCCTCAAATGTCTAGGGAACGTTCGCTAGGCTGCTAACAATGTATTAGGTAAGTTTCATATCAATTCTGATGAAGTCAATTTTAGTGATTGCAGCCCATCCAGATGATGAGATTTTGGGATGTGCGGGGACTATCGCCAAACATATCAAAGCTGGTGATCAAGTGAATACCCTAATCCTGTCTGAGGGGGTGACCAGTCGAGCTGTGATACGGGATCGAGAAAAAGCGCAGGATGAGCTGTCGGTATTAGCGCATGCTGCCCATAAGGCTGGCGAGATTCTGGGGGTCACTTCTACGAAACTCGAAGGTTTTCCGGATAACCGAATGGATAGCTGTGATTTATTAGATGTTGTCAAAAGCATTGAAACATCTATTCATACATTTCTCCCCGAGATTATTTATACACATCATGGTGGCGATCTGAATATCGATCATCGTGTCATTCATGAGGCAGTCATGACAGCCTGTCGGCCTTTGCCTGGCCAGTCAGTGAAATCGATATTATTTTTCGAGATTCCGTCTAGCACTGAATGGCAACTGCCCTTTTCGGCCCCAACTTTCACGCCCAATTGGTATGTGAATATTTCCGATACGCTCCATCTAAAACTGGAGGCGTTGATGGCATATGAATCAGAAATGCGGGAGTGGCCTCATCCTCGATCGCTAAAAGCAGTTGAATATCTGTCCCGTTGGCGGGGGACAAATGTTGGTGTCGAAGCTGCTGAAGCATTTATCTTAGGCAGAAGGCTAGAAAATTAAGTTTACTTGCTTGTAATTTTATTATGTATCAGCAAATAATAGACCTTATCGGAAATAAAATGGGTGAGAATAACTTCAAACGTCTATGTCGTAAGTCTTTGAGGCCGATTTTTCTCCAAAAATAAAACGCTTTCCCAGTAAGGCTTTCAGCTATTTCCGATAAGGTCTAATGAAGCATGAGATTACATTATAATGCCCATAGATTTGAACAACGTAAACCTGAATCAGCAATTCTCATTTTGGCAGACTATTCCTCTAAGCCCTATCCACTGGTACTTTCTTCACTTCCAGTTTTTACTCTGTAATGTCCTTGGCAGTGGTAATTGTGCTTAGACAACCCATTAATTTGGATTTAATGAGTATTTTGATCGCTTTTCACAAAATATGTGACTGATTTCAGAATCCCAAAAGCATTGCTGGATAAGCTTCTGTTTAAAATGAGAATTGCTGAACCTGAATACAGACTACCAATAAAAGAATGAAATTGAGCCTGAAATATATTTTCTAATCAATGAATTATTAGCTTTTAAATAATTAAAAATTGCCAATTAGGTAAGAACCGTAAAGCTATTGTAAGTTTCAAATTCAAGTTTGATATTCATATACATGAAAATTTTTTAACTTAGTTAAGACAAAATACTTAGTTAATCATTTTTAGCTAACTCTAATTAGCTTAAATATATTGTTTTAATATTATGCTAAATCAACAAAAAAAAATGCGAATTGGTTTTACAACGATCTATTCATGGCGACCACATGTTGAGCACTTATTCTACTTGTCTGAGTTGTTAAGAGAAGCAGGACATGAAACTTTATTCTTAACTTGTGAGGCTGACTTACCCACTTGCTATACTCATGAGATGCGAGATATTCGACCAAGTTGGCAAGAATGTTTAATGTGCCGTGCAGGTAATATACGTTCCTACACAAAATATAATGTTTCATCGATCAAAGACTATACATCTTTGAAGCATAAGTTACCAAAAGATTCACATGAGTGGGTCTACTCTAGTGCTAGTACTCTCGGTCGATTTGAATCAGATGAAGACTATGAAGGACTAGAGTTCGATCACCTTACAAAAAAGCTTCATCCTATTCTTGAAATCACTTATTCATCAGCTAAGAACTGGATATTAAATAATAATTTAGATGCTATTTGCGTTTTTAATGGTCGAATAGACGCAACAAGAGCAATTTTTGAAGCTGCCCATAGTGTTGGCATTCGAGTTTTGAGTATTGAACGTACCTGGTTCGGTAATGGTTTACAGATTTACCCTGATGAAAATTGTTTAGGGCTAAGCTCTGTTAATAAGCTAATGGTGGAATGGAAAGATAAGCCACTCAGTCAACATCAGGCCGCTAAAGCAGCTAGTTATATTGCATCACGTTTTTTAAAAAAGAATACGACTGAATGGCGCATGTATAATGCCCAATCAGAATTTGTTCCATGGCCTATTGAAAATTCGGATTACAAGATTTTGCTAATTCCAAACAGTAGGAATGAAGTATGGGGGCATCCCGATTGGAGTTCAGGATGGAAAAATCAATTAGAAGCGTATGATGCCATTATCAATCACCTCAAACTACAGTCAGAAGACATGATTTTACGCTGCCATCCAAATTGGGGAGAAAAGATAGGAAAGCGTGATGGTCAACATATTGAGAAATACTATAGTGATTGGGCTAAGGAACGAAATATTTTAACTATTTCAAGCAATGATAAAACAAGTACATTAGGTTTAATTCAACAAAGTGATGCTATTGTTATCGCCAGTGGAAGTTCAGCATTGGAAGCTGGAGCTTTAGGAAAGCAAATAATCGCAACAGCTGGATCAATCTATCAAAAATCAGGAATGCGAACTGATGTCTGCAATCCCGAACAACTTAATAATTTGTATCTCTACAAAGACCAACCAGAAACAGAGCAAGATGTACAGAAAAAGGCCATTATAAGGCAAACTCTTAGATTCTGTTATACGATGACCCATCGGATACCTCAATTTGTTGATTATGTTAATATTCGCACACCAACAAAATTTATTTACAAAAAAGGAGCAGATTGCAATCGTCTCATAAAACTTTTAAGAACGGGAGAATTAAAAGCGGATGATACTAAATACTCTGCAAACAACAATGCGGAAACAGAATTCATCGAGTTGATACAAAGAAACAAATGGCTTGATATATATCATAGAAGTCAAGCCATGAAAGGCACGAAAGATACAGAAGAGTATTTGGCAATTAGACGACGCTCATTTTACGCTTTAATCGATGTTATTAGACATAGAATTAAACGTGGTGATCTTTAGTTTACTCATATTATAATTCTTAATCAAATATGCATTGGAAAACTAAGTCAAGCGCTTTCAGAATCATTAATTATTTCCCTTTATCCCAAGACATATTATACAGACTCCAAAGGCATGTCACGAAGGAGATACCTCGAAAAGATTACATCTTTGAAAGATTACTCATAGCTGCGAAAAAAATCAAATATGAAGTCGATAATACTAGAGAAACATCTTCTCCAGCACATTATGTAGAAATTGGTGCTGGACGAGATCTCGCCCTAGCAATTGCTTTACGTATGTTGGGAGTGGAGAAGATAACTTGTATCGACTTATTCCCACTAGCAAAACCGTATCTAATTCAGAAAGCTGCATCTTATCTTTCTAAAAAATTAAGTGTACCCCTACCTTCTATCAAAACTTTTAGCGATATAGAAGATTTTGGCATACACTATGTTGCTCCATCTTCACTTGCTAATGCCAACATCCATCCCAATTCTGTTGACGTCTTCTATACGACAGATACACTAGAACACATTCCTAGAGATGCTCTTCGTCTTCTTATTGGCGACATTTCTACAATACTCAAACCACAAGGACTATGCATTAATTTTATTGACTACTCTGACCATTATGCGCGATCAGACAATAGTATTTCTCCCTTTAATTTTTTACAGTATTCAGAACAAGATTGGTCTAAACATAATACTCCACTCCACTTCGTCAATAGGATGAGGCATAGTGAATATATAAGTCTTTTTTCAGAAAACAATTTTATTATTCTACAAGTTTCATCCGAGAGGGAAAAGCCTCCAGAAAACTTAGTCATAAGCCAAGAATTCCAAGATTTTGAAAAACCTGACATCTTCACAGTAAGAGCAAAAATCACCTGTCAAAAGCCACGCTAATCAACTGAAATTTATATTTGAAGCAGTAAATTCGATCTCACAAAGCATTCAATTATAATTAGAATTTAAATATTTTTATTATAAATGTCAAAGTTATTCTTGTTTACAATCTACATTGCAATTACTGAATAGGCTAAATCACAAAGTCGAAAAGAGACCAGAAATGAATGGTAATTTCAAAGCGAGATATTTAAAGTCGTATGCCTTATTCATATCACAATCCAACTTATGTTCTGATTTCATTCTGATATAGAACGTATTTACAATCTTAGTGATTTCTGGTTTAACCTCAGATCCATTTACATCAATAAACCTAAAAATCAAAGATGGTGATTAATAAAATTGCCGTTGTCTCTCATCGAGTGACCCAATCCTCAAAAATTATCGATACTGAAGAGAGCTTAAATATCCTAAGGTTTGCAGGGAAAAGTGACAGTGTTTTACAACGGACAATACCTAAACCATAACCAAATTATTTCCATGCCTTTTCCAACCAAGCTTTAAGGAGTTAGTAGCTTCATACAAAACTTTTAATGAGTTCTATCTAAACTCGATCCCTTAAAAAGATCTTATTATAGCGGCTTTCAGAATTATGGAAACGCCAAGTACCTTCCTAACAAGGCTTTAAACTGATCATGTAGTTTCGATAGTTATGTAATCCGCTATAAGCTAGTCATTCACAATATAAAACTATCACTATTCTAGTATTTAATTCTCAGCCGCTTATAAATTAGAGCATCAAATATATTAAGGAAAAAAGATATTAGTTGGGAAGAAATTATTCTTTCCTTATTAAAAGTTTAATTCTTATAAAACCAGAATCATATATCAAGAACATATGAATTTACGCACAAAATATTCAGTACAGTCTCTCCAAAAACTGTGGTATGTTCCGATACTACTACTAGCCATGTCCATCATGATGGCTCGTACGCTATTAATGGCAAGATTGCTATCACTTGAAGCTTTTGGAGAATTTAGCTTTGGGCTTTTAGTTTCAAGCTCTTTTAATATGTTGAATTGTCTTGGTCTTCAAATCATATTGCAACGAGATTTACCCATCATGATCCTTCGCCATCATGAAAAGTCGGGTGCAATTTTACTCAGTCAGTGTCTTATAGTTTCTTCAGTATCTGGATGTTTTATTTTCTTAGTTATTTTTATTGCTAACATCTTAACTTTAGAAATTCCAACTAAATTTATGCTAATTGGGCTACTCCATGGACTAGTTCAGCAAATATTTTTAATTGCTACTACTGAAAGCCGAAGTCGTGGACAACCTACTCGATATTCATTACAGTACCTAGCTAGATCATCAGGGATAATAGTAGTAGGTGGATTAATTGCTAGTGCCACTGGCTCAGCTTTCTTAACATTAGTGGCTGAGACATCGGTAGTTATCATCACTATCCATCGATTACTAGTTTCAGTTTATCGTAACGCATCTATTAAGTTTACTCATGCATTACATCTGGCAATAAGAAAGCTCCCAAATATCCAATGGAAGGCATCCATTTGGCTATTTCTCGCATCTAGTACGACATTCCTGATGTTTAATATTGATAGATGGATTGCATCACATACTTTTAACAAAGAAGACTTCGGACTTTATACATTTGCAGGAACTATCTTGATAGTTGGACAAATGATCCAGTCTTTGATCAATACTACTGTATTTCCAATGCTAGTACGTCGCAATGCAACTTTTGGTAAAGTTCACACCTACTTTTTATCATTAAAGATTTCTGGAATCTTATTTTGTGCTTGGGCAGTGCTAAGCATAGCTATTTGGCTTATTATGAATTATGGATTCATACATATATTCCCTAAATACCAAAACATACAAGCACTACTACCTTATTTTATGGTTACTGCATCATTCCGGATAGCTGGTATTTGGTCTAGTTTTTTAATCATAACTGGCAATAATATCCAGTTATTTACATTAAAAATGTTTACTATAACTTTCAGTATTATTCTATGGATATTTTATATTCATTTCTTCCACACTAATATTATAAGCCTTGGCAATTTGGCAGTTTTTTCAGGAGTATTGAGTATCAGTGATTATTTAGTGACAATGGCTACATCATGGCAGACAACTTTTAGAAAACAACCACAAACTTTATAACTTTCTTAGAGGCACAAAAGCAATGGATTCTGAATATTTGATTTATTTCAATATTTTCTTATGTCTACTAATTCAAATATGCATTATCTCATATTTATATCTACCTATATCAATTCATAGTAATTATTTCTAATAATTATCAACAAAAATATGCTTACAAGATTTTGGATAATATGGATTAGTTACTGGATGATTTTTATCATCCAGCCCATTGAGTCTATCTATGGAGAAATTAATTATGCATTATCAATTCAATTTTTATTTGCCATTTGTTTCTCACTGGCATACAAACTAATTCCAAGTAAATTTGTGAAATCTAAAAAGTGTGAACCACTTTTCTCTAATCCCAAAACAACAAAAAAATATCTGAGGTTTTGTATATACCTCTCGATGATTGGTTTATTGGCCCTTATCATTGATAAAGTAGCGATTCAAGGAATTGACTTTTCTCAAGGTTTTAGCGTAGCAAGAGAGCAGTGGAAAACTTTTGGTGAAGAGCGAGATGGAAGCATATCATCGATTTTCAGTGTACTGGGATATTTACTTGGCAACAGTTATTTCTTAGCTGTTATTTTATTAATGAAACGTTCAGTAAAGCTCCCAAATTCGACACGCATAAGATTCTTTTTTATAGTTTTTACAATATCTTTAATTAATGGTCTCATAACCGGAGGGAGATCCAATATATTTTTAATGATTGCATTTATGGTTTCTTCGTATTTCTCAGATAGTCGATTGCCATCAGAAAAACTTTTTAACAAGATTCAGTATCGAATTACTATACGAGCACTAATCATTTCCTTACTAATTTATCTACTTCTAGTTTTCGTATGGCGCAGCCAAGCTAGTGATCAGCACATCGTTTTATATGCTAATCATATACTTAACTTTCTTGGACTTTCCCAAGATAAGTGGTTTGAAGATTTTTGTTCAAATACACCTATCATTGGCTCAATATTAGCAGTTATAAATTTGGGTTTTTCATATCTCACTCATAGTCTTTCTACAACGGTTAAACTACTATCTAGTCCTGTAGAAGATAAGGTAATTATATTTAACTATTTTTACTCGTTACTATCTAGACTTGGGGTTGAGATCTCTGTTGATACTGACTGGATCTTAGTTGGTAGATTCCCTTCACTACCAGGGGCGGTATATTACCAATATTCCTTCCTAGGCACCTGTCTTTTTGCAATCATTCTTGGGTATTTAGCTAAGATATCTTATATCTTAATGAAGAAAAATAAAGGTAGTTATTTAAATTTTTTCTTATCACATTTTATCGAAACTATTTCTCTTTTATCTCCTTTTCTTTGTGCTGTAGATATTCTTAGTTACCCTTTTGCATTTATTAGTATTTTTATATGCTGGCCAGCAGTATATAACAGAAAAGGCAAAGTAATTAGTTCAGCTCATTAGTAATATGCTTAATAGCAATCTTGTTTCAATTATTGTTCCAGCATATTGTGCTTCGAATCATATTGAAGAAACAATTAAATCAGTAATTTCTCAAACATATTGTGATTGGGAAATGATAATAATTGATGATTGCTCATCGGATAATACATGTAAACTTGTCGAGTATTGGTGTGAGAAAGACACAAGAATTAAGCTCTACCATATGCCTGTCAATAGTGGCCCTGCAGCTACTAGGAATATGGGTCTCGAGAATGCTAATGGAAGATGGATAGCGTTCTTAGATAGTGATGATTATTGGCTACCACAAAAACTTGAAAAATCTATAGAATTTGCGGTGAAGAATAATGCTGCAATCATTTTCACTGGATTCAGGAGAACCAATGCTGATGGCTCCAAAATTGGGCAGTATATACCTGTTCCTGATACTCTGAACTATCAAGATTTCCTTGGAAATACTGCAATAGCCACTTCAACCGTTCTGATAGATAAGATAAAGTGTAAGCGTATCACAATGCAGTCAGTCTATTATGACGACTTTGTATGTTTTTTAGAAATATTAAAATCAGGGTTAACAGCCTATGGGTTAGACAAAGATTTAATGCGATATCGTATTATGAGTGGTTCTATATCTCGCAATAAGTTTCGTTCAGCATTAGAAGTATGGAAAGTTTACCGAGACATAGAAAAACTAAGCTTATCTCGTTCGATTTGGAGTTTTTTAAACTATGCTATTCGAGCATTAATAAAATACAGAAAATTATAAAAATTTAGCAAGTTCGCTAAAGATATTTACAACAGAACACTGAACTGAAAGACTGGTTTTTTCATAAAGCATTAGGTTCAAAATATTTATATTCTGTGTATCATTGGCTTTGCAATCTAGTCTTGAGCCCTGACTACCTGACAGATCTTTGTATTCCATAGCTCATAAAGCTTTGCACTGTAGAGAGCGGATACGAGAGAACCAGATTTTGTTGTAGTGTTTCTTTTGAGCTTTTTTAGAGGCAAAACACGGTTGCGGATCCTTGGTGAATAAGGGGACTGGCATCAACAACTCCCGTCCTTTATGGACCACCCCCTTGAGCCACCGCAATCCAATCTTGAGATAGCTAATGCCTCTGTGCCAATGGGGATCAACCTGTTGGCGTAGCCCTTTAATATGAACAGCCATCCCCTGAGTCGTGCTGTATAGCAGTGCCACAGCAGCAATCAGGTACAGCCTCTCCAGAGCATCAGCACAGCGAATTTTCGACTCTTCAAGCTCAAACACACCAGATTTACTATCGAGGAATAATTCTTCCACCCGAAACCTCAAGGCGTATTGCCACAAGGTTTGTAACGAGGGTGATTCATCTGTAATCACTGCCCATGGTTCTTTTACGCCTCGGATATTCGCCAGTACCAAATTGCACCGATAGAGGCCATCATCCCAAAGCCCGACATTACGGTAGAGGAGAGCTTCTCCTTTGGATGGCCATAACCTACGGACTTCTCTTGGACATTGACGGGGGCCATGGAGAAGGACATCACATGGGATACGCAGACAGTAATGCCAACGGCTCTGCTGTAACCAGCTCATCAGTTGATGGTTCGCGAACCCACGATCTGCTAACAACATGACATCTGGATGCTGCCGTAATAACCAACGGGCCTGACGCAATAGCGGTTGATATTCCTCAAAAGCAACCGCCGCACTCTTGTGCTCTAATACTTTCCATAACAACGGTACTGCTCTGCCACAGCAGACAACGGATACATGAATCATGCAGTATTCATTCCATAAAACCGTGGTATCCATCGCTAGGTAAAGGCGATGGGTTCGCCAGTTCTTAAGCGCTAGAAGGACCAAAGGGACATACAGTTTGTGGACATCAATGAGCGGATTGCACAGAAAGCGTTGCCAGCGACGCTCGACACTTTGGGCTTTTTTGCTCGGCAGGGGACATAGGATTCCAAGCAGATAAGCATAATCGTTCACTGCAGATTAAGGCGCTCACCATCCATCCCAGGGTCATGAGATGACGCAAATCTCGATAATGGCTGTGTTGACGTAAAAAGGAGAACAGTTGACGATAAATTTGGGTGGAGCCTGACATTTGAGTAACGCTGATTTGTGCTTAAATCTAGCTTCACATGTCGCTCCACTCTTTTCTCAAAGACTATGAAAATAAAGGCTTTGAGATACTTCTGTCAGGCAGTCAGGCTCAGGGCTACAAACGACGAACTAAACTCAAAAATCCACCCTTCACACTCTTGCTCCTGAATGGCGCACTGATCACCTGGGTCACTTCAATGCAGGGTGATCTTCGAAATGTTGCCGTCCTGATTAACTATTGGTAGTCCTTCAATATTGACGAGAATCTCTGATTTGTTTACATATTGGCGGGGATTGGGAGGTTCCTGAATCAACCTTGTGCTATTTGGTCTACTAGATCGAGACCACTCTGCTGAACTCAGAACTCTTCCGTTTACCTAGCAAGCAGCAACATCTATTTGATGGGTTTGAGCGACCTGATACCGTTTGATATAAAGGAAACACCAATTTATTGATGCGCTTGTCCGTGCTGCCAGCCAGCGCTCTCAATTTCTCGGTAATGGAACTGCTCCAGCAATCGATACTGATGATAGCAGTGCTGATGAGATGTGGTCTTTTCTGAACAAAAGCCAAAGCACTGTCTCACCTAAGAGTTAGAGGTAGGGTAGCAATTGAGTTAGCGAACGACAACGGCTTGGCGTCAATCTGTCACGTCAGAATACATACCGACTCTTCATTCAGATGAACTGACAAGCAGTTCTGAAGGCAATACCGATAACAACGCTAGGAATAGTGATGATTGAGGCAGGTATGAGCATGTCTTAGCTTCAGAGATTAGCCCCTACAACGCTAAAGACTGGGCACAAGGATTGAAGCACACTAATGGGGTTGTCCGTCAGCAAACCTTACGATGACATCGCCGCCAGAATAAGTTTGGCAAAGTCTGAGTCTGAACCAAAGATCATCGCTCGGTGAGTGGTGAGTTATTTCAATTGGCTTCACTTGGCTGAAAACAACAGCAGCACTAGCTGGTTGCGCATGTCACTGGCATGAGATGCTCTACTACCCCACAATTGTTTGAGACACGACCAAATTGACTTGCAAACTTGTCATAATCCCGTGCTATTGTAGTCCAAGCAATAAGGGGGCGTGGCGGAATGGTAGACGCTACGGACTTAGAAAGCTGAGCCTTACAGGAGAAATCTTGTAAGTGAATGCTCTCAAACTCAGGGAAACCTAAATCTGAACGTTCAGACAAGGCAATCCTGAGCCAAGCCAAGTCATAACTGATTTGGAAGGTGCAGAGACTCGACGGGAGCTACCCTCACGCGACTCAAAACAAATCTTGAGGTATGGCGCGGGTAAAGGGAGAGTCCAATTCTCAAAACCACATTGGCAGCTGCGAAAGCAGCAGGAGAATGAAAATCCGTTGACCGGTAAGGTCGTGAGGGTTCAAGTCCCTCCGCCCCCATCCAAAAGAAGAACCCCAGGTGACTGGGGTTCTTCTTTTTAAAAACCTTTTTTTGAGGTGCTTTTCCCGCAACGCCGTCTTACCTCAGTTTTTGACCTGGAATCATCCAGGTGGGAGTTGAAAACATCGATTTAAAGTTTCCAAGTACAAGCTTGGTCTACTGCCATCGAGCAAATGGCTCCCTAGCGTTAAAGGTATAGATCAAAAAACAATATTGGCAGTCACCAACGTCGCAGGAATCGCTAGTGGGCATTGTAACAGGGATTTCTGTATCAGCCCACTTAAAGTCAAGAGTTCGGTAAATACCTGAGCCTGACACAATTAGGATACCCCTATTACAATCAGCTTCAGGCACAATTTAGGATCTGCATATGTCATCCGACTCTCCCACTCAGTCTTCTAAGCTATCCACCTCAACAGAGGTTACCCTCGAAACTGCTCGCAAACTGGTAGAACAGTTAACTATTACCTCTGGGGATTGGCATCGCCTCAAAGGTAACCGTCGGGCTCGAGCATTAGAGCAGGCTGCTACTGCGATTGTATTTCTCCTTAATGATCAGTCTGAAGAAGGCTTACTGCGCTTACAGCAAGCCGTAGGTTGGCTGGATCGATCCATTAGTGCACCGCCTTGTCCCACCCATGGACATGGTTCACAGAACACCTCTAAAGCTCCCCAGGCTTAGACATTAGCCTTGCATTTACGGCTGTATAGCTGCCACAGGTCTTAAGTCTTTGTAAGCTGACACCAATAACAGATGAAGGCATCTAGAATTCAAGCAAACATAGCCTAACTCTTGAGTATGAAACTCGGAAAAGTTGTTAAATCAGATTCACATTGCGACTACGTCATCCAAGTGGATGATGCCATGGAAGTCTTGACCCCTCCTCGACCGGATGACTATGGGTTTGGCTGCTTCGTCAAGCTTGAAACTGAAGATCGACATTGGGCTGTGGGGCTGGTCTATAACTCTCAATTATTTAATCCCGCCTATCTCAGTTCAGGGCCACGCTTAGTCAGTCAGCCGGATCCCTTCTTTACGCCCGATTTAATCCGAGAAACTCGAACCTTGCTCTGGTGTGTTCTCATTGGTGTACTGGTTCAGGACCAATCAGATGCTTACGGCGATCAAGGTATTCCAAGCTTGGTTGTTCCAGTGAATACACCAGTGTGGACGATGACCACGGATGATATCCACGCCTTTCATTTAGATCGCACACATCAACCCCAATTTGGCTATTACAGCCATCTATTACGATCTGGAGGAGCATTTGCCTCACAGCTTGTTGAGCAGGTTCTTGGGCAAATTAGTCCCCTATTTGACGGTAGCGATCGCAGAGCTCTCGATATTTTGCGTAAAGAGTTGTCCTGGAAGCACACGATGGGCTTAATGAAATAGGGTTATGGTTCAAGACAAGGTTCACTAAAAATAAGCAATAAAAAACCGACAAACTGAACCAAGTCTGCCGGCGTACTGTGTGTTCCCCATTGACGACTCAGATAGCACCGAGTCTCTTGTAGTATGGCAATTGAAGACAGGTCCAGGCAGGATGTGGATCACGCAGACTTCGTGATCCTTATCACTATCGATACTGTTGGTAACACGCAGTCTATTGTTCTATGCTGAGCGAACCGCAACAAGACGGTCATTTACTGGTTTATCCACCTGCAAAACCTATTGGTCGAGCCAAGCGCTTGCTTCACGTTAACGGTGTGACGAGTTCAGCCGAAAGACAGCTACAGGATTTAGAAACCTTAGTCTGGTTAACTCTAGATCGTCCCCTTGACATCATCGGCATCCATAACAGTACCTCCGGGTATCGAGGTGATTTACTAGAGTCCATGATGGGCAAAGCCGAACTCGCCCAATTCTGGCCAGAGCGGCTCTCTACAGACAGCGACAAACGCCTGCAAAAGTATGCCGATATGCTGACACTTTTGTGCGATCTCACCCTCCCTCCAGAAGCTGACATCCTCGCCGAACTGCAGCAACAGCGGCAAAATCTAGCGATTACCCTAGGAGAAGCCGCTCAGAAGTTACCGTTTGACCTAGAGATTATGCGGCGACTCCCCTTTATTCAAAACATGAATTGGGACGACTTCGAGGCGTATTTATATGGCAGTTATCCAGCAGGAGCCCCACGATCCATCTTTCGTCTAGCCTATGAAGTCGTGCACAGTATTCGAACAGGGTCAGAAGTCATCATTCTGGCCCACAGTCAGGGCAGTATTATTGCAGCTCAAGCCCTCCATATCCTGCAAAGGTTTTTCCAGCCCTATACGAAGTGGATTGACGCTCTCCACTGCATTTTTTATGGTCCTGCGGTGATGGTGGATGATTTACCACCGCTTCTTCGACCCCAAACCGTCCTCATTCAGCATCGCCAAGATCTAGTCGCCGAAGCCTTTAGTAATCTTAGGCATGTAGATCTATGGACCAATCTGCAAAATCAAGTCAAATCTTTAATGGAACGGGCCGATAGTATTTTTGAGCTGGGTCAAGATGATTCTTTCCACAGCGCTCGGCATTATCTCGGCCAGCTAGAGACGCCAGATAGTAAGCAAGCAGCACAGTTGCTACAACGCTTACTCATTGAAGATTGGAAAACTAACCCAGTTCTCAAAGCGCTAGGGTCAACACGCATCATCCTAGAATCTCAGCCGCTATAAACACCGTAACTTGTCGTTTTATTGCAATAGACTTGCGTTTTGTTTCAAAGACCTGAGAATTCCAAAAGTTCTCGTTAGGCTAGCAATACGGAGGTTCTTAAGACCTTCACTAGACGGAACTTGGATCGCAAGATTATGACCATTGCTGCAAAGAATCAACCCAATGCTCTAACACAGACGAGTCCCCTCAATCTCTCCATCGTCCAAGCCATCATGATTGCGACTGTCATGGCCTGGATCGGTGCCAGCGTCCTGATGGACTTTATCATCATGCCAGGGCTATATCTTTCTGGCATGATGTCAGACCCTGGATTTGCATCAGCTGGAGATATGATTTTCTCTATGTTTAATCGCGTTGAATTAGTGGCCGGAGCTGTCGTGCTATCGGGCACGTTGCTGTGGCGAGCCATCACTCCGCAGCTGCCGTTGAGTAAAGCAGCGATTGTTCTGGCGACTATTTTACTCGCTATCCCCTTAATCTATACCTACGGCCTCACCCCACAAATGAGTGGCTTAGGAATTCAACTGTCTCTATTTGAATCTGTGGTTGTCCCCGACACGATGGATCAACTGCACTATGTGTACTGGAGTTTTGAAGTCCTGAAGCTTGCAGCCAGTGGCGTACTTTTATCTTGGGTATGGAAGCACTCTTAGCTGACCCGTGCTTAGCCCCATCAAATTTCTAGCGAATCTTGTCTCATCATTTCTATTTCCTGATCCCATGCTTTTCAATCTTTGGCATGATTAGTAATGGAATTCACGATGAAACAGCATGGCCCGCCTTCAGTCCAAACCGTCTACTCCCACCTGGCTCGCAGTCATCAAACTGTTGCGATGGGATAAACCAGAAGGCCGCTTAATCCTAATGATTCCAGCACTGTGGGCCATTGTGCTAGCAGCCCAAGGTAAACCCTCTTTGGGACTCGTTACTATCATTATTACCGGCAGCCTGGCCACCAGTGCTGCCGGTTGTGTTGTAAATGACTTGTGGGATCGGAATATTGATCCCCAAGTTCAACGCACTCGAAAGCGACCTTTAGCCGATCGAACTCTGACCATTCGGGTGGGTTTAGCGGTTGCTTTTACTGCTTTCGCCTGTGCATTTGGACTATCTCAATTCCTCAACCCGCTGAGCTTTGGGTTATGCGTCGCCGCCGTTCCCGTTATTATCTGCTATCCATTAGCCAAGCGAGTTTTTCCAGTCCCACAATTGGTGCTGGCCATTGCTTGGGGCTTTTCGGTACTGATTAGCTGGAGTGCTGCAGTTGGCAATCTCAGCATAGGAGCCTGGCTGCTGTGGGCTGCGACCGTACTTTGGACGTTGGGTTTTGACACCATCTATGCCATGCCTGACCGTCCTGATGATCGGCGGCTGGGCATTAATTCCAGTGCATTATTCTTTGGCAATTATGCCGAAGCTGCCATTTCCTTCTTTTTAGTGGCTACTATCATCTGTTTAGGTGTACTGGGGTACGCCCTCAATCTCCACTTTGGGTATTGGATATCCCTTGGACTCAGCACTTATCTCTGGTGGCGACAAATTTACCGACTCAGGCGTAAAAACCTAGTTCCTAGCGCCTATGGTCAGCTTTTTCGTCAAAACGTCTGGATAGGATTACTCCTATTAGTTGGCATGATCACCGGATCGTTACTGCGCTAGCTACCGCGCCTCTGTATCTGAGAGGTTAATCGCCACTGGAATATCAACGGGAGATTGTTCAATGGCAATCAGTAAATCGGAAGGCTTCAAGTTATCCGACTGAGAGTTAATGGCCACAGTAGCATTCTCGGCATTCTCAGAATTCTGAGCCGTTTGGGGGATCAACGATCCTCCACCAGAGAAAAGGCCCGTAATCGCTGCGACGGACACTGCAGCTGCCGTACCTACCGTTGCCCACAAGGCTAATTTTGGCTTGCGCTCTACTTGGGAAAACACAGCTTCTGCCGTCTGTTCCACTGGCGTAGAGGTAGGCGCAGGGGTAGACTGAAAGCCACGCTGGAGTTGCAGAAGTTGCTGATAGCACTGACTAAATTCAGGGTCAGTTGCTAGCCAAGCTTCCACTTGCTTCCGCTCAGCAGCGGAGGCCTCGTCGTCCAGATAGGCACTCAGTAGCTCAAACCGATCAAATTCTATTGTTTTAATGTCATCCATAGCAGTATCTCACTTGCCCGATTGGGAGGTTTAGATGAAATAAATTAATGTCTCACCCTGATTAGTACAGTAAGGTGATCAGTACGGTCATCTACCTGAGACAAAAAGCTGATACCAGGTCGGTATCTCAAGCAAGCGTTTCATCAATGAAAGCCTAGTTCAAATCTAACGTATGTTTAGGGGACCGACAAAGAAGTGTTAAAGGTTTTACTTCTATATCCTTAGAATGATCAACTTTGATGAAGAATTTAACGTCAATCTTTAAGATAATTTTGCAATTGCCCTTGCAGCCGCAAACGAGCCCGAGCAATCCGAGATTTGACCGTTCCCAAGGAAACACCCGTAATTTCGGCAATTTCTTCGTAGGCTAAGCCTTCAATTTCCCGTAAAACAATCGTGGTACGAAATGCTTCTGGGAGTTCTGAGATCGCATCATTGAGTTGACCGTAAAACTCATGGGTGGCCAAGCTTTCATCCGGCCCTGGCTCTCCTGACGCAATCTCCCAGGCAATATCACCATCTTCCATAGTCAGCCGTGCATCAAGAGATAGGGGGCTGCGGTGGCGCTTACGCTTGCGAAGCTCGTCATAAAACAAATTGGTGGTAATCCGACTCAACCATCCCCGGAACTTCGCGGGTTCCTTAAGACGGCTGATATTTCGATAGACTCGTATCCACACTTCTTGGGCCAAATCGGCTCGATCATCCCAATCGGGAGCAAGATGATAAAGCACCCGATCGACATGAGACTGGTAGCGTCTGAGGAGTTCTGTGAAAGCAACACGATCGGGGCGCAACCCAGCTTGACAAAGTTGCACCAGCTCAGAGTTGCCAAGTTTCGCTGCTGGTATTTGCACGTGAGGTTCTGAATCCTCAACCCTAACCCTTGACCAAGATACCTGAAGACTGGCTGTCATGAATGGAATTGACCATAATTACACCTGCCCTTTCTGACGCAGGGGATAAATAAGGGGTTCCCATGACCGCAAGTTGGTTTCTTATAATGTGAGATACTTCACTAGCCTAGCGGCAGTTTCCCTTCATTGCTGAACTTTTCTTAGACCTTCATCCTTGGCTATGCAAACCATTGATTCTTCCTCCTCGGCTGCGACGACTGAACCCCTACAAATCGGTCATCGACAGTTCCAGTCAAGGTTAATGACCGGTACCGGCAAATATGACGATTTTGAAACGATGCGGCGTAGTATTGCGGCCAGTGGTTGCGAAATTGTGACCGTCGCCGTTCGGCGAGTACAAACCAACGCCCCTGGGCATCAAGGCTTAGCTGAAGCCGTGGATTGGAACAAGGTATGGATGCTCCCAAATACCGCTGGTTGCCAAACAGCAGAAGAGGCCGTTCGGGTCGCCCGGCTCGGTCGAGAAATGGCCAAGCTGTTAGGTCAAGAAGATAATAACTTTATCAAGCTAGAGGTGATCCCAGACTCTAAGTACTTGCTACCTGATCCCATCGGTACCTTGGAGGCGGCTGAACAATTGGTTAAAGAGGGGTTCGCTGTTCTTCCCTATATCAATGCCGATCCCCTGTTAGCTAAGCGCCTAGAAGATGTCGGCTGTGCTACTGTCATGCCCCTAGGATCTCCCATAGGATCGGGGCAAGGGATCAAAAATATGGCCAATATTCAGATCATTATTGAGAATGCCACAGTACCAGTCGTCGTAGACGCTGGCATCGGTTCTCCCAGTGAAGCAGCCCAAGCCATGGAGATGGGAGCTGATGCATTACTAATCAATACTGCCATTGCCAAAGCTCAAGACCCGGTGATGATGGCAACTGCCATGGGCATGGCCACCCAAGCAGGACGATTCGCCTACCAATCGGGACGCATTCCAGTCAAAGCCTATGCCAGTGCCAGTTCTCCCTTGGTAGGTCGAATTTCTAGTTAGGGAAAAAGTTTCTCTTTTCCGCGACCAGCTCATTAAAAAAATCTAAAGACTCTTCCCACAAGCTAGGAATGAAAAAAGATATATTAACGTTCTCGTTACAGTAAAGTTCATAGTTAAAACAGATGAAAAGGCTGTCACCACAGACATTTGATGCCGGATACGGTCTGCTATAATTTGTGAAACTTAATGAACTTTCTTTAACTATGCCTTATACCACTGAAGACCGGGGTCTCGTCAATAATTTTGCCGTCGAGCCCAAATCCTATGCAGCCGAGCCTGCATCCGATAAAAAGAAAACACTGAATATGGCGTTGACAGTCGGTGGTGTTCTTCTAGTGGTTGGTCTTTGTGCCTTTGCTGCCACGCTGTCTTAAGTACAGCCGTAGCAAACGAAATAGAATCTCTGTTTCTTCACCGCTTGGTATCGCCCATTCGTTAGTCATTCGTTACTTGAATGGGCCACTTGGCATCCCGGTTTGATGATAGATTAGGGCTGAGCAGCGGTAGCCTGCTTACGTTTTGAGAATAAGCCCAATTCTGTCTTTTGTTCTAAACCTATGCCAGAAGAGCAACCTACCCCTGCAGAATCAGAAGCAGATATCAAGGAACCCCAAGCTAACCTTGAAAAACCCGACGCTTCTGATTCTGAAAAAGCCACCACCAATATTCCCCCTAAGGCAGAGTCAACCGCTACGACTTTTGACTCATCTGCCAAAGCAAAGCCTACGGATCTTCCCTCAGAGTCATCCAAATCGGCCTCCAAGTCTTCCTCCCAGTCTGAAGAGAAAAAGGAGCCTATCTCTGCTGCGGCCGATCGAGCTGGCAAGCCGAAGGCTGACAAGCTCAAATCAGCGAGACCTCAACCTGGCAAAGGGCCAAAATCCACAGCCGCCAAGGGCGTCAAGTCCAAGACCGAATCTTCTGAGGGCGAGGTTATCGGCGATTCTCCCATTGAAGCTGTTCTGACCCAAATTGTAGGTACCGTAGGCAAGGTACTGGGATCGATCCTCTCTGCCATCGGCAATCAGGTCAAGAAAACCTCGTTTTACAGCAAAATAGAGCCAGGTGTTAAAGTCATTAGCTGGTTATGGAACAACATCATTGTGACCCTCGGCAATGTGGTGATTAAGCCTATCTGGGGGATAGGACTGAAAATTCTGCGGGGTCGCTTTCCAAATGGATTAAAGTCATTCTCAGATCGGTTTCTAACGGTTGTTATTCTCAGCATTGCAACCCTAATCTATTGGCTATTTTCATCCCTGATCCCACCGAGTCAACCCACCGTTCAGCAACCGCCAGACCCTGCTCCGGTCGCGAAAGCGCCTGCTCCTGTTGCTCAACCTACCCCGGTCTCACCGCCTTCGACACCTGTTACAGAGGCTCCCGTCGAAGAGCCGCCTCCCCCGCCTGAACCAGCGCGGAAACAAATTATTGAGGTACAGTCTCAGGTCGCCCAAGTGTTTGATCAATATTCTCAAGATATTGTTCAGTCTGTTCAAGCGAATTTCCAAGATGAGCGGTTAGTGATTAAGGTGAGCGATCGCTGGTTTGAATTGTCTCGTTCTGAACAAAATCAGTTGGGAACAGATGCCCTGGAACGGAGCCGCAAACTAGATTTTCCCAAGCTAGAAATTCGCGATCAAACGGACCAGCTCTTAGCTAGAGAGCCTGTGGTGGGGTCAAACATTATCGTGCTGCAGCGACGCACTACACCGCCGGAGCTAACAACAGATAGCCCTGCCTAAACGTTTTCACACCTAATATATGGATTAACGCACCTATTGAATTAATAGGTGCACAGTCTATCTGTCGTTATTGCGGCGCAGTCGCTGTGCGGTAAGTGGGCAAAATGCTTTAAGATTTGTAAAGAAATGCAACGATGTTGAGTAAGATTGTACCCAAAGCTGGGCATCGTTGTTGGATCTAAATGCCCCAACCTACTCCCCTAAAAACCGTGAGACAGCGATTAACGGAAGGCAATGTTAGTACCCAATTGATCAAACTTACCTTGCCGCTGGTGTGGGGGATTTTTGCGATTGTTGCCTTCAATTTAGCAGACACCTATTTTGTGGGTCAGCTCGGGACTCAAGAGCTGGCAGCCATGAGTTTTACCTTTCCGGTGGTCACTACCTTTGGTAGCTTAGCCATGGGATTGGGAACGGGTGCGGCTTCAATTATTGCCCGAGCGATTGGTGAAGGCGATCAAACCCGAGTACAGCGCTTTACCACCAACAGTTTGACGTTGGCTCTGGCTATTGTTGGTGTTTTTATTGTGGTGGGTCTATTGACGATTGATCCACTCTTCACGGCCTTGGGAGCAACGGCAGATGTTCTTCCCTTGGTGCGGGACTATATGCAGATTTGGTATCTAGGCATGATTTTCTTGGTGGTGCCGATGGTGGGGAACAGCGCCATCCGTGCAGCCGGGAATACGGCTACCCCCAGCATCATTATGACCGTTGCCGCTGGGATTAATATTGCCTTGGATCCCCTGTTTATCCTAGGTCTAGCGGGCTTACCGCGCTTAGAGCTACAAGGTGCAGCCATCGCAACGGTGATTGCCCGCGCCCTCACTTTTATCGCCTCTCTCGTTGTTCTCCATTTCAAAGAGCATCTGCTCTGCTTTCAACGCCCTAAGCTATCGGAGATGCTGAGGTGCTGGTTGGATATCCTCCGTATTGGTTTGCCAGCAGCCATGACCAGTATGATTACGCCTATTTCTGTGGGCATAATCACCAGTCTCCTGGCTTTTTATGGAGAAGAAGCCGTTGCCGCCTTTGGGGTAGCATCGCGAGTGGAGTCTTTTGCCCTAATCACGCTATTTGCCCTGGCGGCGAGTATGGGGCCTTTTGTAGGGCAGAACTGGGGGGCAAAAGCTTATGGTCGGGTGCAGCAATCCCTCAAAGTCAGCTTCCAGTTTTGTCTATTTTGGGGCATGTTGATGGCGGTGCTATTGGCAGCCACCGGCAAGCAATTGGTGAGTTCGTTTAATGGCAACCCTGAGGTGGTTGAGATCGCAGCTCTATATCTCCTCATCGTGCCCATTACCTATGCTCCAGCAGGAATTATTCAAGTTTCGAGCGCGACCTTTAATGCCTTAGGTAAACCCATTCCTTCCGTGGTCATGACGGCCATCAGAATGTTTGTGCTCTATATCCCGATGGCCTATTTAGGGTCACACTTCTTTGGTATTCAAGGCATTTTTATCGCCACGGGCCTGTCTAACCTTCTGACTGGGGTGGGTGCTTATTTTTGGAATCAAAGAACCTGTAATCTCCGACCAACACTCCCTCTTGAATCACCAATATAGTGAGCTGACAAGCAACTCGAAAATAGCGGTACAGGACGATTACAAAAACTTGTAATTCCTGAATACTTTAAAGCTCTTTAGTCATGGCCAGATCTTCTATTATTCATGACACTATGGAGTTGGGTTCTTAATCAAACTCCATAGTGCCATGCCTTTCAAGCCCGCTAATCTTCCCGAAAATTGGGTTGTTGATGATCTCAATAATCAAGACTTAATATATGGCGATCCGCCAGAATTATATAGCTCGTCAAGAATTTCGTTCTTCGGATTATTAGATAAGGATCCCGCCTATAAAATTTACTCTGTTCCTGTTGATACCCCCATTAGCAGCATTATTAAAGTGTTTCAAGTTGGTTCACATGGTGCGATGAGCTACGGGTTTAATGCTGACGCTGTAATTGCCTTGGTTATGGAGAATGTCAAAAAGATAGAGCATATCTGTCCATGCCAAGCCTGGTTTACCGATGCTGCAGGACTCAAGCTGAAATTCAAACATCAAGTGACTGAAAAAGAAGTGTTAGAGATTGAAGCTCTCTTTCGCCGTCAGAATGCCATCAAGGCAGGTTTAGAAAGATATGTATCTGAGTTAGAAGAGGGCCAGGCTCTTTTGGCACCATTACTGAGAGATAATTTGATACACCTGTGGTGGGGCGTAAGCACAGAATCGGGGATGTATGGCTCAAAGAAAAACGGGTCAAGGACAATAGATCCTGTACCCGAATCAAAAACTTGTCATGAGCCTAACATCGCAATTGCCAACCGTACTAGAGCATCACGAATTTCTAGAACAGGTCGAAGCACTCAAAGAAGCACCCAGCCTGAGTCAGATGGTTTATATCGTTCTGCAAATGGGTTTGTTTTGGCTCGCTGGCTTCTGGAGGATGAACTCTCACGGCGAGCAAAACAGTATTGGAATGGCCGAGGTGTCCCACTTGCGGAACCCGCTTGCACTCGAAGGGATGGGAATCTCGTCAGATGCAGACACTGGTGGGAAATATTGCCTGAAAGCGACGGGTGGGTCGTTGTCCCCACAGGTGTCCAGGTAGTCTATCCGCTCCTTTGGATCAATCCATTGGGATTACCTCCTATCAGCACAGCAGTGAAGAATTGGTTCGTCTAGGCTGCTTGTTAAGTCTATTTATGCCCTATGAACTGGCCAGTTGGATGCTGAGTCAGTGGAGTGGTTTATCCGTCAGCTCATCAAGCTTGTGGAGTTGGGTGCAAGTCATGGGCAACAAAGCTTATCAGGAGCTAGAGACTCAACTCAAAGCTCAAGCCTCAGGTGACCAGACTCCTTGTGAAGCGATTTCAGAGGTGTTGTCTGTTCTACCTTTGGCCATTGCTGCTGACGGTGTGATGGTGCCCTTTCGCCCCACCCCGAAAACCCCAAGGGAAAAATCCAGTGGCGAGAAGTCAAAGTTGCTATCTTAGCCCGCCTAGGAACACGGGGCACCCGAGCACAAAAGCGTGTCCCCCAACTACTACGTCGAAGACTGGTGGCAGTATTGGGCGATATCGACCAGTTCATCCCCTTACTGCACCTCGAAGCCCGCAAACAAGACTTTGAATCGGCCCCAAGCGTCATCTGGTTGAGTGATGGGGGCGAGGCTTCTGGCGAGTCTACCGCACCTTGTTCTCTCACTGTGCTGTGGCAGTTCTCGATTTCTTTCATGCAGCAGGCCATCTTGCACGAGCAACAAAAGCGATGTTTGGGGATGCTCGCTCTGCTCAAGCCCAAGCCTGGTTTCGGCGCTGGCGACACCAATTGCGACATGGGCAACACCTATTAGTATTGCGGTCCTTGACGATGTTGATTCACTCACAATTGTTTACGGGCAAATCTTTTACGACGTTGCTCCAGGTACAGGCTTATTTCCAGCGCCATCTGCGACACATCCAATATCGCCACTTTGAACAACTACAGATACCGCTGGGGTCAGGAATGGTCGAAAGTGCTTGTAAGTGGCTGATTCAACAGCGCTTTAAGGGGGTTGGTATGCGCTGGAGTGAGGATGGTTTCAATCATCTACTCATGCTGCGGCTTGCCTGGGTCAATCAACGGTTTGACTCCCTATTCCCAGGGGTAACCATTCCGAAGTCTAAGGCATCCCCGATCCATTAGCTACGCCCCCTGTGGTGGGATTAATCTTGTCTATACCGATGCAATCGCCCAGCTACCCATAACCAATTAAAATTCTTTCTCGATAGACTCAGATTTTAACAACAGCATTGGAGCAGCTGATTGTTCATAGACTGGCAACTACTTCAAAAAATTTGAAATGAGTTCGAGCAATCTTTCAGGTGCATCTGCTCGAACCGAATGGCCAGAGTTAGGAATAATATCTAACTTGGCCTTCGGAATAGCTTGAGCAATTTCTTCCGAAAATTGGGGTGGGCAAATCCAGTCTTGCTCAGCCCCGATCACTAGGGTTGGCGCAGTGATTTGAGGCAATTCCGCTCGAATATCATAGGTCCTTAAAAAGCCTCCAAAAGCTTGATTGATGGCTTCAGGATTAAAAATCACTCGACGCCAAGCCTTCATCGACTTTTCGAGGTCGAAGGTTAGAGAATAGAGCGGCCCTAACAGCTG
Organism: Acaryochloris sp. CCMEE 5410; assembly: GCF_000238775.2. NCBI lineage: Bacteria > Bacillati > Cyanobacteriota > Cyanophyceae > Acaryochloridales > Acaryochloridaceae > Acaryochloris > Acaryochloris sp. CCMEE 5410. The sequence goes on along the minus strand of NZ_AFEJ02000001.1, from coordinate 4,297,459 downwards.
AAAATAGTCCTGAAGTTGCTGTTCAGATTCAAACTTGCCATCCCATAACAGTTGGGCAATCGCTTGCTGTTCAGGAGTGCCGTCTTTAGCCAGCTTCGCCTGGGCTAAGGCCAAAAATCGAGCATCAGCAGCGGTAACAACGGGAATCAACTGAGATACATAGGTGGGGTAGCGGCTAGCATAGGCAAGGGCCACCATCCCACCATAGGAAAACCCAAGCAATCCAATTTGCTCTAGCCCTAAATGCTGGCGCAGTGCCTCCAGATCTTCAACATTATTGTCCAGAGTATAGGTCTCAGGATTACTTCGTGCCGAGCGACCATGCCCACGATGGTCAAAATAGATCAGTTGAGCGATTTCACTGAGTGGAGATAAGACGGGACGACAGGTCGTATGATCGACTCCTGGTCCACCATGAATGACAAAGAATACGGGTTTGATCTGAATTTGGGAGGTTGCGATCGCAAGTTCAGAACCTTCCACATCAAAGTAAAGTTCAGTATCGCGAATTCTAGCCCGCATGGTGTTTACCTCATGCCTTCTCGACGATCAGATATTCGCTCTCTCAACGAAAGTCTGCACATCAACCTAAAGAGAAGGGGCTCAAGTTGAGCCCCTTCTGTTACTGATTACTGGTCGCCTTCCAGATTGGCATTCAGCTTCTCAGCCACTTGATCGTCAATCAAGGTATCATCCCCGACTGCCGCAGGATCAATACCAAGCATAGACCGCTGCTGTTCACCAGGCTTGCTGGGATCATAAGCGGGCCGTTCGCCAGAGAACGGTTTAACATCATTGATGTTGTAATTCCGCGCTGTGCGGTCATCAATCACATCATCATCATCCGTAAAGGGCATGCCTTCAAAGGAAGGATCCGGTTCCCCTAAACCACCGTCATCATAGGAATTAAAACCTGTACCCGCAGGAATGAGACGTCCAATAATCACATTCTCTTTCAAACCACGCAACCAATCAGATTTACCCTGAATCGCAGCTTCAGTTAGAACTCGAGTGGTTTCTTGGAAACTCGCAGCTGAGATAAAGCTATCCGTGTTCAAGGATGCTTTGGTAATCCCCAATAACACAGGCGTATATTCAGCCGGAGCACCACCCGTAATCGACATGGCTGCATTCACCTGTTCCACTTGGTACAGATCAATTAGCTCTCCTGGCAGCATCGTGGTATCACCCCCATCATCGATTCGGACCTTAGAGGTCATCTGACGGACCACCACTTCAATATGTTTATCCGCAATATCAATCCCTTGAGATTGATACACTGACTGCACACCATTAACTAGGAAATTTTGGACCTTTTGCAAACTCAGCAACGCAGATTCATAAACCCCTTTCGTCTCCCGGTGGAATCGGAAATAAATTTCCAGAATGTCATGGGGGTTCAGCGGACCATCGGTCACCGCTTCGCCCGCCTCAACCGTCTGACCATCCAAAACAATGGGGTTTTGCCCAGGTCCAATGGGATAGTCAGTAATGGTCCCATCCTGCTCAACAATCTTGACTTCGATACTGTCATCATCGTTGTAAATCACCTGGCACGTTCCCGAGCGTTGCGCCAGGGTACACATCTCCTTAGGTTTGCGAGCTTCTAGCAACTCTTCAATTCGAGGTAGACCCTGGATAATATCTCCTGTCTTCGTGCGCTCAAACACCAACAGCGCTAAATTATCACCTCGCTGGACCAGATCCTGGTCATCAATTTGTAAGACCGCTCCGGGAGAGACCAAGTAAGGGCGAGCAATCCGTAACGTTACCTGGCTATCTTCAACTTTAATGACTTGACAAGACTCGGCCACCGTCACGCCAGCAGCGACTTCATCCCCTGCTCTCAGGAGTTCTCCCTCAGCAGCAGACGTGGCTTTGCCTTGCGTCTCAATCGTGATCAGATCATCATCTGTCATCAAGAGAATCCGGCGAGTTGCCTCGTTCCCACTGCGAATACCTCGGACTTTACCGCCTTGCTTCGCCTTAATTTCAGTCCGCGCCACCACAGCACCCGGATCAATTTGCTGCCCCTCTTCCACCAAGAGCCGTGTTTTGGTACTTCCTTGGGTTTGATCCGCAGAAACATCCCGACGAATGACTAGGGTTTCTAAAATCACCAGCTGTAAACGAGAGACTTCTTCATCCTTTTCATCAGGCAAAATCTCAATATCAGCTGCAATTTGCGGCGCATCCGTATCAATTTCCAGTACTAATTGCGTCCGGAGTAAATCCACCCCTTCAACAGACTTCACCCGTTCACCATCTTTGTAGGGAAGACGCTGCACGGCCTTCAAACAAATCGCCCGACCGGCCTCATTAATGGACTCTTGGGACGGAACCGACGGTTGATCCGGCACCGGAAACTCAGTGACAGGCCTAAGGAGAACCGCCTCACCTTCCGGAGTGGTAACACATTCGATGTACCGCAGTTCATCCGTGCCTAATCCAGGTAACAACTCTTCCCCAGGATTTAACAGAGATTGATCTTTACCCTTGACTGCTTCTGGATCGTCTACCAGATGTAGATCCCCAGGTTTGACCAACACTTCTCGCAAAATATCGTTTTTCTGGGTAACTTCCACGACCCCATTACTTTGGCAAAAGATATCTTTGACGACTTCTGTACCAGCTTCAACATATTGGCCATCTTCAACCAACAGTAAAGAAATATCTTTATTCACCTCATGGGATTCTTCTGCAATCCAGAGTAATGTTCCACCCTGGGTCACTTCATACCCCTGCTTGGCTTTGCCTTTTTTAGTAACTTCAACGCCAGCATATTTCAGGATGCCACCAGTCTTGGTACGGTAGTGATCATCGATCAGCTCAGCAACCACTTGACCATTAATGACTTTCGTCCCTGGAGCCGCTTTCAATAAAAAGCGCTGCTTCTTCTGGGCTTCAATCACATACTGGTCACGGCCTTGGAGACTTTCCAGCCAGACTTTAGCTTGATCCAGCAAAACAGAAGCCGTAATAATTTCAACTTCTCGACCTCCTTTGCCTTCCTCCTGTACTGGCAGACGAACAACGCCACCATGCTCAGTCACGAGTTTAGTCTCGGCTAAGACATCTTCTCCTTCAATGTAGTCCTCATTTTTAACAGTCGGCTCAGCACCTGGCGGTAAGTTATAGACTTCCCCCGACAAGACCCAAATCAAGCCACCACGAGGCGCAATGCGGGTTGTATTGCCTTGGCGGTCATGTTTTTCTTCAGGCACGAGGTTCGAGAATTGCACCTCTCCAGCCAGATCAGAGGCCACGTCTTTTGTCGCTTTTTCAGTGGTTTTGCGAACATTCCGACCTGCAGCTGCCACTTCAGCCAACATCTGCCCCATTTTCACCGCTTGGCCATCCTTGACCAAGAGCGTCGAGTTTTGGGTGATTTCAAAAGTTTCAGTTTGACCGTCTCCTTCTAACGTCAAACTCGTGCTCACCTCAGCCGTCAATGCATCTTCCCCATGGCGAGTTCTGAAGGGACGGCTCCGCATCTTTTTAGGGAACTTGATTTTGCCGTTAAATGGCGCACGGATTTGGCGAGCCACTTCTCCGGTGAACACCCCACCTGTGTGGAAGGTTCTCATCGTTAGCTGTGTTCCAGGCTCACCGATGGATTGGGCTGCAATAATACCAACAGCTTCCCCAGTATCTACAAGGTGGGCATGGGCCAGGCTCCAGCCATAGCAATGTTGACAAACCGAACGAGCAGCTTCACAGGTTAGGGGAGAGCGAACAATGACTTCTTCCACGCCAGCCTTTGCAATCTCTTTCGCAATGGACTCAGAAACAGCCTCATTTTTGGGCAGAATCACTTCTCCCGTCTCAGGGTGAACCACTTCTTCCAGAACAACACGCCCTAACAATCGATTGGCTAAAGGGATCAAAACGCGATCGCCATCGGTCATACTCTGCACTGGAATCCCTCGCTGGGTTCCACAATCGAGTTCCCGAATAATCACGTCCTGAGAGACGTCTACCAAGCGGCGGGTAAGGTACCCGGAGTCAGCTGTTCTCAGAGCGGTATCAACCAGACCTTTACGGGCACCGTACGAGGAAATAATATATTCCGTAACCGTTAAGCCTTCCCGGAAGTTAGTCTTAATCGGTAAGTCAATGATTTCTCCTTGAGGATCCGCCATCAGTCCTCGCATACCAACGAGCTGACGAACCTGAGACAAGTTACCTCTTGCCCCAGAAAAGGCCATCATATAGACCGAGTTCAGGGGATTATTGGAGCGAAAATGGCGTACCACTTCGTCTTTGAGTTCCTCACTCGTCCCGTTCCAAGTATCAATAACTTTCTGAAAACGCTCAACTTCCGTGATTTCACCGCGCGTATAGCGATCTTCAGTTACCCGAATTTCTTCTTCAGCCGTTTCTAGCAGCTGACGCTTACTGGGAGGAACTTGAAGGTCATCCACACTAATGGAAACCCCGGCCTTCGTCGCATATCGAAATCCTAGATCTTTCAAATGATCCGCCATTTCAGCGGTCCGAGCGGTTCCATAGTGGGTAAATGCCCAGTGAACCAGTGACTTCAGCTGACCTTTATTCACAATTTTGTTGCAAAAGGCTGGTGGAGTCGCCTCGCGAGGGGAATGGGTGGAATGTTCTGCCATAATCTGCTTCTCCAACTTAGCTAGCCAATGAATCCTGGATGGTTTTGTTGTAAATAATGCGACCAGGGGTTGTGCGAATATATTGTGAAATTAATGTCCCGTCTGCATCCTTACGAATTCGACGAGAGGGGTAAGTTTGAGTGACAACGCCATCCGCAGAGGTTTCTACCTCAGGCTCAATGTCGTCCTCGCCATCATCTACTGGTCCATCAAACCGCACCCACACATAGGCATGTAAGTCAACTTGCTGCTGCTCATAGGCCATAATGGCATCGTCTAAACTCGCAAAATACTTACCTGCCCCATTTTGCCGACCTGGATTATCTGCGGTCAGATAGTAAGCTCCCAACACCATGTCCTGACTAGGCGTAACAATGGGACGCCCTGTGGCTGGCGACAGAATATTATTTGAGGCCAACATCAGAAGACGGGCTTCAGACTGAGCTTCAATTGAAAGGGGAACGTGCACCGCCATTTGGTCCCCGTCAAAGTCGGCGTTAAAGGCCGGGCAAACCAAAGGATGAAGTTGAATGGCTCGACCATCCACCAAGATAGGTTCAAACGCTTGAATTCCCAATCGGTGCAAGGTCGGCGCTCGGTTGAGCATCACTGGATGCCCTTCAATCACTTCTTCCAACACATCCCAAATGACGGGATCATTACGCTGGATTAGGCGCTTAGCCGCTTTGATGTTATTCACTAGACCTTGGCCAATCAAACGGTGAATAACAAAGGGTTGAAAGAGTTCAATCGCCATCTCTTTGGGCAAGCCGCACTGGTGCATCTTCAGCTTGGGACCCACGACGATCACAGAACGACCGGAATAGTCAACCCGTTTACCCAGAAGGTTCTGCCGGAAACGACCTTGCTTTCCTTCAATGATGTCAGACAAGGATTTTAAGGGACGGTTATTCGCTCCCACCACAGTTCGACCTCGGCGGCCGTTGTCGATCAAGGCATCCACCGCCTCTTGCAACATCCGTTTCTCATTTCGAACGATAATCTCTGGAGCTAAAATCTCTTGCAATCGAGCGAGGCGATTATTGCGATTAATCACTCGACGGTACAGATCATTGAGGTCAGAGGTGGCAAATCGTCCACCATCCAACTGCACCATTGGCCTCAAATCCGGTGGAATAACTGGGATCACGCTCAGAACCATCCAATCGGTTTGAGAGCCCGTTCCTACAAAGTTATCGATGACCCGCAATCGCTTAATCAGCTTGGCTCTTTTCTGGCCCTTAGCGTTGCCAATGTCCTCTCTCAGGGTTTCAGCTTCTGTTTCAAGCTGGATGTCCTGGAGCAGTCTTTGCACAGCCTCAGCACCAATGCCGACTTCAATCCCTTCTAGCTGAGAATCCTCGCTATAGATTTGATCTTCAATTTCGATCCACTGATCTTCCGTTAGTAGTTGCTTATAGGACAAGGTATCTGCGTTGCCTGGGTCCAAAACCACATAGGCATTGAAATAAACAATCTGCTCTACATCCCGCAGGGGCATGTCCAGCAACGTAGCCATATAGCTCGGAATACCTTTCAAGTACCAAACGTGGGTCACGGGAGCAGCTAATTTGATATAGCCCATACGATGTCGTCGCACCCGCGACTCAGTCACCTCGACGCCACAGCGCTCACAGACGATACCTCGGTGCCGAACCCGCTTATATTTGCCACAGTGACATTCCCAATCCTTGGCAGGACCAAAGATCCGCTCACAAAACAGACCATCCATCTCCGGTTTTAAAGTTCGGTAGTTGATGGTTTCTGGTTTGGTGACTTCACCGACCACTTGGTTATTGGGTAAGGTACGCTCCCCCCACTGCCGGATCCGTTCCGGAGAGGCTAGCCCAATTTTGACATAGTCAAATCGTTGTTCGAGCTTTGGCATCGCGATTAGCTTCCTCTTGTTCCTTGCTAAATATGCTTCGAAATGAATTGGGTTGAAGGGATCATCCGTTCAACCCTACTGTCCGGCAGACAATTAACTTTCCCCTTCTTCCATATCAATCCTGGAGAACGATTCATAGGTGGGACGGGAGGGAGTGCGCTTGTGGCTAACATCAGCCATCAAATCGACTTCCATATCCCGGCTACCACCATCATCTTCCGTTTCGATTTTGTGAACCGCGATATCTAAACACAGAGATTGCAGCTCTCGCATCAACACCTTGAAGGATTCAGGTGTACCCGGTCGGGGAATCGCCTGGCCTTTCACAATGGCATTCAGCGCTTCATTCCGCCCTTGCATATCGTCGGATTTGACCGTTAGGAGTTCTTGCAAGGTATAGGCTGCCCCAAAGGCTTCCAAGGCCCACACTTCCATTTCTCCAAATCGCTGTCCACCCTGCTGGGCTTTACCCCCCAAAGGCTGCTGAGTCACCAAGGAGTATGGACCCGTCGACCGAGCGTGAATCTTGTCATCCACCAAGTGAACCAGCTTCAACATATAGGCTTTACCCACCGTGACCGGTTGGTCAAAGGGTTCCCCGGTTCGCCCATCAAACACCTGCAGTTTGCCTGGTTTTTCAGGGTCATAAAGCCAATCTTTGCCAGTTTTCTGTTGAGCTTCCTCTAGCTTGCCGTGAACCGTACTTCGAGATGCCTCTTCTCCATGCATTTCATCAAAGGGAGTCAGTTTGAAGCGGGTATTTAGATTTTGCCCCGCCCAACCTAGGAGACATTCAAAGACTTGGCCCACATTCATTCGAGAGGGAACCCCCAGGGGATTCAACACGAGGTCAACCGGAGTTCCATCCGCGAGATACGGCATATCTTCAATCGGCAAGATACGGGAGATAATCCCTTTGTTGCCGTGACGACCGGCCATCTTGTCACCCACCTGCAGTTTGCGTTTCTGGGCAACGTAAACGCGAACCACCATATTGGCCCCAGGTGGAAGTTCATCTCCTTGCTCACGGGTAAAGACCCGGACATCGACCACCCGGCCTTTTTCACCGTTGGGTACTCTTAGGGAGTTATCTCGCACATCTCTGGCTTTTTCACCAAAGATGGCTCGCAGTAACTTTTCTTCAGGAGGCTGATCCGATTCACCCTTGGGCGTGACTTTACCCACCAAAATGTCGCCTGCTTCGACCCAAGCACCAATCCGAATAATGCCGTTCTCATCCAGTTGCCGGAGAGAATCTTCACCCACGTTGGGAATTTCTCGGGTAATTTCTTCTGGGCCTAGCTTGGTTTGCCGGGCTTCAATTTCAAATTTCTCGATGTGGATGGAGGTATACACATCATCACGCACCAACCGCTCACTCACGAGGATGGCATCTTCATAGTTGTAGCCTTCCCAGGGCATATAGACCACGAGGATATTCTGGCCCAATGCCAATTCCCCACCTTCTGTTGCCGAGCCATCTGCAATAATTTGACCTTCTCGAACCTGATCGCCCACAAACACAATGGGGCGTTGGTTTAAGCAAGTATCCTGGTTAGAGCGCTGATATTTTTGGATTAAATACTCGTTTTCATTCCCCTCCAGGTCTCGAATGCGAATGGAATCCGCAGAGACATAGGTGACTTCACCATCAGTCTGGCTGATAATCACCATCCCTGAGTCGCGAGCTGCCTGAGCTTCTAGCCCGGTACCCACCAAAGGGCGCTCCGGCTGTAGCAAAGGCACGGCCTGTCGCTGCATGTTCGATCCCATCAAGGCACGGTTAGCATCATCATGCTCAAGAAACGGAATCAGAGAGGTTGCCACCGAAATAATTTGCACGGGAGAGACCGCCACATAGTCTACCTCTTCAGGGGATGTGGTGGTAAAGTCCTGACGATAGCGCACAGGCACAATCTCACCTTGGATATATCCCTCTGCATCCATGGGGATATCCCCAGGTGCAACCCGCAAATCATCTTCTTCATCGGCAGTCATATACTGCGGAGCCTGTTCTTTAAGAACTCGACCATGCTCAACTGGATAGAAGGGGGTTTCGATAAATCCATAAGGATTCACCCGAGCATGGGTGGCCAAAGAACCAATCAGACCCGCGTTAGGACCTTCAGGAGTCTCAATCGGGCAAATTCGGCCATAGTGACTGGGGTGAATATCACGAACCGCAAAGCCTGCACGTTCCCGGGTCAATCCTCCTGGGCCGAGGGCACTTAGTCGACGCTTGTGGGTCAGCTCTGCCAGAGGATTCGTCTGATCCATAAACTGAGACAGTTGGCTGGACCCAAAGAATTCTTTAATGGCCGCCACCAGTGGTTTGGGATTGACCAAAGATGCAGGGGTCAAAGACTCCACGTCAGACACCGTCATCCGCTCTTTGATGATCCGCTCGAGGCGGTTGAGACCAACACGAACTTGATTCTGCAACAGTTCGCCCACAGAGCGAACCCGACGATTCCCTAAGTGGTCGATGTCATCCACAGAGCCGATATCAAATTCCAAATTGATTAAGTAATCGATGGCGGCTAAGATATCGTCTGGCGTCAACACCCGCGTGGGCTCAGGGGTATTGAGACGAAGTTTCTTGTTTAGTTTATAGCGACCGACTCGACCTAAGTCATACCGCTTGGGGTCAAAGAATCGGGACTCTAGCAGCTGAGTACCCCCACTGACCGTAGGAGGTTCGCCGGGGCGCAGTTTTCGGTAAAGTTCTAGAAGGGCTTCCTCTTCCCCAAACTGACCCTCCTTATCAATGGTCTTTTGATAATATTCTGGGTGGCGAAGGCGATCAAAAATTTCACCATCGCTGAGACCTAGAGCCTTGAGTAGAACTTGGGCCGATAGCTTACGGGTTTTATCAATGCGAACCCAGACCAAACTATTTTTATCTGTCTCAAATTTTAACCAGGCACCCCGGTTAGGAATAAGGCTGGCGTTGTAAGTCCGGCGCCCATTTTTATCCGTTTCAGATTTGTAGTAAACCCCAGGACTACGAACGATTTGGTTAACAATAACCCGCTCAGCACCATTTATAATAAAGGTGCCTCGCTCCGTCATCAGAGGCAGGTCACCAATAAAGACCTCTTGTTCTTTAATTTCACCCGTTTCTTTGTTGATTAAACGAGTCGGAACGTACATCTGCACACCATAGGTGCTATCCCGCCGCTTGGCCTCGTCTACATCATATTTGGGGCGTTTGAGCTTATAGTTTTTGGCTAAAAAGTGAAGCTCTATTTTGCCGGTATAGTCTGAGATGGGGGAGAAACTTTCTAGTTCCTCGATCAATCCTTCTTCCAAAAATGAACGAAAACTTTCCCGCTGAATTTCAACTAAGTCAGGTAAAGTAAAGGCGGGTTGAGTGTAGATCGAGTTAGTCATACAGCTCCTCTAAGAATCACGCCCAGCGCGAATAGAATCAACAATTTTAGGGTACGTTTGTATCGAAAATCAATCTTTTTTAAGATTGAACGGGTAAAGACAACTGGAATAATCGACAGGCATTTTGAGTCGTTGTAGCTGCTAATTCTTCTAAAGGGACGCCTCGCAAATCCGCCACCTGCTGAGCTACATATCTTACGTTTGCAGGTTCATTGCGGCGTTTACCTCGCACAGGAACAGGTGCCAGAAACGGACAATCTGTTTCTATGAGAATGCGATCGCAAGGCACAAGACGGGCGGACTCATGAACTTGAGCCGCATTTTTGAAGGTGACGATACCGCTAAAACTGACATAGAATCCCAACGCTAGGAACTGTTGCGTCTCTTCTGGGGTGCCACTCCAACAATGCATCACTCCCTTCACGGACCCGTGTATTCCCCAAAATTTTTCGAGCAACTCCACCATTGCGGTTGCCGCTTCTCGGCAGTGAATAATCACTGGGAGCTGCAGTTGCTGAGCCATCTGGAGATGGGTCCAAAAGACTTGCTTTTGTTGATCGAAGTTATTGGCTTTGAAGAAATCTAAACCGGTTTCACCGATAGCCACCACTTTAGAATCAGATTTGGCCATCAATCGCATCTGAGCTTCTGCCTCAGCAGTCCATTTCTCGACATCTAGAGGATGGACACCTACTGCATAGTAGAGTTCAGAAAAACGCTGGGACAGACTTTGGATTTGTTCAAACTCCGATGGCTCAACACAAGAATGGACTAACCTCACAATGTGATGATCACGCCAACGCTGAGCTATCTGGTCGAGATCAGGCTGAAAAACATCAAAGTTCAAATGAACATGAGTGTCTATGAGTTGCATGAAGAAGCAATGTCCAAAGCGGTGGAGACAGAATCTAGAGTAAAAAATCAGCTATATCTAGATTTCAGGAAAAACGGTGCCCAACCTCAAGTCGCTGCTTTGAGGATCCGAGCTAAACCGGCTTTCTTCCGAGCGCCTGTATTTCGATGAAAAACCCCGACCTTGACAGCTTTATCAATTTTGCTGTAAGTCACGGACATCTCATTCTGTATCGCAGCAAGCTGATCATCAGAGGGATTATTTTTGTAGTCATCCACCGCTGCTTGAAACCGCTTAGTGAAAGTTTTGATCGCTGATTTGTAAGCTTTGTTTTGCAAACGATTCCGTTCAGCGATTAGAATTCGTTTTTTTGCAGATTTGATATTGGCCACGTTTAGTTGCTCAGCAGACTTCCAATATGGAACGATTAATTACCCAAAGGGATATTGTAGCACCAATTGTCAATAGGCCCTTTATAAATTTTCGAGTTAAGCTGAGGACAAGAGTAAAGCATGCCGTTAACCAAAGCCTGGGGCGACTTTAACCCGGTGGCATGAGCCGCTCATTGTCCCCCACCTCCTCAGTAAATGCGTTACATTTGCAGAGAATGGCATCCTTTCCCTGGCGGTTGCAGATAGGCATTTCAGAGTCATGCTCCGAACCATTACCCAGCAAGCGGAGGCAATTGCAGAACTGAGACGGATTTGCGATCGCACTCAGGATGACTCTCTTTTGCACAAAGAATCGACCGTTCGAGAAGTCCTAGCATCGGTCCAACGCCAAGGTGACTTAGCCCTGCTTCAATATACCGCTGAGTTCGACCACCTCACCTTAAGCCTAGACCAACTCAAAGTGAGCGGTGCCGAACTAGATGCAGCATATCAACAAATTTCTCAGGAGCAATTGGACGCCATTCGGTCGTATGCCCAGCAGATTAAAGCCTTTCACCTCAAGCAACGCCGTCAAAGTCAGGTCCACTTTGGTGATCACCAAGTCGTGGTGGGTCAACGCTACACCCCCGTGGATCGGGTAGGTCTCTATATCCGAGGGGCTCAAAACATTTCTCCGAGTCCAATCCTTTTAAATGCGATTCCAGCCGTTGTCGCTGGTGTCCCCAACATTGTGATGTTGACGCCACCCAGGCCAGAACAACAGATGCATCCTGCCGTACTTGTCGCAGCCCAGGAAGCTGGCATAGAAGCGATTTATCGGGTGGGAGGTGCCCAAGGCATTGCAGCTTTGGCCTATGGGACAGCCACGATTCCTGCGGTAGATGTCATTGCCGGTAGTGGAAATATCTACGTCACCCTGGCGAAGAAATTAGTGTATGGCTCTGTAGGCCTCGATGCTCTAACCGGACCTCCAGAACTGGTTATTCTGGCAGACCATACCGCCAATCCTTCGTATATTGCTGCGGACCTATTAGCGCAGGCTGAATCTGACCCCCTCGCAGCAGCTATTTTAATCACCTCAGATACAACCCTGGCGACCAAGGTCGTCTTGGAAGTGAATCAGACCTTATCCAGCTATGGGATATTGACGGAAAAAGCGATCGCCCACTATGGCTTAGTCATCACCGTAGACGATATACAAAACGCGACGTCCCTCGTCAATGGGATGGCCCCCGCTCAGGTTTCCCTTGCCCTTCATGATCCTTGGCGTTTGGTGGAGCATATTCGCCATGCTGGCTCCATTCTCATGGGGTCTCACACGCCTCCCTCGACAGGTCAGTTGCTGGTAGGTGCCAATCCCAATCTACCGACTGCAGGAACAGCACGTTATAGCTCTGGCCCTGGAGTCGATACCTTTATGAAGCAAACTCATTTAATCCAATATTCGGCCAACGCTTTATCCCACTCTGCTCAACACTTAGATACCCTCGTCCAGCTAGAGGGGGGAACCGCACAATCTCTCTCCCTGCGTATTCGATCCGAACAGTCTGAATAAGAGAGCCGGATCTACATTGTTTCCATAAATAAGGGTTATTCTGTCGGGAAATAAGGGTTATTCTGTCGGGGGGGATTGAGAGTCTGCCGACCAAACCTCTCCCTTAAACCGGATCTTGGCTTCTTGGAAAGATTGCTGCATCGTCTGCTGGATTTGCTGAGGATCAGGTGTTTTACCCCCCAATAGATCGCCAAAATAGACACAAGCCCCTTCTCCTAAGGCCCAGGTATAGGCAGCAGCCCAAGTCGCAGCGACCACACTACCAAAGCCAGGTACAAACTTGATCAGTTCACGGCCTACAACTTGCGCAATAAAACCACCTGCGATCGCACTAATCACTCCCCCAGCCTGGGACAAACTGAGGGATTGGCCATATAGTCGCCCTAAGAGACTGACTAACGTGACTTGAAGTGCCGTTAAAGCTGGCATCGTTGCAAACGGCAGAGGAACTGCCGCTAAAGTCGCCGCCATAGCGGCAAAGGTCGTCAAATAGCGTCGACTGGTTTCCCGATAAAGGGAGCCAATTTCAGTCCCGATACCGGCATCATCTAGGATTTGATGGAGGAGTCTCGATTCGGCTTCCGGCAGTAGCTCTGCCAACTGGTCTACAAAGGTATCCAAACCATAGAACAGGGGAGTAAATGCATCTTCCTCCAGAGTGAAGTCAATCAAGACGCTGCGATCGCAGATGCCTTCAAACTGCTTTTGGATCGCGGCAAACGCTCGTGAGACCTCAGCCTCATTAGGGGGATAAGCAGGATGATTCTCGACATGAGGGGGATAGAGTTCATGGGCACAAGTGACCGCTAGCAGGCAGGGAACTTGAGGATGTTGCTCTCGAAGCTGTGCAATCACATTTTGTAGAAAGTCCGTTGCAAAATCATTCAGTTTTACGGTGAGAATCATGACCTTCGCTGACGGCGTATCGACAGTCAGACTGCTGTCAGGGGTGAGAAGCTGCGATAGCTCCATCATCGGATCAGAGGTATCTGGCTGGGCCTCTCCCAATCCCATCGTGTCGGTGAAATAGAGAAGCGGTAGCTCCTCCGTGGGATATGCATATTGCTGAGTATGAGCGGTATGGGGACGGAACCCTTGGCCAATAATGTCTGTAGTCGCCCCCGTTAGACTCCGGATAATGGAACTTTTGCCTGATTGAGGCTTACCAATCAAAATGACTTCTGTGGTCGGTAAGGTTGCTTTCACCCGCTCTAAGATAGCCGCAACCTCTTGCTCATCGATCTGAAAGTATCGCTTTAAGGATTGGCTACCTTGCCGGATCGGCTGTAATAAGTGTCGAGCAGTTTTGAGAAATTTCTTGGCTGGACCTGGCTGCCAAAACTTTTTGGAGATCGACTGAGGAGGGCAGGAGGGATCTGGCGGTTGAGAATTTTCCACCATTGGATATCAAGGGTTACAACGAAAGAGGATGCTCGTCGGCACAGACTCTCACCATTATGGGCAAGCCGCAAATGGAGCCTAGCGGCCTAAACGTCCTCTTTAGAGCCTGGTGATTGATTGTAAAGGGCATCTAACTGCTCTCGGGCATCCTCTACACTCATGGAACGCATGACGAGCAGAGGCTCATCAATCACATTGCCAGCTTCATCCAGAAGCTCTGGATGGGGGACTAATTGAGGCTTATCTTCTGGATAAGCGGGAGGAGGAAGGGGCAAGTGATAATCGCGCTGGGATAGAAAGCCCACCGAATAAACGTTACGGATCAAGTTGCCTACCGCCAATACCGCTAACACGATAAAGGCAATCATATATAGAATCTGAAGCATCATCCATAGCCCTCCCAAGCCAAGATTATTTCAGGGATTGCTCGTAGCCTGACATCTTTTAATGCAAGCTGAAATTATAATTATAGTGATCTAGTCTTCTTTGAAATTTAAACCATTTTGCTCAATTTGACTGCCCTAGACGAAGCTGGATCATGATCTGCCAACACTCAGACACTAGATCATGCCAGGTTTCCAGCAAATTTAGCTCAATCCCAATTTGTCCATATGTTGCTTTGAATAGACTGCGAGCAGCAATCACCTCTGACAAAGTTTGGTGCACCCGTCCGAGTAAATCAGATTGCTGTTGAGTATCAAGAAAATCAATTTCCTCGAACTCTAATAGGGAACGAGAGCGACTAAGCCAGTAATGATAGTCTCCCAGTAGTGGCCCTAAACGGACCGAGAACAGGTCTGGTTCAGGAAAGTATGGATTTATCATCGAACTATATTTTTTATTGATTAAAAATAAATATTTGATTCTTTTTCCTACATACTACCAATGTTTTTTAACTTTATTTAATCTTCTCTCAGTTTCAGACTCTTACCAAACCGCCATTTTATGACGGACCAAATCACAACCTAGTCAGTAGCAACCTTTGGCTCGTCATTTGTTCCATAGAGTACAAGAATTAGGTCTGTTTTCCTGATTTTTCAAGCCTTAGGACAATTACTGAGAGGTAGGCATTGATTTCAATTCTTAATTATTTTCTAAGATTTAAGCTGTCTTTTTATCAATACCCAACTACACCAAGGACAGAGCATGAACAAGTCTGTTATCGATAGCCCAGGGAGTTCAGAATTTTTAGGTCGAATACTCTTACCCAATATGTGTTGTCGCTAGCGGCTATAGAACTAGAAGATATGGTGCTTTTAAAAATGGCCTTCTCTGAAGTCAATGCAGTGAGAGCTGCACCTTGATGCGACCAAGGCAAACCGCACAAGTCTTATCCCCACCTCTTCTGCAAAGAGATTGCAGTGTAAGCAATCACAAATACGCCTGGTGCTCAGGCCTAACTCAACCTTGGACACATACAGCTCTATATCAAATTGACTCGTTCTGAAGATCTGCAGAGATTCAATAGAGAACTGGCATAAAATTCTATCGATCTCACGATATATCAAATAGAACAAAGCCAAAACTGACGCATCATATTCACAATTGCTTGATGTAATCTCCTTATTTTTCTCCATTTATACGTAATTAAGTATGAAGCTCTAGAACCCAGGTTCCATAAATATACGGAGACCCTGAAGCTTTCTGCGAACATCTACGCAATTCACGGCAAAAAAATACTGTTTATTTCTTTGAAAGTTCCGTGATTATCCTCAAGGATTTTCGGGGCAAGTTGAACATAATAACAGTAACAAAAGAGTCCAGACCGCTAATTCCCCAAGCAGTTCGCATTCATCTTCTACTACTACTGCCCAGAGCAAGGAGTCCGTTCTGATGTTAGAAGCTATCATTACTCAAATTTTAAGCATCTGGGTTATCGCTTGTGCTTTCGGCTGTTACTTCTCTATCGAAGCCCAAAATAACAACTATTAAGCCTTTTATTTCAACTTTCCTAAACGTACCTATCTTATTTAAATCGAATCAAACGATGCAATCTACCGCTCTGAATATCCCACCTAGCCCTTCACCCATTAATCCCATTAAAGCGTTCTGTAAGAAAGTCGTTCGCTGGTATTTCTCGACCCTTGATCTTGAAAACCCTCAAGTCGCCCATCGAATTTGTCAACTGATTCCTGCACAATGTCCTTTTGAAAGAGATATCGTATTTTTCGGGCATGAATTATTTCATATTCCCCCGATGTGCAAGCTAAACCCAGCCTACGATGAGTTTGTTGAACTGCGGTTTAAAGCTTTAGTCTTCTTAGCTGATGAATGTGGTGAAGATGTTACCCAGTATTGCTAATCGATATCAGCAATACTCAATGGACTATCACAGATCTTTAACGAGCACTACTCCCTAGAATCAGTAAACTCAAGAACGAACCACTGTTCCACAGGCTGTGCAACAACATCGAAGCCAGCAAATTCCGAGAACGAGAATACACAAATCCCAAAACACAGCCTAAGACAGACAGCGGCAAGATATCGGCCAAGTTGAGATGGGCGACTGCAAATACAATCCCGCTGATACCGATTGCCCCCCACATGGGAAGATATCGGGTTAAAGACGTTAAGAAAAACCCACGAAATAGAATCTCTTCAAAGACAGGCGCTAGAACAGCCACCATGATGAATAAGAGGCTAGCAGTCACGGGGTCATGGCTTTGGATAATCAGCTCTAACAGAGGATTTCCGCCCCCTTGATCACCTAATATTTTTTGATTCAACAGGGCAATTAAAATCACGAGAGGGAGAGCTGCAAAATAACCGCTCATTCCCCAGACTAACCAATTTCCCTGCCAACGAATCCTAAACCATTTGAAGGGAGTGGAGAGAAACCCTTTCAAAGACCAGATCAAGATAGATAAGCCCACCACCACCAGAATGGCATAGTTGGAAAAGGCTAAATAGGCCTGGGGGCGAGCACCTAAAGCAGTCGGTTTAATCCCTAAGACATAGATCAGTACAGGAATCGACAAACTCACCGCAAAGAAGGCAATAAACCATAACACCATCACTTGCCAGATCAGATCGGGAGGCCACAAGACTGAGTTAGCCAGACTTGTTTGGGCTAAGTAGACTTGCGATTCATCAATGGCTGATGCCTCAAGATTGGGTGCAACCTTCGCATCAGTGGGTGGCATTTGAAAATCCTGTAAGGGATGAGGGGATGGCGGTGAACTAGACGCCCCGGTTCGTTGTCGCCAAGATCGGACGAGCCAAAACAGTAAAATAATGACCCCGACACCGTTCCCCACCAAGGTCAGGCCGTTAATCGTTACGACCCGAACCAGGGCGCTGCTGGCCGTGATTTGCTGGTCAATCTGTAAAGTCGTGAGGTCGTCTTGACGTTGAGATAAGGTAAACAGACGTTCTAAGGCTTGGTCTTCAAACCAGCCGGATAGCTGAGATTGAAGGGATTGTTGAGCATTGGGCAGCAGTTGAGGTGGATCGCTCCATAGCCCCATTAAACTGGAGGCGGCGGCGGCATTACTGACGGTAGTTTGGGAGGTGGTCAGGGGAGACCAGGTTGCGATCGCATCCTCGACCTGATCCGACTGAGCCAGCAGTAAACCAATTCTGAGATCTAAATTATCCCTGAACTGACTGCGATTTTGCTGTTGAGCCATCGCTGTAGCATCCTCCGATGAAGCCGTTTTCTCCATCCGCTCCAAATCCGTTTGCACCGAACTGCGGACCTGGCGGTAAGCTTTCAGAGCTGCGGCTACAGGATCAGCTTCTAAAAGAGGATTAGAAAGGGTTTGAGTTGGCGCTTCATCTTCAACGACCGGCTGCCATTCCGACGCTTGCAACAACAAATCACTTTGATAGAGATTGAGCTGACTTTGGGCTTTAGGCTGACTCCAACTGCTAATCAGTTCCACGCTAATCAGAAAGGTTACAATCGCGGTCAAAATGATTAAGACTAAGCGATAGCGCTGTTGCTGCTGAATTTTTTGATCATTTGCCATATTGAAGTCTTTGCCCTCATCACGTTGGATATGGAGTCTTTGCCATCGACAGCTTTCTTATCCTAATCTTTGTTGTCTCATTGATCGGTTCCTGCCGATCAATGCACTCGAAATGAGGATTCACTAACCAACAACCCTCACCACAGGTTAAAATCTTTCTGGCCTCAGCTTAGACCACTCTGAATATCAAGTGAGCGCCATCCTGATGCAGCCGTTATCCTTCTGGAGGTCAAGTCCCTGGCTACTCGCGTAATATTGGTCCGGCATGGTGAAAGCACCTTTAATGTAGAAGGCCGCGTCCAAGGTCATCTTGATGAATCATCCTTAACCGAACAAGGATTAGCTGATGCCCGTCGAGTGGGTGAGGCTTTAAACGGAATTGCTTTTGATGCTATTTACTGCAGCCCGTTGCAGCGAGCTGGACAAACGGCTGCAACGATTCATGATGCCCTCGCTAATAATGCTGCAGTCCCAGCGATCCAGGTGGAACAAGGATTGATTGAGATTGGCCTCCCCCTTTGGGAAGGCATGCTCTTTGAGCAGGTCAAAACCGATTTCCCAGAACAATATCAATGTTGGAATTCTGCTCCAGAGAAGCTCTGTATGGAGCTATCTAGCCCAGAAGGTTCCGAATCTTTTTATCCTGTCCCGGCGCTCTACGACCAGGCCAAAGCCCTATGGCAAAAACTGCTGCCTCAACATGAGGGGCAAACCATCTTATTAGTCGGCCATAGCGGCATTAACCGAGCGTTACTCAGCACCGCTCTCGGATTAACCCCCGATCGCTATCAACGACTCCAGCAAGCCAACTGCAATATTAGCGTTCTCAATTTCCCCGATGGCTTTAAGCAAAAGCCGCAGCTTGAAGCCCTGAACTTAACAAATCATCTCGGATTGCCATTACCCAAATTATGGCGGCATTATCAGGGATTACGCCTTATTCTCGTGCGCCATGGCGAAACGGACTGGAATCGTCGCGGCCAGTTTCAAGGACAAATCGATGTGCCCTTGAATGACAATGGTCGTGGCCAAGGTCAGCAGGCCGCCGATTTCCTCAAAACAATTCCCATTGACTTTGCCATCAGCAGCTCTCTGGCTCGCCCCAAAGAAACCGCAGAACTAATTCTCCAGCATCACCCTCAGGTGCAGCTCGATCTTTCAGAACCTTTATGGGAAATTAGCCATGGGACCTGGGAAGGCTGTTTAGAATCTGAAATTGAAGACCACTATCCCGGTGAGCTTGATCGGTGGCGTACAGCCCCAGAAACCGTGCAAATGCCGGAAGGTGAAAATTTGCAACAGGTTTGGGACCGAGCCATTGCCGCTTGGGATGATATTGTTGCCCAAGCCTTAGCCACTGGTAAAACAGAACAAACGGGATTAGTGGTGGCCCATGATGCCATTAACAAAGTGGTGCTCTGTCATCTTGCTGGGTTAGGACCGGAACACTTTTGGTGCTTCAAACAGGGCAATGGCGCCGTCAGCGTCATCGATTATGATACGGACGGTCACCCCATTTTGCAGGCGATGAATATCACCACCCATTTAGCAGGCGGTGTATTGGACCAAACAGCAGCAGGGGCGCTATAACTGGTATCCATCTTTAGTCTTGATCTAGGAGAACCCACGACGGATCGGGTATGACACAAGAACAGCTCAAACAAGTGCGCGTGTTAGATCCACCGTCACAAGTTGATCGGGTGGCTGATGTCCTAATTGAAGATGGCACAATCATAGACATCACAGAACCCGGTTCCAGCAATGTCTCTAACGGTCAGGAACGGGATTGTTCAGGACTGATCTTAGCGCCTGGACTTGTTGATCTCTATAGCCATTCCGACGATCCGGGGTTTGAAACACGGGAGACCTTGGCGTCTTTGACCGCATCTGCGATCGCAGGGGGTTTCACCCGCCTCACCCTTCTCCCCGATACCCATCCGCCGCTGGATAATGGCGATGGTTTAGCTCGAATCAAAGCTCAGCTTCCCCCTGATTTACCTCTGCAAGTCCAAGCTTGGGGTGCCATGACCCAAAATCTGGAAGGCAAGCAGCTGGTTGAATATGCGGATTTAATTCAAGCTGGGGTGGTCGGGTTTAGTGATGGCCGATCGCTTCAAAACGCCATCTTATTGCGACGACTCTGTGAATATCTAGGGGCTGAGTCCTACCCCATTGCCCTTTGGCCTTGCGATCCAGCCTTAGCAGGCAGTGGCGTTATGCGCGAAGGCCTCGATGCCCTGCGATTAGGGTTATCAGAAGCCCCCACCATGGCTGAGACATCGGTCTTAGCAGCCCTGTTAGAAATCATCTCTGCAACTCAGGTGCCTGTTCATATTATGCGGGTGTCTACGGCTCGAAGTGTCGAGCTGATTCAAGCTGCCAAAGCTCGTGGTCTACCAATCACGGCCAGTACCACCTGGATGCATGTGTTAGGCAATAGCCAGTCTCTAAGTACCTATGATGTCAACTGGCGATTAGATCCTCCCGTTGGCAATATCGAAGATCAGGAGGCGTTGATTCAAGGATTAGAAACGGGTGTTATCGATGCGATCGCCATTGATCATCATGCCTATACCTATGAAGAAAGAACCGTTGCCTTCAGTGCGGCTCCTCCTGGCGCCATTGGCTTAGAGCTGGCATTATCCCTACTGTGGCAGTCCTTGGTCGCCAGCAAGCGCTGGTCACCCCTCACCCTATGGCAACGGCTCAGTACCTCACCTAGCCACTGTTTGGGACAAGCGCCTTCCAGGGTGGAAGTGGGGCAGCCCGCAGAAATGGTGCTCTTTGATCCTCAGCAGTCCTGGTGTGCTAACGCCCAAACCTTAAAATCCCTGAGCCAGAATACGCCCTGGTATGGGCAGCCCCTTACAGGCAGGGTTATACAAACCTGGCATCCTCAATCGCAAATCCGCTAAAGTGTCGGTAAGGGGCTAGGAGTTGTCCTGGGGCAGCGAGGCTCTAGCCATTCGATGAGGGCGAGAACCATGTGTATTTGCATCAATTGCCAATTCGTTGATCAATGCATCACCTATCATGCGGTAGAAACCCAGCATCTACAGCCTCATCTCACCGATCATCCCAAGTTTGAACCCGAGCAACCGACGATTAATGTCAATATCCGCAATCGCGGGGAAGAGATCGAAATGGAATGGGATGTCGTCGGATGTGCCAGCTTTTCCGAGGATGCAGGTAAATGGGCACGGCTCAGACCGGGAGAACTAGTGCCCACCTAGCGCAGCACTCAACAGGAATCCACGAGATTGATCGGACGCGCCTAATTTGATTCCACCTGATATCCCAATTCCGCCAACTGCATTCTGGACTGCCGCCATTTGGGTTGCACCTTAACAAACAGCTCCAAATAAACTTTACCTGCAATCAGTTTTTGAATTTGTTGGCGGGCTTCGGTGCCAATGGCTTTGAGCATACTGCCCTTTTTGCCAATGAGAATCTGTTTTTGAGAGGGGCGTTCCACATGAATGGTGGCTAAAATACGGGTGATTTTGGGTGATTCATCGACTCGCTCAATCACAATAGCCACAGAATGGGGGACTTCTTGCCGGGTCAGCAGCAAAATTTGTTCTCGAATCAACTCTCCCATAATGAACCGTTCCGGCTGATCGGTCACCAGATCGGGGGGGTAATAGTAAGGACCAGGAGCCAGCTTTTCAATCAGTTGGCGCTGCAGCGACTTGAGTTTGGCCGTCGTTAACGCCGAAAATTTACACACGGGCCAATGGTGTTCTTTCGCCAGGGCCTTATAGGTTTGGTCTAATGTCAAGGCCTGCTGGGCTGTTTTCCGCTGTATATCAAGCTTATTCAGCCCTAGGATGACAGGTGTGTTGGTTTGGGCCAGTAACTGGGCAATAAATCGGTCTCCACCCCCTAACGGCTCTGAGCAATCCACCACAAATAACACCACATCCACCGCATGAATAGCCATGCGCGCATTTTTGACTAAGATTTCCCCCAATTGATGATGTGGCTTATGGATACCAGGAGTATCCACAAAAATCATTTGGGCTATGGGGGTGGTTAAAATCCCCCGGAGGCGATTGCGGGTGGTTTGGGCCACTGGAGACGTAATCGCGATTTTCTGCCCAATCAGTTGATTCATCAACGTCGACTTCCCCACGTTGGGCCGACCAACAATGGCAACAAAGCCTGACTTGAACTCAGGAGAGGCTTGGGGGATAGAAGTTAAAGACGAGACATCAGACAAAGCTAGGACTTATTCCTCAAGCTGTAGGCTATTAACATTATCACCTGTTAAAGAGGCAGCTCATCAATCGCTTTGGTTTCCCCAATCACCACCATCACAGATCCTTTTTGCAAATTGAGATCGGGACTGGGATTGATATTAAATTTCTGATCGCGACAAATCGCTAGAACGTTGAGGCCATAACGACTACGAAGCTGCAATTCTCCAATCGATTTATTATGAAATTCATCAGGCACCACAATTTCAACGATGCTATGCTGCGGATCTAGCTCAAAGTGATCCAGGATAGAAGGCTTCGTCAGGGTCCGGGCCAAGGCATAGCCCGCTTCATTTTCAGGAAAGACCACCTGATCAGCCCCGACTCGTTTGAGCAGCTTACCATGCACTTCTGAAGAAGCTTTAGCCACGACTTTGGCAACACCGGCTTCTTTAACATTGAGAGTCGTAATAATGCTTTCTTGCAGATAGTTACCGATGGCAATAATGACCGTATCAAACTCGTAAATTCCTGCTTCCTTCAACGCCAATGGATCCGTGGAATCAAGCTGCAGCGCATGGGCCGCCCAGTGATTATTGACGACTTCGGTTACACGTTTTTCATCAATATCCGTCCCTAACACTTCTTGACCCGCCTGATGTAAGGCCTGGCAAGCCGCTCGACCAAAACGACCTAAGCCGATCACAGCAAACTGCTGTTTTTTCTTGTTAAGACCTGGGAATAAACTCAATGATGATAAATTCACGGGTGTATATCCATAATGCTAGTTTTTTATCCAAAAAGCGAGTTAGCCGACCAATAAAGACTCTTCTGGATACCGAACAGTACTAGGGCGAGGATCGCCCAATAAGGCTGCCATTAAGAGTAAGACACCGACGCGCCCCATATACATGGTGGCGGCCAAAATAAGTTTCGAACTTCCGGTTAAAGCCGCCGTAATCCCAGTCGATAAACCAACCGTGGCATAAGCAGACACCACTTCAAACAAAATATTGATGAATTCCACCCCTGGATCAGCAATCGACATTAAGGTGGTCGCCGATACAATCGTGGTGATTGAACCCACCACGACCCCCACCGCTTTCAGAATCAAGGATACGGGGATTTGGCGTTCATACATGGTGACGGATTCCTTGCCCCGGAGAATCGCTTTGGTACAACTACTTAAGACTCGAATCGTGGTCGTCTTCACCCCACCCCCCGTTCCACCCGGACTACCGCCTACATACATAAAGGCAATGGTCAGGAATAACCCTGCATTAGTCATACTGCCAATATCAATGGTGTTAAACCCAGCGGTACGGGTCGTCATGGACTGAAACCAGGCTGAGATCAGCTGATCATTCCAGCTCAGAGATTGTAAAGTGTCTGGATTACGAGATTCTGTCAGGTAAAAAGCGATGGTGCCTAGGGTTAATAGCATCACTGTGGTACTCGTCACCACTCGAAAATTAAGAGAGAACAGGGTTCGTTTTTGTTTCCCGGTTAGACGATCGCGCAGCCACAAATACACTTCAAAAATAGCTTCATAGCCAATGCCGCCAATAATGACTAGACCAGAAATGGTGAGATTGACGATCCAGGAAAACTGATAGCTACTCAGGCTATCCGGGAATAAGCTAAATCCGGCATTATTCCAAGCGCTGATGCTGTGAAACACGGCATACCAGAGGGCAAGGGGGGTCGGATACTGCTGGCTAAACACCCCAAATAGGAAGATCATACCCAGCAGCTCAAAGACCAAGATAGTGGCAATGATGGACACCACTACCTGGTTAGATCCCTGTAATTTAGAGCGATCTAAGGCCTGCTGGAGGGCAATCTTATCTCTGAGGCCAAATTTCCGTCCCAGTAACAACAGCAAAAACGTGGTGGACACCATATACCCCAACCCTCCCAACTGGATCAGGGTGAGGATAAAGACCTGGCCTACAGGGGAGAAGTAGGATCCCGTATCCACCACCACATGGCCCGTGACGCAAACAGCAGAGGTGGCCGTAAACAGGGCAATAACAGGGCTATTCCAGTTTCCACTAGCTGTTGAGATGGGGAGCAGAAGTAAGCCTGCACCGACTAAGATGGCGACTAAAAATCCTAAACAGATGCTTCTAGAAACGGTCATGGCTCCTCCCAAATAGCAGGGGGAAGCCGCTCTGACTTGAGAAACAACAAATGATCACAGATGTTTGAAACCTTCCCTTCATGATGGGCTGATAACGTTGCTGGTAGGCATACCACAAATCTGAGATTGACGGATACGATGAATGGCTTCACCGAGGCGATCGCAATCCGCGATCAAACTAATCCGCAAATAGCCTTCGCCATGATGACCAAAGGCACTCCCTGGCGTCATCACAATTCCGGTTTCTTGGATCAGCTTTAAGGCAAAGTCTGCGGAGGACATCTCTACAGGACAGGGTGCCCATAAATACATGGTTGCTTTCGTTTTGGGGATGTGCCAGCCCAACTCTCCCAATCCGGCAATGACAAAATCTCGTCGCTCTCGGTAGCGCTGCTGAACCCCTTGCAAATGGCTATCGGGCAGTTGCAGCGCGGTTTGAGCGGCCGCCTGAACCACGGCAAAAATGCCATAGTCTAAGTTGGTTTTCAAGGTTCGCAGCCCTTGAATAATTTGGGGATTTCCCACCACAAACCCCACCCGCCAACCAGCCATATTGTAGGTTTTGGACAGGGTATGAAATTCAACACCAATCTCCTTTGCCCCTGGAATTTCCAGCAGGCTGACAGGCTGATAGCCATCAAACGCTAGCTCGGCATAGCAGAGGTCATGAACCAGCAAAATTTGATGTTTACGAGCAAAGGCGACAATTTCTGTAAACAGCTCTCGGGGGGCCACAGCCGTCGTCGGATTACTGGGGTAATTGAAGTAGAGGATTTTGGCCCGTTCTGCCACCTGATCGGGAATGCTGCCTAAGTCAATCAGCCAGTCATTTTCTGCCTTTAAGGGCAAACCGTAAATTTCCGCTCCGGCCAGGGCGGGGCCGCGAAAGTGAGGTGGGTAGGCCGGATTGGGGACCAACACCACATCCCCCGGATTGATATAGGCCAGGGCGAGGTGGGTTAAGCCTTCTTTTGAGCCGAGTAACGGTAAAGCCTCAATTTCAGGATCGAGCAATACGTCATATCGGCGATGATACCAATCGGTAATGGTATGACGAAAGTCTGCATGGCCTTCAAAGGGAGGATAGCCATGATTATTGGGAGATTTCAGGGCTGCGATCGCAGCTTCGATCACAGGTTCCGGCGGCGAACCATCCGGGTTACCCATGCCCAAATCAATCAGATCCAGCCCTTGCTGGCGGGCCGAGGTTTTGAGTTCATCTAAACGGGCAAATACATAAGGCGGCAATGCACTCAATCGGTTAGCCGGTTTGATCCAATCCAAACTCATGGGCAAACCTCTTCCGATGGAGAGCTTGGATTAGCACTACCGTCCGCCATGGGACTGGCCGTAGAGACCATCGCCGCTAGCAGCTGATCTGGCATCACCGTAAAGGGTAAATAGTGGAGATCTGAATCTGGCTGGCAAGCCACTTGTGCCGCCATTTGTAAGTCTTTCAGAGACACATCCTCCATCCCTAAATCGGCCAGAGTCATCGGTAAGCCAATCTCTTTATAGAATTTGAGCAGCTGATGGCGAGCCGTTGTCGCGAGATGGTTATGCTGGACTAGTTCTTCTAAACGCAACTGCACCAAAATGCCATAGGCCACTTTTTCCCCATGTAAGCTGGCGCGAGTCGGCGAGAGATGGGTCAGGCCATTATGGACGGCATGGGCAGCCACAGTACGACATTGGGCTCCTCCTAGTCCCCCGACCACTCCAGCCATTAACACCGTGGCATCCACCACTTGTCGCCACTCGTCACTGCCTGGTTGAGCAATGGCTTTCACGGATTTCTGAAACAGAATATCTCTGAGTACGCGGGCTTGTTGCACGGCAGCAATCGTTAGGGTTTCCTGGGAATGGCCGCTACTCACAGACGCTTCGTACCACTTCGCTAACGCATCCCCAATACCAGCAATCAGCGTTCGCGGGGGAGCAGTTTGGATCACCTCGTAATCCAGGATCAGTAAATCAGGACATCGAGGTAAACCGACATCATACTGAAATGCTCCTACCTCCGAATATAAGTTCGATAAAGCCGTCCAGGCCGCACAGGTGGCGGCAGAGGTGGGAATCGTGATCACGGGACAGCGGTTTTGATGGGCCAAGAGTTTGGCTGCATCTAACGCTTTGCCTCCGCCTACCCCAATAATGACGTCTGCACGATGACAGGTCACCGCCTCTCCTAAGGCCTTGAGACTGGCTTCACTGCAATCTTTGCCATAATGGGCAACCGCCAACTCCAACGTTGAAATTGCAGCCAAGTAAGGTTGCAAGACCGCTAAACTATGCTCTCCAGCGACCACTAGCGGTCGTTGGCCATAGGGCTGGATCAAAGATTCTAATTGAGCCAGACTTTGCTCAGCTCGAATGACACTTTGGGGTGCAATGGCTTGACTAGTGCACTCAACCGAGGAGGAGACAGAGGGTGATGAGAACTTAGACATAGGTGGGACGGTACGAAGCAATAAGTCAGTCCTCTCCTGATTCCCATTTGGCTAGGGAAGCTGACTTCCAATATTGATTTTAACTAGAGGAGGGATCAAAAGTCGTGGTGGCGAGAGCCGCTAAATTATCCTGATTCAAAGTGATTTTAGCGTTAGGGTCGTCACGAACGGTCAAAGAGCGCTGAATTTGCCCCAGGGGAATGAGTTGAGACATGCCTGATTTCTGATGCAAAATCGTGCGAACTTTGATGGTTAGGTCATTGGTGCCCCGACCGACTCGTCCGGGGGAGAATAGATTTTCTGAGGCTTGTAAGAGAGTCGCCTCCAATTCCGTAGGCGTAATCGTCGGTGAGACCGAGATCACTACTTCGGGGCCCGCTAAATCGTAAACCAGATTGTACTTAGCGGCTCCTGGAATCACAGCTTTACTTAAAGGGAAAAAGCTTAAGGCGAGTAAACTGCCCGTCAGCACCCCTAAAAGGCTGGTGATACCGACAAAGCGGAAGCGAATGCCCCACTTAAACACGAAAGCAAGCCCTGTAAACGCGCCGCTAACAAGCATGAAGATGGCACACCACTGACAAGCTTGCTGAAAAAACTCAGGGGTAGGGGTGGGCATTAATCATCCTCCTCATTGCTGACAAACTCATCCGCTGATTCTACACTCTGATGCTCTAAGGCGGGTTTAAGGGTGTGCCAGGTCAGGGTGGCACATTTAATCCGAACGGGCAATTGGGTCACCCCCTGCATAACGTTGAGCTGACGATGCTCTCGCGGGAAGTCTCCTTCGCCTTTCATCATATTTTGGAAGGCTTGGACTATTTGCAAGGCTTCAGGGATAGTTTTGCCCGGTATCGCATCCGCCATGAAATCAGTGGACACCATTGCGATCGCACATCCCTCACCTTCTAATTGAACGTCAGCAATCCGTTCTTCTAACGCTTCTAACTGAACCGTCAGCTCAATCGTATTGCCACAGGATGGATGATGTCCCCGTTGATGGCGATGGACTAGATCCGTCATGCCAAGATGACGAGACTTGTTGTAATGCTCTAATATGACTTGTTGATACAGTGTTCGTAAATTGTCCAAGGCCATAATCTTAAGGCGGTGAGCAGCGACTCCTCACCCTAATCGGTAAATCAAGGGAATGTATCTAGAATACTGGCTGGTGCCCCTTCAATCTTAACGAACGGCAATTATCCCCAGCGGATTACTGTCAAAGCATCAGCAGACATATTAGAGTGTTCTTGGGATTACCCCATTCGGGGTCGCCGTTCTGCCGTCGATCAGCCCCGTCAATGTTCTGAAATACCGCAGACATGATGTCAGGAAACCCTCCTAAGGAGCAAAGATGAAGTGGGCTAGTGCACTATCGACACAACCCTCTCTAGAAGCTGCCCTAGATGAAGTGATTGCCACAGCCATGCAATCTTTGGATGCCCCTGCAGATTTAGCCATTCTATTTATTTCAACCACCTTTGCCAGCGAATTTCCTCGATTACAGCCCCTACTGGCAGATAAATTGCCTGTCCAGAATTTTATTGGATGTGGGGGGAATGGCGTGATTGGCCCCACCCAGGGTGGATCTACAGCAGAAGTTGAAGAAGAACCTGGCATTACCCTCACCTTGGCCTCATTACCCGGTGTTGACATTCAAACCTTTCATATCTATGAAGATGAGCTACCGGATCCGGATAGTGCCCCTTTAACCTGGACTGAGTTACTGGAAGTGGATCCAGCTCATCAACCCCATTTCATCCTGTTTGCCGATCCCTCTAGCTCAAAAATTAGTGATCTGCTGCAAGGGCTAGATTATGCCTACCCAGGTGCCGTCAAAATTGGCGGTCTTGCCAGTGGTCGTTCTTCCTGGAGTGGTAGTGGTCTGTTTTGTGACGACCAGCTCTACCGCGAGGGCACAGTGGGCGTTGCCCTGAGTGGCAATATCATGATCGAAACGATTGTGGCCCAAGGATGTCGACCGATTGGTCAACCCTATCGGGTGGCTGAAGCCGAGCGCAACGTTGTGCTGCAGGTGGAAGAGCAAACTGTTCCGGTAGAAGCCACGTTTAATGCCGATGAAGTCGAGCTACAGACGCCCTTGGAAGCCCTGCAAACCTTGGTTCAGGATTTAGATGAAGACGAACGAGAGTTAGCCCAGCATTCCCTTTCGGTGGGCATTGTCTGTAATGAGTTTAAGCAAAACCTAGAACCAGGCGATTTTTTAATTCGCAACTTAATTGGGGTGGACCCCCGCATTGGGGCAATTGCCATTGGCGATCGCATCCGTCCCGGTCAACGGATTCAATTTCACCTACGAGATGCCCAAGCCTCTGCCGATGAACTGGAAGAACTGCTCCAACACTATTTCCAAAAATCGCCCCCAGATCAATCTCAGCCCACAGCCGCCCTGCTGTTTGATTGCTTAGGGCGAGGAGAGCGGTTCTATGGAGAGCCCGACTTCGACTCTCAACTCTTTAGACGCTATTTTCACAATATTCCGGTCAGCGGTTTTTTCTGTAATGGCGAAATTGGTCCCATTGCTGGCACAACCTTTCTTCATGGCTACACCGCCGCCTTTGGTATTTTTCGCAGCCAGGACGATTAATTCACACCTAAAATAAGCGGATCAATTTTTAGGTGTGATGTGGAAATGCGTTGTAATCGGAAGCTTCACAAAAGGAGAAGCCTTCATGATGAAGCTCCCATCTATGGATTACAGAGTCAAGGATTGGGGATTGGTTTCAATCAACTCCGCTAAATCCTTCAAAAAGGCAGCGGCATCGGCACCATAGATCACCCGGTGATCGCAGGTAATGTTGACATTCATCAGTCGCTTCACTCCCATCATGCCCTGATCATCCGCCACGACTTGGGGCTTAGACCCACCAATCGCCAGAATGGACCCTTGCCCTGGGGGCAGAATGGCATCAAAGCTGTTGACCCCAAACATTCCCAGATTGGAAAGGGTAAAGGTACCGGTACTGTATTCATCCGGCTGCAGCTGTTTGCTACGGGCGCGAGCGACTAAATCTTTCCAAGTGCGAGAGAGGGAATATAAATCCATCTGATCCGCCTGTTGCAGAACTGGCGTAATCAAACCGCCCCCGGGCATGGCAACCGCCACGGCAATATTGATGGCGCTGCTGTACTGGATTCCTTGTGGGGCACAGCTGGCATTGACCAGGGGATGCTGGCGCAGGGTAACCGCCACGGCTTTGGCCAAGAGGGCCGTCATAGTGACACCTTTGGTCTTGACCTGCTTATACAGCTGGTCTAGGGCATCTATAACAATGGAATATTCCACATGGAAGGTGGGCACGGCCAGGCTAGCCACCATATTGTTCACCACAGCCTGCTGCAAGGTATTGAAGGGAACCACTTCACCGGCTGCTGCTCCAGCGGGTAAAGGAGCGGGGGCAGGTAGGGATGGCTGAGGCGCAGCAGTGCTGGCGGCTGGCGCCGTGGCGGTGGTCGAGGTTTGGCCAGAGGCTGCTTCTATATCAGCCGCCACGATGCGACCATGAGGACCACTGCCCGTTAGGGTATTGAGATCAACTTTGAATTGCTTAGCGAGCTTCCGCGCCCGAGGTGAAACCACCACTCGACCGTTAGATGGAGCAGCCGGTGCACTGCCTCCGTTTAAGGTAGCTGCTGGAGCCGCTGGAATCGTGGCAACAGGAGCCGGGGCTGCAGCCGGAGGAGCCGGAGCTGCGGCAGCAGGGGCTGGAGCTGCAGGCGCGGGGGCCGGAGTGAGCGTAGCAGGGGCCGCAGACTCAGCGGCAGATGCTTTCTTTTCCGCTTCAGCAATTTCAGCTTCCGTTTCGGCAACATAGCCTATGGCCGCACCGACTTTGGCCACCCCACCTGCAGGCACTGCAATGGCTGCTAGATATCCCTCATGGAAGGACTCCACATCCATATCTGCCTTATCAGATTCAACCACCAGAACCGTTTCACCCTTTTCGACCTTGTCACCTGGCTCCTTAGACCAAGAGACAATTTTTCCCTCCTCCATCGTGGAGCTGAGGGCAGGCATAAACACTTCATGAATCATGGGTTAGTTTTCCGAAACGAATAGCAAGATAAACCAAAGCCTATCCAGTTTGAATTTTATCTTGTTCAGGGCTATCCATACTATCTCCTTTGCCGAGAAAGTCACGGCATCCATTCAGTTCGCGAACCAAAATGCTTCAATAAGCAAAGCGATGTCGTGGCTGGGGATTCTCCCGCCCACTCTTAAGAGGTCCCTGTCATGCCCAGACAATATTTTGCCACCGTTGCCCGAGGACTAGAGTCCTTAGCCGCCCAAGAACTGACAGAATTAGGGGCGCAATCCGTTGAGCCTGGATTTTGTGGAGTAGCCTTTCAGGGGGATCTTAAATTGCTATATCACATGAATCTCTGGGCCAGACTGCCATTTCGGATTCTACTGCGCCTAGAAGCGTTCCCTTGCCATGATGCCGACGATCTTTACCAAGGCATCCAAAAACTGCCTTGGCAGGATTATTTAACCCCAGACTATACCTTGGCTGTTGATGCCACCGGGAAAACAGCTCAGCTGAACCATAGTCACTTCACAGCCCTGCAAGTTAAAAATGCCATTATCGATCAACAGCGCCAGCAATTCGGAGCGAGATCGCACATCGATACCCAAACTCCAGACGTGCGGATCAACGTTCACCTCCATCAAGGTCGCTGTGTGGTTAGCCTGGATAGTTCCGGCAGCAGCCTCCATCG
This sequence comes from Acaryochloris sp. CCMEE 5410, assembly GCF_000238775.2. NCBI lineage: Bacteria > Bacillati > Cyanobacteriota > Cyanophyceae > Acaryochloridales > Acaryochloridaceae > Acaryochloris > Acaryochloris sp. CCMEE 5410. The sequence continues at coordinate 4,265,852 of NZ_AFEJ02000001.1, read as the reverse complement.
ACGGGGTTATCGTCCAGCGGTAGGGGCTGCTCCCTTAAAAGAATCCTTGGCGGCTGCTCTGATTCGCTTATCGGGCTGGCAATCCGATTTAGCCTTTATGGATCCCCTCTGTGGCTCCGGCACCCTACCTTTGGAAGCCTGCTTACAGGGTCTCAGAATTGCACCGGGTGCTTTTCGGCAGAGATTTGGCTTTCAAACCTGGCCAGATTTTGATGCGGCGCTATGGGCATCTTTACAAACTAAGGCGAGAGAACAACAATGCTCACAACTGCCCATGCCCATTTGGGGCAGTGACCAAAATCCCGAGGTGATTGACCAAGCCCAGCTCAATGCCCAAAATTGCCATGTCGCAGACTATATCTGGTTTGAAGCTATCAACTTACAGGATGTTGAACCGCCCACCGATAGCGGCATCCTCATCTGCAACCCGCCCTATGGCGAGCGCTTAGGGAATCCTCGGGAACTGGGGGATTTCTATCGTCAATTGGGTCAAATCCTCAAACAACGCTTCAAAGGCTGGACCGCCTTTGTTTTAAGTGGGAATAAAGCCTTATCTCAATCGATTGGCCTCAAATCTTGCCAGCGCACGGCGATCAACAATGGCTCCATTGCCTGTCAATTCTTGAAATATGAGCTGTATTAGAGGGTTTACACAGAATCGACGATGAGTTGTTCGCTTTCTATCGTTGACAAGGTTTGATCGACACACACACGATTTCTGCCTTCAGCCTTGGCTTTGTATAGCGCTTGGTCTGCGGCCAACAGCAAGGGAGTTTCTGATTCCATTGCCTGGATATCAGGAATGACACTGGCCACCCCCAAACTGAGAGAGACATAGGGACCATTTGCCGAGTTTTTATGGGGAATCATGAGTCTTTGTACAGACAACCGAATATTTTCAGCAACATGAATTGCTCCTGATAACGTGGTATTCGGCAAAATTACTGCAAATTCTTCCCCCCCATATCGAGACGGTAGATCAGCGGGACGCCTGACACAACCCTTGATAACTCGGGCCACCTGAAATAGGCAACTATCCCCAACCGGGTGTCCATAGGTATCGTTATAGACTTTGAAATAGTCAATATCGATCATGATTAAGGCTAAACTAGAATTTTCCCGCGCCATTCTTCGCCATTCCCGGTTAAGGGCTTCAGTAAAAGCTCGGCGATTCGGAAGTTGGGTCAATTCATCCACTGAAGCTAGGTAGGTTAAGCGCTTGTTCGCTTCTTCCAGCTGTTTATGGAGTTGGGTTCTTTCTAGCTGAATCCGCACCCGCTGTCGCAAAACAGGCCAATGGATCGGTTTCGTAATGTAGTCTGATGCTCCCACATCAAAGGCCCAATCAACAGAGGTCTGATCTTCTAATCCCGTGATCATCAGAACGGGGGTGTAGGTACTCTCAGGGAACTTCATCAGTTCACCACAGCACTCAAAGCCGTTCATACCTGGCATCATGGCGTCTAGTAGCACTAGGTTAGGAGGACTCTTTTGGTAAGCGGCCAAACAGGTTTCTCCATCCTCGGCTTCCACGACCCGATATCCATCATTCGTGAGGATATGACTAATCATGGCTCGCGTCATCCGATCATCTTCAGCAATCAGAATAACGGGTCGATCCTGATCAGAGTTCTCTAGGGATGATGTCCTGGAAGCTTCCTGGAATGGAGATGTTGGAGCATTGACGTCTTGCATGGCCGTTCGGCTGATCTCGCGAATTACATCCAGTGTTCCCCGGCTGTCTGTAAATCGCACTCTTCTCCTGCTGAAAAACCTACTCCGTTATTGATAGAGCAACCACTTGGTCTCGTCCAGATTGTTTCGCTTGATAGAGGGCCTGATCGGCTCGGCTGATTAAGCTCGATACGGAGGTATGGGGATGCGATCGCACCGTAGCGGCCCCAATACTAACGGTCACAAATTCGCTCACAGAAGATCCACGATGGGGAAGTTGAGACTTCTGAATGATCATTCTCAGGCGCTCCGCCACCACTTGCCCTCCCTCTAAATCGGTATTGGGCAACACAATCGCAAATTCTTCCCCCCCAAAGCGGGCCACTAAATCTAAGGGACGCACAATGGTTTGGTGAATCTTTTGGGCCACCGTTCGGAGGCAAATATCTCCTTCTAGGTGACCATAGGTATCGTTATACTGCTTGAAAAAATCAATATCGCAAATTAAAAGGCTTAAGGGCTGTTGTTCTCGCTGAGTTTGCTTCCAAATTTGTTGCAAATACTCATCAAAACGACGGCGGTTCGCCAACCCCGTGAGGGCATCATGATTCGCAATCAGAGACAGCTGCTTATTGGCTTCATCCAACTTCTTATTGGTCGCTTCTAAAGTCTGCTGGGCATAGAGTTTGGCCTGAATCTCTTCTTCTAGCTGCTTGTTTTTGGCAGCTAAGGCTAAGGTTTGCTGCTGCAGCGCTTGGGTGCGTTCTTTGACCTTATTCTCCAAACTGAGTTTGGCATCTTCTAACTGTTGATTTAAAGACGCAATCTGTTGACGACTCTCCTCAACGGTGAGTAAATCTCGATAAGACCGAATGGCTGTAATTAAGGTAGAAAAGAGTTTTTGTTGGGTGAGTTCGGTTTTAGTTTTGTAGTCATTGATGTCATAGCCTTCAATCACCGATTTTTCGGGAGCGATGCCCGGCTGGCCGGTGCGCAAAATAATACGCACAAAGATATTATGCAAATGATCACGGATATGCTTGACCAGCTCTAGGCCAGCTTCATCCGTCTCCATCACCACATCTAACAGCAACACTGCTGTATCTGGGTTTTGATTCAATACCTGCTGAGCTTCTTCACTGGAATAAGCCGAAATAATTTCCAGGGGTTTATCAGCAAATTTGAAGTTTTTCAGGGCGAGACGCGTCACCTCATGAACCTGTTCTTCATCGTCCACTACAATGACTTTCCATCCCCCTGGAATCACCTCACTCTGGGAATGGCAGGCTAACTCTTCCAAAAACTGAAGTTCATCATCGGCTTCAAGGGTTCCTGCAGAAAGCAAGGATTTATCCTCGGGCATGAGCCTCCCCCTTCCTTAAGGTCAAGGGTAACTGCAGCATAAACTGGGTTCCTACGGAAACCTCACTCTGGCAAGACACGGTTCCTCCAAGGGACTGGGTGACCAGATTGTGAACAATATGCAGACCTAAACCACTGCCGCCGCGATCTCGACCCGTGGTAAAAAAAGGCTCATAAATCTTAGGCTGATGTTCTGCAGGAATGCCACAACCATCATCGGCATATTCGAGAATAATCCGATCTTGTTGTTGAGTCACTTCAAATTTTAATTGCCCTGCCTCTCCAGGTTGGTAGGCATGCATAAGGGAATTCATGACAAAGTTAGTCACAACTTGTGACAGTGCTCCTGGATAACTAGTGGTTTTTAGAGCAGCATCCCCTGAAACCGTAACCGTATGGCGAGTCTGTTTTAATTTCGGTTCCAAATTGGTCAATACACTCTCAATATACGGGATGATCTGAAACTCTCGTTGCTCATGGCTGGTTTGATCCACCGCAACTTGCTTGAAGTTTTGAATGAGGGCCGCCGCCCCATGCAGATTTTGCAAGATCAGATCACTACTCTCTTGAGCAGTCTGCAAATAGCCCACTAAGGCCGATCGTTTTAACGCTCCTTGCTCAAAGGCTTGAGTTAAAGAACTGGTTTCATTATTCAATACCGAGGCAGCTAACAGGGCATTGCCCACCGGGGTATTAATTTCATGGGCCACGCCCGCCACTAACTGGCCTAGAGCAGCCATTTTTTCCGCCTGAATCAGTTCTGCCTGGGTGGTTTGCAGGGTATGCAATGTTTCGGATAATTTCTGGGTGCGCTCTTCAACTTTACGTTCGAGGGTTTGTTGATAGTCTTTAATTTTTTTAGAGAGCTGATAGCGATTGAGGGCCTCTCGCACCGTTAACTGTAACGCTTCAGGTTGCCAGGGTTTGGCAATGTAGTGATACAGCTGGGCCGTATTGATGGCATTGGAAATACCATCAACATTCGCTTGCCCCGTCAACATGATGGTTAAAGTTTGGGGAGAGAGCTGATGGACTTGTTGTAAGACCGCGTCTCCTTTGATATCCGGCATCAGATAATCAGCAATGATGACCGATAAATCGCATTCATCTGCGATCAGGTCATGGACCAGGGCCATGGCATCCTTGCCTCCCATGGCAGTTTCTATTTCGCAGGTATCTTCAAACACTTCAGATAGCTCACGTCTGAGGCTATCTAGGACTGCGATTTCATCATCCACACAAACAATTATGGGTTTAGGCATCGTCCTGCTTAGTCTTTACACTGTTCCTAAGGCTGATTGAATACATTGGATCAGATCACTTTCATTCCAGGGTTTGCGTAAACAATTAAACAGATTGGCTTGGGACTGCGCTCGTTCTACCGCTGCTTCATCAGCTTGGCCCGTCAGCAAAATCTTGACGACTCCTGGGAACTTCTGGTGGACTTGAATCAGAAATTCATCTCCTTTTGCCCCAGGCATAAGCCAATCCGACACAATCACTAACAGATCTGTATTTTCTTCCTGCAGTTCTTCAATCAGCTCCAATGCCTCGCTGGCATTTTCAGCCGTTTCATAGATATAGTGATCGTCAAACGCAGTTTGCAACTGTCGTAGAAGACTATTGAGAATAATGACTTCATCATCAACACAAAGAATGGCCAGTTTGGTCATAGGGCAGGAGTCGGTTGAGGGGTCGGCATGACAGACATGGGCAAGGTCACACTAAACGTCGTGCGGCCTGGAACGGAGTCCAAGCTTAGGGTACCCTGATGCTTGTCAATTATTTTGCGAACAATGTCAAGCCCTAAACCACTGCCTTCACCAGGAGGTTTGGTGGTGAAAAAGGGCTCAAAAATTTTCTCTTTTAACTCCAGGGGAACGCCAGGACCGCTATCGGTAATCTTGACGCAGACTTGATCTGCCTGTTGACTGACATCAATATCAAGGGTGCCTTGATGGTCCATGGCCTGGAGGGCATTATGCAGGAGGTTGGTCCACACCTGATTCAGTTCATCAAAATAGCAAGCAATGGGGGGAATCTCGGCAAAAGAGCGATGGACCGTCACTCCATGTTTGATTTGGTTGTGATAGAGGGTTAAGACTGCATCAATGCCGTCCGTGATATTGGCTTCAATCTTGTCTCCGCTATGGTCATAGCGGGCATAAGTTTTCAGAGCAAACACAATTTTGGCAGAACGATCGCTAGCGGTCGCAATATCCCGTGTACTTTCACGCACCCGCGTAAACTGGCGCACCATCTTTAATAAGGGTTCACTCCTGGGTTCAGACAGGAGAGGAAGGAGATCATGGAGATCATCACAAATCCCTAAATCCAGCAATAAACTGGCTAAGGACTCCGCCGATAAAATCCCCTGCTCGGTGAGTTGCTTGGCGATTGCCTTACGGGTATGGCGTCGTTCACGACCAGACAGGGTCGGTGAAGGGGTTAAGGCGCGTAACAACAGGGACTGAAATTGCTCGGCTTGCTCGATGGGTAACTCCCGAAAAAATTGCGGCAGGGTGGTCAGATGTTGATCGAGAAAATTAGCAATATATTCAATCGAAGACCGAATCGCCCCCAAGGGAGTATTAATTTCATGAGCCACGCCCGCGATCAATTGTCCCAATGCCGCCATTTTTTCTGACTGAATCAGTCCTTCTTGAGCGAGTTGTAAATCTTCTAGGGCTTGGGAGAGTTCCTGAGTCCGTTCATCGACTTTCTCTTCCAGGTTGGTATACAGGCAGGGCATTGTCGATTGCGATCGCAGCCTGTCCTGACAGCAGCTGCAAAATTTCTAGGCGATCCGCCGTAAAGGCTCCCGTCGTCAGATTATTTTCTAAATAAAGAATCCCGCTCAACTGTCCTTGATTCAGGAGCGGCGCACAAAGAATCGATTTGGGCTGATGGGTCGTGATATAAGTATCCAAGCCAAAGTTACTGTCTTGGGTAGCCTGTCGAAGGACAACGCTCTCCTGGGTTCGGAGCACATAGTTGATGATACTATCGGGGAGCTGATCCGCAATGGGCTGAGACTGCAGCACTTGACCCTGGTCAGATTGAGAATTAAACGAGGCTTCAATAACAAGGCTGCCTTCCACATTCAGAATTAAATGCCCTACTTGGGCCCCTGCATTGCGCACAAGGATTTTGATCAGGGTCATCAATAGCTTATCGAGGACAATTTCCCCTGCAATCGCCTGTGAAGCCTGCAAGACCGTATTCAGATCCAGAGCTTGCCCCGTGCGAATGGTACTCGTTGATGCTGCCGCGGCTAGAGGTGTAGTGGGAATAGTGCCCTGTTGGGAATGGATTACCTGCTGGGCCAGGAGGTAGGGGTAGGACGCTTCTAATTGACGTAATTTAGCCGTGGCCCCCCAGCAGTAGTACCCGTAATAAGCTTCATTCAGATACACCCGAGCAAAGTTATCTCGCTCTTGCTGCAGAAAACACTTCGCTGCCAGCTCATTCGCTAAGGCGGCTTCATTAGGGTAATGGTGGGATTGTGCCAGGGCAATCGCTCGATCATAAGCCTCCCCCGCCTGCGGTAGCTGCCGCAAGACGCGATACCGCTCTGCTTCTACTAAGCAATATTTATGCTGATGGTTGGCAGGTGCATGGTTAGCCCATTTCTGGAGTTGGTCTTGATTCGTAGCAACGACTGCCAACATCTGCTCTTGCTCTACAGGGGGTAGCCCATCATAGAGAGCTAACCGGGCCAGAGAATCGTAAAAATTGAGGCTGGCAACCGTCGCTGCAGCCGTCATCCCGTCCACATAGGCCGCCGCTTGTTGGGTACTCTCTAAAGCCATCTTAGGCTGTCCCAACAGGTAAGCCACCTGAGCTTTCAAGGTATAAAAGAATGCTAAGGCTAGCTTATTATCCGCACTGTCCACAAGGACCTGTCGTTCTTGTAGGTACGTCCCAGACAAGCGGGTCGGATCCAAGTTAGGCTCAGTTAAATGAGCAGTGACCTGTTGAAAAATTTGGAGATACAGGAGGCAAGCGGCCTGTTGAAAACCGGCAATGGCTTGCTGAAACTCCAGCATTCGCAGCGCCAAATCTGACAGTTGCTCCCCCGTTAATAAAGAATGCATCGCCTCCCAACAGAGGGAATAGCTGGCATATTCTAAATCCCCGGTTTCTAAACCAATTTGATACCCTTCATGCAAATCGGGAATCGTCAAATTCAGGGGATCTGTCCAGTGGCGCACAAACGCATTGAACACAAAGACCACCCGACTCTTGGTCTTTTTCGCCTGAAACTTATCAACCACCTGTAAGGCCAACCGGCCAAACTGATAGCCTGCTTCAATATCTCCGACGACCCCACAGAGGGTAATGCCATAGCAGTCGTAGGCAAACGCGGAAGGTGCCGTATTGCCATAGGTGAGAGATAAGTGAATTTGCTTCAGATTACTGAGAATAAAGCGTTCAAAAGAGGCTTGATAGCCAGAGGACAAGATATCCGAGAGAATCTGCATGGCTGCTAGTTTGTCCTCTGCAGTCATAGGAGACAAACGGATCAAATCTTGGATCGAGCGGTCCCCACAGAGCTGCTTGGTTTGCTCCAACTCTTGCTGCAAGTTCTCAGGGGTGGGGTCTACAAAGGTGACCCCTAGCCGCTCCAAAATCTCAAAGCCAATATCCGTTGCCTCTAGATGGCGATTCTGAGCAGAACGGGCCAAAATCTTGACCCGGTAGACTTTCACCATATCCAACACGGTTCTGGCCTGCTGCAGCACCACAGTCGTTAACTGTTCTTGCTGGGGATAATCTTGGTGTAGATACGCCGCTTCAACTGCTTCTTGATGGAGCTGGAGGGTTAAGGGATAGGCATTTTGCCATCCCGTCTCTCCCACTAAACTCAATCCCGTTTGCAGATACCGGACGGCAGCACCGTAAGCCGTCGCTGATTTTGCTTTCTGGCCCGCTTTGAGGTTAAGTTGAGCGACCTGACCTTGTTCGTCTAGATCCGTAATCAGGAGGAGGGCCTGATTGAGATGGTCCACCACCTCAAAAATACGCTCTGCCAGTTGTTCCGTTTCCACGTTATGCCATAACAAACGGCCAATTCTTAAGTGCACTGCAGAACGGCTATCGGTATCAATTAACGCATAAGCGGCTTGTTGAATCCGATCGTGACCAAAGCGGAAATCCGTAATCACTAACGCATCATTGAGCTCAGACTGGGCAAAGATCAACCCAAGCTGAATCGCGACTTTCAAATCCGAAAATACCTCGGCATGGGATTGCTGACGAATCAGGCTCAGGGTCTGCAGATCAAATTCAGCCCCCACACAAGCAGCCAACCGCAAAACATCTTGGGTAGCAGGGGGTAATTTTTTCAGTTTGCTAATCAACAGTTCAATCACGTTATCCGTGAGATCCTGAGACTGAATTTGGGCCATATCCCATTCCCACTGTTGAGCGCGGGGATTAAACTGCAACAGCTCTTCCCCATAGAGATTCTTCAGAAACTCATTGACGAAAAAGGGATTTCCTTCCGTTTTATTGAGGACTAACTCCGCTAAGGAGAGGGTGGTCTCTAAATTATGGTGAACAGTATCCGCAATCAGCTGGCACAAATGCAGCTGAGAGAGAGGCTGTAGCGTAATCGTATTGATGTTGACTTTTTCTTGCCAGAGCTGCTTCACCAAGGTCATCAAGGGATGGGTCGCATCGACTTCGTTATCACGGTAAGCACCGATGAGCAACAGCGATCGCATTTGCCGATCCGTCATCATCAACTTGATCAACTTTAAGCTGGCGGAATCAGCCCATTGCAAATCATCTAAGAACAACACTAAGGGATGGGCTGGGGTACAAAACACCCGAATAAAATTTTGAAATACCAGGTTAAATCGGTTCAAAGCTTCTGCAGGTCCCAATTCAGGCACTGGAGGCTGAGACCCTGTAATCAACTCAATTTCAGGGATGACATCAATGATGACTTGACCATTCGGTCCCAAAGCAGCCAGCAATTGTCGTCGCCATTGGAGTAATTGGGTTTCACTTTCAGTCAGGAGTTGCTTGACTAAATCTTGAAACGCACTGATGACTGCCGAGTAAGGCACATCTCGCTGAAATTGATCGTATTTCCCCGAGATAAAATATCCTCGTTTTTCGGTAATCGGTTTATGGACTTCTGCGACTAGAGCCGATTTGCCAATCCCGGAATACCCCGCCACCAGCATCATTTCACTCCCTTTGGTTGGATTTTGGGGGTGATTGACCCGCTCAAAGGCCGTTAATAAGGTCGCAATTTCTTGGGACCGCCCATAGAGCTTTTGCGGAATATGAAACTTATCCGAATGGTCCTGGGTCCGAAGCGGAAAGGCTCGAATTTCCCCTGTTTGCTTCAGTTGTTGCCAACAGGTCGCCAAATCAGCTTGGATTCCGAATGCACTCTGATACCGTTCTTCGGCGGTTTTCGACGTTAAGATCATCACCAAGTCAGATAACACCCTAGGAATGTCGAGATTGACTTGATGGGGAGGGGTGGGCTGTTGCGCTAAGTGACAATGGACTAACTTCAGCGGATCCTCAGCCGTAAAAGGTAACTGTCCCGTCAGTAGCTCATAAAACATCACCCCCAATGCATAAAAGTCCGTCCGATAATCCAAAGAGCGATTCATGCGCCCCGTCTGTTCAGGCGCAATATAGGGCAGCGTTCCTTCGAGAACTTGAGGGTTTTTAAGGATGGTTGTTTCTCGGCTGAGTTGGGTAGAAATGCCAAAATCAATGATCCGTAACTGATGCGTGTCTGGATTCAAAATGATGTTGCTAGGATTCAAATCTTTATGGATGACATTATGACTATGAATCCGACCTAAAACTTCGGTAATACTGATGGCTAAGGGTAGAAACTCCACCAATGGCACCACCTTTCCCTGGTAATAGGACTTCAGGGACACCCCTTCAACATCTTCCAAAATAATAGCTAGGGTCCGTTGATAGGGCTCTAACCCCAACACTTTGATCACCCCTTCGAGTTCGAGGCTGCGGGTAATCTCATATTCTTGACGATACCGAGTCAGTTCTGAAGCAGTTGGGTAATCTTCTTTCAAGACTTTCAGAATGACCTGATGCGGCTCAGCCTGTCGTTGGCCCCGATACACAATAGAATTCTCACTCTCATAGAGATGCTCAACCAGACGACAGTCCGCGATTGTCCCCAACATCAATTATTGCTCCAAGCCAGGAAATAGAATAACTAACTTTTCTTAAAAGAAAAATACAAGCAATTGCTTCAATCTAGATGTTCCCCAAACTCACCTAAAACTTGCAAGTTCTCAGAAATTTCTTTGTTATGGTTTCAAGACTATTCAGCAAACAAGGATCACGATGGATAGACACCAAATTAATGAGGCATAGTTGTAATTGTAATATTTAGATCAGCCATCTAAGACTGCGTTTTAATCGAGCTATCATAAACCCGAAAAAATATTGATAAAGACGGGAAATTAGATATTTTAATTTTGAATAGTCTATTATTTGCATCTCTCTCAATTTAAACAGCGATATCAGCCTAAATCAATAAATACCTAGCAATATTAAGTTTGATAAAGCATCAGCAGCACTCAGTAGCCTCACTTTTAGCTAACCATTAAGAATAAGTCTATAACTCGATTTATCACAATTCAATTGACATCGGTTTTAATACAAACATTTCTCATTTAGGGACTAAATAGTTATCAATCTTGATAGTACAAGCTTGCCCAGACTTCAAGCTATTTCGACAGTAAAATCTAGGCCAGACTTGGGAACACTAGAGCTGAATCGGTAGCTGCTACGGACTATCCCTACACCCCTGATCACAGGCAGTTGCCATTTACGTCAGAACACACATAGACCGGATCAACAATGACGCATCAGTACTCCCTCACTGGCCTGCCGACCCAAATCACGCCTGTTGAAATTCAACAGGACAAACATCAACCCACTCTGACCTCCACTCGTCCTAATCCGACCCAGCCGGAGCCGATTCCCGCAGCGCTAAAAGCAGCTCGACGCAAATATCAATACAACTACAGTCACATTGCCCCTGTAGCCATGGTGGATCGCTTACCCCAAGAGGAACTCCCCTCTCGGACTTGGTGGTCAAAGTTGTTCCGTACCATGTTCAAGATTCTCTCGAATGCCATTGTTGGCGCCCACAATCACCACCATGAGCATGAAGCAGAGCAACATATTTCCCGTCTCATTCGCAAAACCTTGGTGAATATCTTGACTCAACGCCCCGAGGTGCGGTGGCGTCTCATCTGGCATCTGCTGAAAACAGCACCAACGACGTTGATTAACGGTTTACGGTTGTCGTTCGCTGATTCAGAAAGCTTGCTGCACAGTTTAGCCGCCCATTTAGAGCATGATCTATTACGGATTCTGCACTTGAACTTAAAAGAACATCTAGCCCATGAATGTAGACAAGATCGTCCTACTTCAATAGCAGACTTTAATCAGCAATTCGCGACAATTCCGTTACCGGAGTGTGCCGAATACTTTCAGGAAGATGAGTTTTTTGCTTACTTGCGAGTAGCCGGTCCTAATCCTGTTTTGCTGCAACAAGTCCGTCATTTATCGGGAGACACCCTCTGCTCTCATTTCCCGGTTACGAATCAGCATTATCAGGCCGTGATGGGAGCAGACGATTCTCTGCAAACAGCGGTCACCGAGGGCCGACTATACATCGCCGATTATGCTATTTTGGCCGGTGCGATCAATGGTAACTACCCCGATCAGCAAAAATATATTTCGGCTCCCATCGCCCTTTTTGCTGTTCCCTCAGCTGATGCCCCCTGCCGAAATCTCCAGCCCATCGCTATTCAATGCCGCCAATCTCCAGGGCCTGAAACACCGATTCTGACGCCGCCTACGGATCAGAATCCAGACCAAAAACAGGCCTGGGACATGGCGAAGACCTGCGTGCAAGTTGCCGATAGCAATTACCACGAGGCCGTCACCCATTTGGGTCGAACCCATCTGTTTATTAGCCCGTTTGTAATTGCCACCCATCGCCAATTACTGCCGTCTCATCCTGTGAGTGTCCTGCTTCGGCCTCACTTTGAAGGCACCTTAAGTATCAACAACGGCGCTCAAAGCATGTTAATGGCGCCAGAAGGTGGAGTGGATACGGTCTTGGCTGCCACCATCGACTGTGCCAGGGTCTTAGCCGTAAAGGGATTACAAAGCTATTCCTTTAATCAGGCCATGCTGCCCCAACAATTGCAGCAACTGGGTTTGGATAATGCAGCGGCACTGCCCATCCATCCCTATCGAGACGATGCCTTGCTGATTTGGCAGGCCATCGAAACTTGGGTCACTGATTATGTGAGCTTGTACTACCCAACAGATGACTCCGTGCAAAAAGATGCGGCCCTTCAGGCTTGGGCGCAGGAGCTACAGGCTGAAGAGGGTGGCCGAGTCCCAGATTTTGGTGAGGATGGACAATTGCGAACCCAGGCCTACTTAATTCAAGCCCTCACGCTGATCATTTTTACCGCGAGTGCCCAACATGCCGCTGTGAATTTTCCCCAGGGCGACATCATGGTCTATACCCCAGGGATGCCATTAGCAGGCTACCAGCCCGCTCCCAACACGACAGCGATGTCTTCCCAGGATCGGCTCAACCAACTGCCCCCCCTACACCAGGCCTTAAATCAGCTGGAGTTAACGTATTTGCTCGGGCAGATTTACCATACGCAACTCGGTCAATACGAAAAGTCCTGGTTCTCTGATCAGCGTGTACTCGCGCCTCTGCATCGTTTTCAGGCCAATTTACTGGATATCGAAACTGCGATCGCAGAACGAAACCGCCATCGCCCCTACCCTTACCGCTACCTACAGCCGTCCAACATTCCCCAGAGCATCAATATCTAGAGCATCAATATCTAAAGTCTACTCGCCATCAAAAATGCACTTGCCAACGCGATGGGCCTTGGCAGATTACCTCGTGGCAACCGCAACTATTCAGCATAAGAGGATATACACCCATGACAGGTCTATCAGCCGGATCCCTCACTACAGGACTGCACAATACCCTCAAACAGATAGAGGCCAAACCCCGACAGTGGGTAGAGTCAAAGTTACAGTCCTATTCCCAGGCCTTATTTCAGCGGATCTTTAGCAAACAGACCCAAGCATTCAGCCAGATTCCAGGCCCTCAGCCTCTCTTCCCCATTGGTAATGTCTGGGTTCTGCAGCAAGGGAAACCGATTTGGCAGGTGCTAGGAGAACAGGGGCAGCAATATGGTGGCTTGTCCTTATTCTGGATTTTGGCCCGGCCATCCTTAGTTCTCAACGACCCCGATTTAATCCAACAAGTCCTGCTTACGGCCCAGCAGCAGACTAACCCACATTCCCATGAACATCGGGCCAACCAAGCTGATTTTTATAAAGATATCCCCCGCAAAGCCCTTCGCCCCATCCTCACGGATAGTCATCCTTTTGTGGCCAAAACTGCTGGATCGAAATGGCAGCATCTGGTTAAAAATAATCCATTTAATATGACCTACTTCCGCGAGTGGATGGAGACTCAAATTCAGCCCTTGCAGGTTTTTATCGAAAGTCGGGCGGAGGCATTGGTCAAACAGTCTGAGACCGAAATGCTCCCAGCTTATGAGGTCATTCAGAAACTAGTCTTCGACAGTTTTTCCCTGGCAACCGTAGGCCAAGTCTTTCCCGATCAGGTCTTTGAACAGTTCAATACCCTCTGTGCAACAGGCACTGATCGCATGAACCGATCCTCCATTGCCAGCTGGATGATTCCGGAAGAACCAAAAGGTAAGCACTATAAAGAAGCAAGTCGCCAATGGTTTCAGCGCTTTAGCGAAGTGCTAGAAACCACTCAAGCCGATCCTGCTGGTGGTTCGCTCCTGGATTGGGTTCTGAAACGAGGAGGCTCTGCCTTTACCCCTGAACAAATGCGAAACTTCTGCGCTGGGGTCTACCCAGGCGGAGCGGTTTCTGCACCCAGCGGTATTACCTCTACACTTCATTTGCTGTTTCAGCATCCTCAAGCCCTATCGGCGCTTCAGCACGATTTGGACGGGTTATTCAAGGAACCCCTCACCTTGGAACGACTGGAAAATTGTCTCCCAGTGGAGCAAGTATTGCGAGAGTCCCTGCGACTCTGGCCGCCCGTGCCCTTTTTTACGCGCAATACGGTTGGCGCTACCCATCTAGCGGGTCACGAGATTCCCGCGAATACCCAAATTTTTATCAATAACTGGTTTCTCCATCGCCTCTCACCCCACTGGCACGATTCAGACTCTTTTCAGCCAGAACGCTGGGATGCCAAAACGTTGGCCGAAAATGACTATGGTAGCGATTACTTTTTCCCGTTTGGTCGAGGTGATCGAGCTTGCATTGGTCAAGATTTTGCCAAATTCTTTATGCGCTTAACCTTAGCCACCTTGTTAGCAAAAGTAGAGATCGAATTTGGCGATCAGCCCCATGACCAAGAATTTTATTTTGGCGTCTCTGTGCCTAGACAGCTAAAAGCTCGATTTATCTTGCGGTCATAAACCTTCCATTTTTCACCGTGCAGATTGACTAGAACCAACTGCTACTGTAGAAAGAAGTGAAGCTAAGGCGGCCTCCACATTAATACCATGAGCGATTTAAGAAAACCGAATCTGTTTATTATTGGTGCGATGAAATCGGGCACCTCATCCTTGCACCAATATCTCAATAATCACCCGTCTATTTTCATGTGCGAGCCCAAAGAGCCCTGCTATTTTGTGCATCCCCAACAGTTGAACTGGCCCAATATGAAAAAGCTCGGCCTGTGGGGAAATGAAGAGAAATATCTCCGCCTCTTTGAGGGTGCTGGTGAGGCAACAATTCTGGGTGAATCGAGTACGCTGTATGCCAAAGAGCCTCATATTACGGATGTGGCTGAACGCATCGCCCAGTTTAACCCTGAAGCTCGCTTTATTTACATCATGAGGGACCCCATTGAGCGCACGGTGAGTCACTACTGGCATGAAACTCGTCAAGGGAACGAAAATCAAAGCCTACTAACAGCCGTACAGAATAATCCGCTTTATCAAGATGTTAGTAATTATCCCAAGCAGCTCAACCATTACTTTCAATATTTTTCGCCCGATCAATTTTTGTTTCTCACCTTTGAAGAACTTTGTAATAATGCGGAAGCCTGCATGACCAAGACGTTTGAGTGGCTGGGGGTCGATGCCTCCTTTGCGCCTGAGAATCTCTCGGAAAAATTTCATGCAACGCCAAAGCAGTTCTACCAAAAGAGTGCTTTATTTCGTCTACGATACACATGGCCTTTCAACCAACTGGCCTCATTACTCCCCAAAAAGATTCGCTCTTCTGGCCTCAAATTAGCAGTTCGGGAAGTGGACCGAGACAAGGATGCTGAAGACCTACAGGAAGCAATTCAATTTCTCCGGCCCATTCAACTCAAACAAACTGCAGATCTCAGCAATCTATTAGGCATGACTTTTCCAGACTGGAAGACTCTCTACGACACCAAAAATTAATTTAAAAGACTCATCAAAGCCAACGTTACTAGCTTCAGTACAGCTACGCCGAATAACAGCAACAATTTTGTCAATGCTATCGCAATCACTCCGAATATTTAACTAGGCAGTCTACTCCAATTCCGCCTATCAGATAGCATAGATTTCCGCATTCTCACTGTACTTTCTGCGGGAGATTCTGCTTAGACTAGAGACATCTGAACCCATCACTGCTGTGTTGTTCTTTGCCCACAGAACTCCTCCCCTAACTGAGCATCAACCCTACCAAGCTTGATCATGATTGCTGATGACATCACGGACTATTATTTAGAACATTCTCAACCCACTTTAACTGCATCCAATACTGCATCTCTCAGCCTACCGATTATCGAATCGTGGCTTTGCGTTGATATCGGCAATCAAGTCGTTATTCAGGGGCAAATCTTTAACCACTCCAAGTATCCGGCTGGGAAAAAGCTGAAATCTTCTCCCATCAAAGGATGCCTAACCAAAGCAGGACGGGTGTATGTAACCACCAAAAATTCCATCTATGAACTGGGGACACCCCATCCAGATTTTGCAGGTGATGCTCTACAGCTATTTACCAGCAACGACCCTCAACAATGGGCAAAGCTCACAATTGTGGGGGAATAAAACCACTGCCATCTTGAGGTCATCCAGCAGGCAATCACATCGCAGGAGGGCAATCATAGCGCTTTTGATGGAGTACATCCGATAGTTGTAGACAAACCTTGGCCGAGCTTTGTGCAAGATGGCTCTAGGTGATCCGTGGGTCATTCCCCACTACATTTCACCTACAACGGACTTCTCAAAATGATGGTTCCGAAAAAACTGTTCGGTTTTAGCATCGGTAGGATAAAAGGTTTCAATCCGAAGTTCATCAGTCGTAATGTCCTGGGGTGTACCAAAGGTCGCAATAATCGAGAATAGACTCAGTTCCAACCCCTTAATATCCAGTTCCAAGGGTAAAACGGGCAATAAACTAGCACTATCTGGCTCGCTATAACCTTCTGGACCAGCTAATTCGATATATTGGGCAAATTGCTCTTGCAGAGCTCGATCCCCCGAGGCCAGAGATTCACGCCTCAGTCGGCGGATGATCGAAGGCCAAACCTGATCCCAATTGGTTATATATTGCCTGAGCCCCTCGGGATGAAGCGTTAGCAAGGCTAAATTGAGAGGCTCATCTGCCCCTACATTTTTCTGAAATGCTGGCAGGTCTCCCCCAAGGCTGAGCAGTAGTTCTGCAGCCTGATTGGCTTTTTTAACGTTCCAGCCGCGATCAACCACGATAGCTGGCAAGGGGGCATGGTATTGCAAGACATGATTCAGTGCGTCTAGCACTGGCCTCATCACAGGCTGATCCAAGGCCGTTTCGCGATAGGTTGTTGCATACCCAGCGGCTTGTAACAGCACATTCCGTTCCCGTAAGGGGATATTCATGGCCTCTGAAAGTCGCTCTATCATGGCACGGCTAGGATGACTACGCCCGGTTTCCAGCCAACTGACATGGCGTTGTGACACATTAGCTGCCAGGGCTAAATCCAGTTGCGATAGCTTCCTAAATTTACGCCAATGGCGACAAATATGTTGAAAGTTTTGTGGGTCGGCAGAGGTCATGCATATCTCCACTCTGCTCTCTATTCTCAACCGAGACCGATCATGAATTCAATGACCTATGAGGTTATTGCGGCTATCCAACAGAGCGGTCAGGCTAGATGCAGATCACTTTGCAAGGAGTTAGTTATGATCAACAAACAAATAGCGCTCATCATTCTGGTTCCCTTTACCCTTTTGTCGGGGTATGCCATGGCCCAGGTCGGCTATCTGGGCATTTTAGATTACAACCGCTATAGCCCAGCTGGTTGGCAAGTGCTTACAGACTTGGTGATTGCGTTAGGACTAGTGTTGAGCTGGTTGATTCCAGAGGCAAAGAAAAATAATCGCAATCCATGGCCTTGGGTTCTGGCAACGATATTGATGGGCTCTTTTGGTCCTCTCCTATATTTGGTAACCGCTCAGCAAACTACTCCAGAGTAACGGTAAGGGCTGCCAACACCAGATACTCCCAGCAAGGGACAGTTAAGACCGATTCAAAATTCACTGATGGACAATGGCCGAAGGTGTTGTTTTGACCAAGCGATTGTTTCAGAGGCAGTGAGCATTCTGAGGATGACTTGTTGTGGATTACATTCCATCAATACACATGGAATGATGCTTGTTCCAGCTTGTAGATCGCACCGATAACCTTGGGACCAATCACACAACACAGCTTTGAATTCTAGATGCTTTGTAACTGAGAAAATCTTATGAATAGCAACTTTACCCGATGGAATAGGTGCAATTTTTCCGAAGAGATACCACATGTCTGATTCTTCACTTTCGAATTGTGCCAAAGGCACGTCATCAGATATCAAGAGATAATGTTCAGCCATGATCCAAGTAACTGTTGCAGTGCAGTGGTCTAGCGTTTCATATGAAAGAAGCAATCTCGGACAGGTGCAACTCAGATGATCGAGCTTAGCCCACTACTAGTCAAAGAGCTTGAAGGACACCACAAATACCTATAGGTATTGAGTAAGGGGGTTGCGATCGCAACCCCCTTGCGCACTATCAAGCGACCCAGAACCTCTTGCTCCAGCATCCACCCAGTGAATACGCTACTCTACGGGATAACGGTATTTTGACCAATCCTGCAGCAATAGGGAAGCAGTATGACCAACCCCACCTACGATACGTCAGCCCCCGTTCTCGTCACTGGAGCGACTGGTTATGTCGCCGGATGGCTCGTCAAGCGTTTACTGGAAGAAGGCTTTACCGTTCACGCAGCTGTTCGCAATCCCAGCAATACTGAGAAGCTTAAATACCTTAATGCTTTGGCAGATCAGTCTCCAGGGCAGATCCAATATTTCCAGTCAGATTTACTGACGCTAGGATCCTACGCCGAGGCCATGCAGGGCTGTACCGTAGTGTTTCACACGGCTTCCCCTTTCACTATTGCCGTTGATAATCCACAAAAAGATCTGATTGAACCAGCCCAGCTCGGCACCCGCAATGTTTTAGAACAAGCCAATCAAACTGAGTCTGTGAAGCGGGTGGTGGTCACCAGCAGTTGTGCCGCCATTTATGGCGATAGTGCAGACTTAGAAATGGTTCCAGGCGATTTATTTACTGAAGCAGACTGGAATACCACCTCCTCCCTCACCCATCAGCCCTATTCCTATTCCAAAACCTTAGCTGAGCAAGAAGCTTGGAAAATTGCCAAGAGCCAGAACCGCTGGAACTTAGTCACCATCAATCCCTCCCTCGTTTTAGGGCCTGGGATTAACCCTTTTGCTACTTCAGAGTCCTTCTCACTGATCAAACAGCTGGGAGATGGCACGATGAAAATGGGCGTACCAGACTATCAGATGGGGGTCGTGGACGTTCGGGATGTCGCAGAAGCGCATCTGGCTGCGGGATTTACTCCCAATGCCCAAGGCCGCCATATCACCTCTGGATACAACACAAATTTCCCTCAAATGGCTGAGATTTTGCGGGCTCATTTTGGCGAGGCTTATCCCTTCCCCAAAAGTGTTCTACCCAAAGCATTGATTTGGCTAGTGGGACCATTATTGGATAGCAGTATGACGCGCAAAATCATTGATAGAAACGTGGGTGTTCCCTTTGGCGTCGATAACAGCAAAAGCATCCGCGAGCTAGGGCTAACTTATCGCCCCCTAGCCACATCCCTTGTCGATATGTTTCAGCAGTTGATTGACTATGACGTTGTGACGGCTTGAACTTGAGGTATAGCAAAGGTGCACCCTGTTAATTCTTCTGAGACATCCCAGAGCTGGGCAGCAGCAGCTAGATTTTGGGCATAGTTTGACTGTGTGGCCCGTCCAGGCTGACCTTTCATTTCCATAAACCCTTGAGGGCCAAAATATTCTCCCCCTTGGGCCTCAGGGTCAAGCGCCGCCATCACAATGGGCAGGGCGGCCTGATCCGGGGCATGGCAGAGCCACGGACCAATCGTATATTGAATAAGTTGAACCTGGTATTGAGGCATATGTCTGGCGAGTTCTGTGTTGGAAACGCCAGGGTGAGCCGTGACGGAAAGAATTTTTTTACCGGCTTGAGCTAACCGTCGCTGCAATTCATTCCCAAACATCAAACAGGCCAGCTTACTCTGGGCATAGGCTCCCGTTTTGGAGTAGTTCTGTTTCGATTGCAAATCGTCAAAATTAATTTTCCCAGCCCCCAACCGATGAGCATTGCTACTCAGAGACACCACCCGAGATTCAGAGGTATTCGGCATCAGATCCAACAGCAATGCCGTCAGGAGAAAATGACCAAAGTAATTGGCTCCCATTTGGCTCTCAAACCCATCTACAGTCAGGGCATAGGGAGGCCACATAATTCCAGCATTATTGATCAGAAGGTCGAGGCTGTTGTAGTTCTGTCGAAAGATTTGGGCAAACCCTCTTACAGATGACAAATCAGACAAATCAATCTGGAGAATCTCTAAATCCGCGACCGGCACTGTCATCTTGATTTTGGCTTTGGCTTGTGCCGCTTTCTCCAAATCACGGCAAGCCATGATCACCTTGAAGTGCTTTTGCGCTAGATAACTCACCGTTTCATAGCCCAGGCCTGTATTCGCCCCAGTCACAATGGCAACCTTGCCTTGCTGAGAAGGGATATTTTCTAAATCAAACGCCATTGTGTTGACACCTAAAGTTTGTGGATTATAGTTTGCACTCGATACTGAGCCAAATATGCAGAGTGCGTAGATAAAGCTCCATCGTTCTGCCACGCCCAAGCGTACTGAGTCTTTTCACACTACGGACGCTGAGAATGTCGAAGATAGGTTTGACTCTATGCGCTATGCCACACGTCGAATGACCATTTCCAGGAACCATCCAAGCACAGCCTCATTCAGCATGTCTTTTAAGAGCACCTTATTTATTGTGACGAATTTACCCTGGAGCGTGGTGTCATCACGACACTAGACCATTCCATTGAAGATAGCAGCTTTGCTCTTTACTATGGCGTCTTCTCAATACCGACTACCAAGCCATTTTAGGTATGGATTGTGCCGTTAGGCATAATCGCCCCAGAGAGATTAGCACCCGTTAGTTTGACCATTACTTTTTTGCCGATACCCATATTGGCCCCGGTAAAATCTGCCCCTCGCAAATCAGCGCCACTTAAATCTGCAGCGGTCAGATTAGCGCCTTGCAAGTTGGCCTGGGTGAGGTTGGCTTGGAGTAGATTGGCACGAGTCAAATTGGCATTTGTCAAATTAGCACCCGCCAGATTCACCTTATGCATAAATGCATCTTTGAGATTGACATTCGCTAAATTAGCTTGACTCAGATTGCGCCCTGAGAAATCCCGCTCTTGTAGATCAGCACCGTGCCAATCGACACCACTGTGGTCTGGCGTCAGAGGACGCGAGGTAGACTTGGTTGCTGCAGGAGCTGTTTTAGCAGGCTCTGCCGCTCGACCTGTGCGCCATCGTTTAGCAGCTCGCTTAGCAGCAGAATCGGTCGCAACAGGTGGCTGAGGAGGCTTACTTTGGGGCGGAGCAGCCTTTTGCGTCTTAGGATTGGGAACAGATCTGGGTGGGGGTTGAGTTGCCTTGGTGCGCTGCCGAAACTTTTGAGCAGCTTGGGATTGTCGCTCTTTAGGCTTTTGAGTGGTGCGGGGTGGAGCTGTGCGTCTTGTCGTTTTTGCAGGAGCAGGTGAACTGGCTGATCGGGCCTGGCCTGCTGCCGCTGCTTTCTGAGCCGGACGACGGGCTGACCGCAAGTTTTGACGTCGTTGCAGGTAGGATTGCAGATAGTCACGAGCTTTGTTGAGATCTTGTAGCTTGACGATGGCTTTTTGCTGCAAACGCTCGCGGCTTTGGGGAATACGATCGGGGTGCCAAATAAAGACTAAGTCTTTGTAGGCTTCATTGACCTCTTCTAAAGACGCGCCAACCCTCAACTCTAAGGTGCGATAGCATTCATTGAGGTTTGGCATACTCAATTACAGAAGGATGGGCTTAGGCAATACTTTGCTCTAGACAAAGTTTAAGCGGAAGTCACCTTACTTTATTTTGCCTGGTCTTTTTTGAAAAGGGTATAGGGCAGGAGGAGACAGGGGATAAACCGCTGTCTCACCTGATTGCGTTCATTATTAAGCTTAATGAACCGTTAGTCGATATAGCCCATCAAGTCGGCTGGATCGTAAATGGGTTCCGTGGCAACGGGGCGATTGTTGGGCAGGTTCGGAGAAGGAACCAAGGGCAAACCCATATTCACAATGGGACGATTACCAACTAAGCTTTCTTCGTCAACGATATCCAACCCAGACCGGATGATGGGGCGGTGGTTCGGTAGGGTATCAGTATCGACCACTTCTAAGTGGACCGCAGTGATCGGACGATTACCAGGCAAGCTTGAAGTATCTACAACTTCTAAGGTTCTTGCTGCGATGGGTCGATTTTGAGGTAGGGGAGGAGTTTGGTAGAGCTCAATTGCCCCTTCTTCGGGTTTTTTCTCGGATGTAGCCATGAGTTGACTCCCTAGACAACGGTATAAGGATGTTTCTTAAAGGGGTGATTTAAAGATTTGATAAGAACAATCACTTCTTTGATCATAATTGAGAACGTTCGATTCAGAATATTAATTCGTGTTTAGGACGCCATAACGTTTAGTTATGAATCTCAGCAATCATGCTGCAGGCGATTAAAGCGCTCTTCCATCAAGTTCAGAAACACAGACGTCGTCAAATCTTTCGTCAAGGACAAACCTTGTCGCGTTTTGTTGCCAGGAATATTCGTCGAGATGTCATGATTCTTGCCGATGCTGACATTGATTCGAGTTTTATTACTGCAAGGATACGAACCGTCAATGTCCTATATATGTCACGACACCTGGTTCCTCTAACACTGTTTGGCCTCCCTGAGCAAGTCGCCGTTAATCGTCTCTGGAACTGGCGTGGACAGCCTTGGGGCAGGTTGTCTGACAGAACATCCACTACCGATCTTCAAGATGATGACCCAACCCATTCCTGACTGGATTGAGGTTAAATTCTAGAAACCTAGGCCTCTGAATTGCATCAAGGTATAGATAGTCAAACTTCTCATCTTTACCAGATATAAATATGTTGAACCGCAGGCAATTCTTATTGACCGCTGGTAGCGCTATGGGGTGGGTTCTTTGGTCTAACCACCAGCTACCCCTACTCGCACAGCCCAAATTTTCGGCCTACCCATTTAGCTTAGGGGTCGCTTCGGGGGACCCAGAGTCTAATAGCGTCGTGTTGTGGACCCGGCTGGCTCCTGAGCCCTTATCAGGGCAACCCATGCCTGCTGTTGCTATTCCTATTCAGTGGCAAATTGCAACGGATGCCCAGATGACCAAGGTAGTTCAAGAAGGAACGGTCCAAGCCGTTCCCCAATGGGGCCATTCAGTACATGTCGTGGTGGACAACTTATCGCCAGGACAATGGTATTGGTATCGATTTCAAGCCGGAGATGAAATCAGTCCCATCGGTCGGACCCGCACTATACCTGCTTCCGCATCTGAGGCTGAGCACCTCAAATTTGCCTATGTGTCTTGTCAGCACTATGAATATGGCCATTACACGGCCTATAAGCACTTAGCTCAAGAAGAGTTGGATTTAGTGTTTCATTTGGGAGACTACATCTACGAAGGGAAACCGAAATCTGGACGACCTCGCCAACATGTCGGCCCCAATCCCATCGACCTCAAGGGGTATCGTTGGCGCTATGCCCTGTACAAGAGCGATCCGCACTTGCAAGCAGCCCATGCAGCATTTCCTTTTATCTGTATTTGGGATGACCATGAAGTCGAGAATGATTATGCCAATGATGAGTCCCAAGGCTTTGAGGATCCAGCTATGTTCCGACGGCGTCGGCAAGCTGCTTATCAAGCCTATTATGAGCATCTCCCCCTACGCCCTACCTCCCAACCCCAAGGGGATCACTTACAGCTCTATCGACGGTTTTGCTTTGGGAATTTAGCTGAATTCCATTGCTTAGACACTCGCCAATACCGAGATGATCAAGCCTGCGATCAAAACGGCAAAGGGGGTGGGCAAGTTGCCTTCAATTGTGACGAGCGCCTGGATCCAAAGCGATCGCTGCTGGGTTTCGAGCAAGAACGATGGCTTTTAGATGGCTTAAAAAATGCATCTACGGGTTGGACGGTCATTGCTCAGCCAATGTTGATGGCCGAGCTAAAACAAGGCATCGGACCACTGGCTGGATATTGGACCGATGGTTGGGATGGCTATGCTGCCACCCGCGATCGCATCCTCGAATCCATCAGCCAATATCAACCTAAAAACCCCGTCGTCATTGGTGGCGATATCCACTCGTTTTGGGTCACCGACTTAAAATCAGATTTTCAAGATCCACAATCCCCCGTGGTGGCAACGGAGATTGTCGGCACGTCGATCAGCTCCCGTGGCCCCAATCCTGACCTATTTACCTTAGCTTTAAAAGTGAACCCCCACATTCAGTTCTTTGAGAGTCGGTATCGAGGATATGTGGTTTGTGAAGTCACGCCCCAGCAATGGACCGCACAGTTGCGGGTAGTGGAACAAGTCGAGAAGCCAGGCGCAACCATACGCACATTGGCGTCCTATCAGATTAAAAACGGTCAGCCGGGTGCCCAGAGAATGGATAATATTCAACCCACTACCTCTGCAATCACCTTCTCATCCCGATCAACGGACCTACTCTGATTTCTCTTTTGATTTTTCCCCTTTTTTAGTAGACGCAACAGTATTGGCCGACACTTCCGCCCCTGTATCTAGCTTGGCTCGCACTTGCTGGGTCAGGGACTCCGTAAACTCAGGATTATCCTTCATATAGCGAACCGTATTGTCACGGCCTTGACCAATATTTTCGCCGTTGTAGCTATACCAAGCCCCTTTGCGAATCAGAATGTCAGTTTCTTCCGCCATATCTAACAGGCAACCCAGGGTAGAGATGCCTTGACCAAAGATAATGTCAAATTCTCCAATCCGAAACGGAGGAGCCACTTTATTTTTGACCACTTTGACCTTGGCTCGAATCCCAAACTCTTCAGTACCTTTTTTCAAAGTCTGGATCCGGCGAATATCTAAACGTACTGAAGCATAGAACTTGAGAGCGTTTCCGCCTGTAGTCACTTCCGGATTACCGTAGGTCACGCCAATTTTTTGGCGTAGCTGGTTGAGGAACACCACCGTGCAGCCAGTGCGACCAATATTGCCAGTAATTTTCCGTAGGGCCTGACTCATCAGGCGGGCCTGCAGTCCCATATGGGAATCTCCCATATCACCTTCAATTTCAGCGCGAGGAACGAGGGCCGCTACGGAGTCAATCACTACAATATCAACGGCGGTAGAGCGGACCAGCTGGTCGACAATTTCTAAGGCCGATTCCCCGGTATCAGGTTGAGCCACCAGCAGATTTTCCGTATCGACGCCTACGGCTGAAGCATAGGTGGGGTCGAGAGCATGTTCAGCATCCACAAAAGCGGCAATGCCGCCGGATCGCTGCACTTCTGCGATCGCATGCAACGCCAAGGTTGTTTTACCGGAACTTTCAGGACCATAAATCTCAATTACCCGGCCTTTGGGCAAGCCGCCCCCTAAAGCCAAATCCAGGGTTAAAGCACCACTCGAAATCGTCTCCACTTTCATCTGGGTGGCATCACCCAAACGCATAATCGATCCTTTCCCAAAGGTACGTTCGATTTGATTCAGGACGACGCCTAGGGCTTTGTCTTTCTCAGAGTTAGTGGAATTATCAGCGGCCATGAACACCTCAAATCAAATTAAATTGGGCAAGCATCACTTTATTGTGCACCATACCAAAGTGCTATTTTGCCAGCGCTGCCCTGGGCAATTCTGCAAAGAACCAACCCCACAGCCCACCCTAAACCGCCTTTTGATAAAGGCCCCAAAAGATATCCCCGCCGATATAAGGGGTTTTTATCTGGTCAGGCATCAAATTCAAACCTTGGGCTAAGGTCTTGCCCCAAGCCTTATCCATCAGTTGGTATCGCAATACCGATTTCCGATACTGACCATTCATCCACTTACTCGGACTGCCCCGCGCCACTTCCTGAAACCCATATTGGGCAACCAGACGTTCTAACCCCGGTGGCGAGAACCAATGGGAACGGCTCGGAGGGGTATAGGCATGCCAATTCTGGCCCCGCATCCGAGCCAGTAGACTCGATCGATCCCAGGTTTCAATCAACCAAAACCCGCCAGGTTTAGTCACCATACTGGCCGTATGGAGCGCTAGTTTCAAATTGTAGAAGTGTTGGATGACTTGAACCATCATCACCAGATCAAACCGATTTTGGGTAGGATAATTCTCAAGGGTGCCAACAGTCATTTTCAATCCCAACTGCTCCTCACCAAATTCAGCAATGCGCGGATTGGGCTCTACCCCTTCTCCCCGCCATCCAGCAGTCATCAGTCCTTGAAGGACAAAACCCGCCGCTGCACCGACATCTAAAACGGTACCCGGCAACACATAATAAGCCAATCGCTCAGCATAATATTGGCCGAGTTGTTGCAATAATTCGGCTTCTGCTAAGTAATCGATATAGCCTGGACCATCTCCCTGAAAATATTGGCCATCATAGATCTGGCTAACACTTTTGGCAGTCGGTTGTTGTTCTGAAAATTGGTGATGGCAGCGATCGCATTCTCGTATCCAATAACTATTCTTGCGAAATAAACGCACACTGCTTTGATCGCAAATGGGACAGGTCAGTTGTAGCGAAGAAAAATTGGTTTCTGAATCCATGCAGTCAGTGGGACTAGGGCAAAAAGAGCATCGTTAATGCATCTCGTGTTCTCAAACTTAGGCACATAAAGTGAGGGATGGTACAGATTGATTCATATCCATATCGTGGAGATAACATAGGCGGATAGTCACTATTGAAGATATCAGGCTCTGACAACCCTAGTGATCAATATCCAGAACGCTATACGAGCAATATGAAGCTGTTTTACTCAGCCCAGAAAGGCACATGTTGCGCACCATCTTGACCCAATATTGCTAACTTTTAACCTTCGATGTGATCTTTATTTCTCCACCAGTTTATATTTATTCAGCCAAATTGTTTTCATCACACCCAAAGTTTGAGTTCTATGTTTGGATAAAACTAGACAAAAGGTCCCCAAATGGCAAAGGTAATGCCAGGCGTTTGGATATTCACAAATAACGTTAAAGGATTAGTCGAAAAACAGGCACCCGCTAACTCTTTGTCATTTAAAGCATTACGGGCAAACGCATAGAGTTGTCCCTGCTGATTAATACCCCGAATAAATTGTTCACCTCGCCCATCCTCACACAGAAAGAGATCGCCAAAGGGAGCCATGGTTAAATTGTCAGGATAGTCCAATACTCCTGGATTATTGGGTTCAACAAATAAAGTCAAAGTACCACCATCCTTATCGTTGGGGGTATACCGCCAGACTTGGCCAAGGCTAGCAACGCCACCGCTTGTACAACAGAACAGAACCTCGCCTTTACCCAAGCAAATACCTTCCCCACGACTAAATAGCGCAGCCCCTTTGGCATATCCCTCCGCTCGAACGGTATCTGTGACCGGATCAGGATTGTCGATACGCACCCATTCCACAGGCAGGGGTTGACCGATGGGTATATCCTGTTTGGTATTAAGTTGAGGTTGCCCTTTAATTTTTAAGGCTTCAAGCACTCCTCCAGCCTGTAAATTTTGCGGCTGCTGAGGACGAAAACGATAGAACAGCCCATCCCCACGATCTTCCGTTTGGTAGACAATATTGCTATCGGGGTCGACCGCAACCGCTTCATGGTTAAAACGCCCCATTGCGACAAGAGGCTTGGGTTCCACGGGTCCGGTTGCCTGCATCGGCACTTCGAAGTTATACCCATGCCGTTTACTCACCTCCGGATCACTCTCGGGCGTGGACGTATTCTCTTCACAACTAATCCACGATCCCCAAGGAGTAGGTCCCCCCGCACAATTACGATAGGTCCCTGTCAAAGAAGCATAATGCCGGATTAACTGACGCTGAGCATTCAGCACCAGCGTCGTTGTCCCCCCCGTACATCGCGGATCATAGGCATTGTCCCCCTGAACAGAGGGCGACTGGTTCGGACTTAATTCATGATTACGAATCAGAATGGTCGTCTGATTAGGCCCCGAAAAGGCTGCCATGCCATCATGTTTTCCAGGCACCGGAAAACCATCGCTCATCCGCTCTCCCGTATGGGAAAACGCCCGATATTGAAAGCCACGGGGCAAATCTAAGAGTCCATAGGGATCGGGAACCAGCGGACCATAGCCTTCAGCTTGAATCGATAGTCCATTGGCCGCTCTTGTAAACAGGCGCGATAGCGGAGCACTGATGAGGGTCCCCGTTAAGCTGGCCCCGGCAATGGAGAGGAAATGGCGTCGTGAGAAGTTCAAAACTGTCTCCTATGATGAATAGCGATGTCACGGCTAGAACAATAGTTTGGAGGATAATGGCCAATCTAAAACCCATCAGGTGGCATTCATGCCTCTCAGATTGATGAAACTCAAGAGAATTCAGTACCCAATCGGCGCTTCATATCTTAAAGTGAGATTGCCAAGGCTGTTGCACAATGCAGCACCACCAATCGTTTGCTTGTTTTAACATCGTGTTTGATTCAGCAATTGCCAACCGTTTTTCTACTGAATATGGCAGACACAACCACCTTTGAACAATCTGTCTACATCGATGCCCCGATTGCTATCGTCGATCAAACCATTACCGACCAAGAGCTGATGCACCGTTGGCTCAATCCTCTCTTAAAATGTGAACCCGTAGGAGAATGGAGTTCACAGATCGGTAGCCAAACTCGTTTTATGATTCGGATCCCGCTGCTTAACCCTACCTTACAGAGTCGCGTAATTGAACGGCAAGAAGGACTTGTGGTTTGGGCATTTGATGGTTTTTTCCAAGGGCGAGATCGCTGGCAATGCCAACCCGAGATTGGCGGCACTCGCTTGATTAATCGGTTTGAGTTCCGGATGGAGAATCCGGTTGTTGCCTTTGGTTTTCAGACCTTTGCAGCGAAACTGACTCGTCGAGATATGCAGAGTCAGCTACAGCGCCTTAAACAAGTCGCAGAGCAATATTATGCCCAGTCTGAGTCACCGTAATTTCCCTTAACCGTCAGGAACATTCCTCGCTACCCCGTTGTCTTTCAGAATATGCAAGGACAAAGTGCAACATATTTCATGCGAGGACAATCCCATGACTATTCATCGACCAACTTCTCAAGCCGGGTTAGCAGCGCTATTGGCGTTGGGGATTTGTAGTGCTGGTGTTGCACCTCTGATTCAAGCTCTGCCTGTTCAAGCTCAGAGTTTTCCTCGTTCTAGCCGAGTGGCCCTCAGATCCGGTACTGTGATTCCAGCAGCTTACCAAGGGGCTGAACGAATCATTCTCAAGCCCGATGAAACCTTACCCGTGACCTTGACAGTGGTTGAGAATGTCCGTAATTCCCGAGGCACGATCTTGATTCCCCGAGGCAGTCGCATTGCAGGGCAACTCGAACCCAGTGGCGACGGATCTCAGTTTGTTGCCAATACTCTCATCTTGACCAACCGCGAACGGCAGGACATCGACGCTACGTCTGATGTGATCACTCGCAAAGAAGAAATTCGTAAAGGCAATAACGACCGCATTTGGCAGGGAGCGCTGGTGGGGGGGGCTGCCGCCGGGGTTTTAGCTGAAATCTTTGGCGATGCCGGCGTCCTAGAAGTTTTAGGCGGTGCAGGCGCAGGTGCATTAGGGGGCTGGTTGTTAGGTCGGCGCGAAAAAGTAGAAGTGGTCGTTATCGATGCCAAACAGGATCTCGATTTAACCTTAGATGAGACCTTAGCGCTACGTTAGTCAATCATGGCTCTTGAGCAGTGTGGCCTGAATGAACTGCACAAACATCAAGAATGCGCATGTCGTTATTGTTGATCTGTTTGATGGCGTAATACTGATTTAAGTTGACGCTATGCTCATAGGTCTGCTGCTCATAGCTTTCGAGCACCGATAGGTTTAAGTTCCCACCTTTCAAATGCCCCGCAAAGCAATCAAAGGAAGACGATGGCATAAAGAAGGCCCCGATCACCCGATTGCGCTTCATTTTAAAAATCAAGTATTCAGTTTGTAACTGTCCAGGTTCTTGGGATCGCCCAAATAGATGAACGCCATCCTGGAGAGGAGACTGGGGTAGCGAAACCGCCACAGCCGTATTGGAATTCATATCCTTTGCCGGTTCGATCCCCTTTAGGGTGGATTGAGCATTGGCACAGAGGGATGTAACACCCCATACATGCACCAAGACCACACCACTGAGAAGATACATCGGTAGTCTTGTATACCGTTTGCTCTTCTGAAGTGAGGATTTAGAGATATCAAACCAATACTTATTCATGAGGCTCAATCGAGAAACACAGGGGATCAGTTAAGAACTGAACTGAAAAATAAAGGAATTTAACTAAAATTCTTTTATTACTCTCATTGTCCTCCTGTGAGTCTCATTATTGGTGTGGTTCTTTACAATTGATGAGATATCGATATAAAGCTTTGCAGATTAAGGCTGTATAACGCTTTGCTTTTATTTCCAAAGACCATATTTCGCAATATTTTCTTATTTTTTTAATATTTGTGGCCGACAAATAATCTGCTTTTATGAATTGGTATATCCAACTATCAGGAAGAAGCGATTGCCCTGTTCAGGAATATAAACGGGAACTTTAAAAGGGGGTCTACCTCTTCTTTTTTCTAGTTGACGGTATAAAATCATGATATGGGCGTCAAACGATAGAATAAAGAAGATAACAGACTTATTTTGAATATCTTTAATCTCAATTAATATGTTTTGCCCTCAATCAAAGATTTTTGGGTTCAGCTCTGTCTCCCGTGCTGTTCTATTGCTGACCATCAGTCTTGGAGGGCTCATTGTCAGTGGCTGTGATCGTCAAACAACAGTCCAATCAACATCCAGGGTTCAGCCCGTCAGACCTTCAACCCCTGTTATTCCCGCACCAGAGTTAACGACTCTAGTGCCGACACAACCGGCACCGAGTTCGGATATCCAGCGTCCAGCTCCTACGAAGACCAAGCCTGCTACTACGCCTTTCTCAGAACCAACCAGTAAGGCTTCTTCTTATCAGGCCACTCAGGCTGAGGCACTGGCTTTGCCCCCCAAACCTACTCAAGCGTCTCCCCGAGTTCCGATTCGAGTTGCGATCGCACAGCAATCTCCCTACTTAGTGATTGGCTCTTCCACCCCCGCTACAGTGGTGGATCAGCAAGGTCAGGCGGTCAAAAAGCTTGTGCCCTCCGCTGCCGAAAACTTTATGGCCCAGAGCGGACAGATGCGGATTGGTGCTCAGAGCGCCCCTAACGTAGTTTGGATTAAGCCTGAATCAGACACAGGCTTGGTTTATGTATCCGGTCGGTGGTATCGAGGTGCTATTCAGGTGGTAGCCAATAACGGCAAACTCACAGGGGTCAACCATCTCGATATGGAGTCCTACCTTTACAGCGTTGTGGGTTCAGAGATGCCAGCCTCATGGCCTTTAGAAGCTCTTAAATCCCAGGCAATTGCCGCCCGCTCCTATGCTTTAGCCCATATTGCGCGTCCAGCTAACCCATTATTTGATCTAGGCGATACTCAACGATGGCAAGCTTATAAAGGTATCGAAACCGAAACCGGCTCTACTTTAGCTGCAGTTGAAGACACAGCAGGTATTGTCCTTTCCCACAACGGCGCAGTGGTGGAATCCCTCTATGCCGCCTCGGATCAAATCGTACAAGAAGTCCACAAAGGGTTTGGCATGAGCCAAAACGGTGCCAATCAATTGGCGCAACGACAATATAACTACCAGCAAATTTTGGCTCACTTTTATCCCGGTACTCGCTTAGCTTGGCTGCAATTTTCGTCCTAACCCATCGTTTAAGGCTTTGACCGTTGCACTCTGGAATAGATGTGCTATCTTTAGAGCATTCCACACTTGATGTGTTTGAGAATAAACCGTCCAGGGATTAAGGAGGTGATGCCCATGCAAGATAGTAGTAAAATGCAGGGTCATCAAGTTAAGCTAGGTCGGCTGTGCGCCGAGACTGTTCTCTGAATCAACTACCTAGTAGTTCATGTCGGAGTTCTTTCGGCAGTCAGACTTTAACTTGAATGATCCGCTAGACCGCTCCCAATTCAACAGATTGACCTAGCTCAGCTAACCAGTTTGTTCCGATTGGGAGCGGATAGTCGTTTAAAGGAGACTCCGCTGACCTGTGGATCTAAAAGTCCTTTATCTGCTGCATCGAATCATTGCCCTCGGGTCTAAGCACCGTTCCCTATTGTCGTTTCTGACGGTGCTAGCAGGATTTATCTCCATCGATATCATCTGCACCCGTCTATTTACCCTGTCCAGACAAACCCTAGAACAAATCTGGCAAGTTTATCCTAATTTTTTAGAAACCCTCGATATTGCCTTTGCTCCCGAAGTATGGCTATCCCTCATTGCCCTAACCTTAGGGACCTTGGTGATTGCCATCTCCGTCGCCGCCCAAACCATTCCCAAAATTGCGGAACTCTACATGCGGGATTGGGTGAGCTTAGCCTACATTTGGTTCCTGATGATCGGTGGCAGCCATGCTCTTCTGATCAAGTATTACCAAGATACAGCCAGCATCAGGCCCGCCAGCCTGATGCTCAACCTCTATATCTTTTTACCGGGGTCGATCATCATTGCATTTCCCTATATTTTCTATGTTCTCAAAAGCATTCAGCCAATTACGGTGATCCGCAAGATTGTTGATACCCATATCGCTAATATTCACAAATTACAGCGATCTTCCGTCAACCGACTCCTCCACAACAATGCCTATCGAGAAGAATGTCAGCACCGCCTGTTAGAGTCTTTGAACCAGTTAGGAAATTTGCTGGAATACCTGACCTTCAAGGAACCCAAGGCCCAAGCCATTCAAAATATAAGTCTGATGATTCAGACTTATATCACCACAAAGCCCCATATTAATCCCAAGTTCTTCAGAGTCGGTCATACGGTCTGCTCAGATATTTCCTTCAAAACCCTGATTGATCAATTCGAGGATCTAGAACGAAGCAAAACCTTTTATGAGCAGAAATGCTTTCGCCTCTTGGGAAATATCTATGTCCATCTCTTGGATGATTCGGAATTTGATTTAGCGTCCCTCTGTGCTTCAGAGATGAGCAATATTGGCTTAAAAGCGATCGAACTGAAAGATGATCAGCTCTTAGAAGTGATTATTGTCCGCTTTAACACCATGTTCCGGTTTGCCCTGAAACATGGGGTCAAACATAATGAGGCCCGCAATCTCTATAATTTGGCCTTTCACTATCGGGCTTTTATTGAGAACCTCGTCACCCACCACCGTCTTCACCATTCCTGGCAGAGCTTCTATTACCTGCGTCTGTATGGGAATGAAGCCTATGGTTATGGTCGGAGTAGTTCTGCCATGTATTTCATTGTGGATGTGGTGGCAGCAGAGATGAAAAAAATCTTGGTGCTAGTCCATCAACAACAATGGTCTGAAGAGATTCAAAAACAGCTGCTCGGCGAGATGCTGCTGGTGGATCGTCCCCCTGAGATTGAAACCGATAATTCCAATCAGCCTCATCTTAATAGTGGGGTACGCACCTTGCAAATTTGTCTAGCCCTGTTTTATCTCAAAGAGCAAAAGTATGACTTTGTAGACTGTATCATTGCCGATATTTTGGATGATATTGCCGTTTTGGGGGATAAAGCCTTTCGGCAGCGGATCGAGAAAACTTGCGATCGCTTACGGGCATCTCAACCCAAGTTTTGGGAAGATACAGATCGGGGCAATGCCAACCTCTACTACACCCCCAATCAAGACCAAATCAAGCCTTTTCTCATGCTGTTAGATAAGCGCCTAGCAGAATTGGGTAAATAACCGAGACATCCCATACCAGTCCATATCATCCTGATAATTTCACCTAAGACACCTAATAAATCCTTACTTCACACCTAAAATTACTTTCCTGTGGTTATCAGCAAGGCCGCAGGACAGGGATACAACACCGGGCTAATCTCTTACAGCACAATCCTGCTCAGTACTACAGCGCCAGGGATCAGCACTAGGGCAAAATTTCAATCCAAGTCCCCTTGCTCACAATCCCATAAAGCTCATCCACATCTTTATTCTTGAGCGCGATACAGCCCCAAGTCCAGTTTTGCCGCTGATCGATTAAATGATCGGAGCCTCTGGGTACCCCATGAATCCCAATTGCACTGCCCACAGTATCACTAGCCTTGATTGTGCCCTGGCGTTTGGCGTCTAGATGCTTGCGCCAAGAATCAGCCGTTGGATAATTCAACCAGAGAAATTTTGACCAGCTGGGATGGGGATATTTATCTTGGAGTTGAAACAAACCTTCGGGGGTTTTGCGATCGCCTTCTCGTAACTTGTCTCCCGTCGGTACACTCCCCAATACTACTGGATAGGATTTGAGCGGTTTTTGGTCGTAGTAAACTGTCAGCCTAAATTTAGATTTTTCGATCAGAAGGGTGAGTTTTTCAGAATCGAGGGTAGAGCGATTCGTTATTGTTGCGATCGCCTGATTTCCATTGATCAGGCGATTGCCCACAGGTGGCCGATGTAATCGCTTAGGCGCACACTGGTTACCACATAAAAGGTCAGGGACATGAGTTAAGGGAAAAATTAAGCCCAGTTTGCGGAAAACACCATAAATACCCACACAAACTACCAAAAAAATCCCAGCAATCAGGAGTCTTTTGGTCAACAGGTTCATTCTCTCATTCCCATACCTATCAGTTGTTGTAGCCAATATCTGAAGCCTTCACAGCATTAAATATTGGCCACACTGTTTTGGGGAGCTATCTTTAAGGATTCCGATCCAACGCTCGCTCTCCACCCCAGCGTTGAACAATCTGATCATCGTAATTATCCGCAGCAGCCAAGACCGCATGCACGGAGGCTTCTAGCTCATTGGGATCGCAAGTTGACCCCACAATCGTATGTTCAAATAGGATGTCACCCGCATCATTCACGGAAAATGCGCCAAACCGCATTTCTGCATTTTCACGCAATAGATGGGATTGCAAGTCAGCAGCCATATTGGCTCCGGATACGACAGTAGAGCGAATATTGATCACGCTATCTTCTTGCCAAGGAAAAACACGTACCTCTACCCATGCTGACCCCATAAACAGACCAAAACCTGGGTCATCTAGTTTCTCCCAAGGGATGTCCTCAAAGAGTTCATCCATCCAGCTGGCAACTTTGGTGTGGCACTCCTGCTGAGCTTGCGTTTGAAATTCCATTCCAGTCCTTAACTATTCCAGGGATTTTTCTATAACAATAGTAAGACGTGCTGCAAAAACTCCCACAACACCCAAAACAGTTAATAACGGGGCAGTGATGATCCCAACAGCACCCACCCCCACGCCGACAGACAGGGGAATCTCCACTAACGAACGTCCGGCGTCCGTTTTAATAATGATTTTGCGGACATTGCCTTTTTTGACCAGCTCTTTTACTTTGTCTATCACTGAGCCACTGCTGAGTTTAAATTCCTCAACCCGAGTGGGATCGCTAGGGGTAGCATCTTTCATAGGGACCTGATCGCTGGGTTCACTCATAGGGTTATTCTCCGAAGAAAAGCGCAATTAAAAACTAGATTGACAGGGTGCAACAGAACATTAGTGGGTTCTATCCATTGCACCACTTTGCATCAGCGATGAGGTCAGCATAGCATTCTCTGATAAGGCTTTAACCTCTGATAACAAAGCACTACGGCGCTCTTTTAGGGTTCGATCTAAATCAGGAAAATATTCAGGCACAGGCATCATGTCACTAAAAATTTCAGTCATAACTACATTATCGATGACCTGAAAAAAGTCTGTCGGATTAGGACCATCAGTATGACGACTCAACACCCCAAAACCGGCCCGTTGTCGATGATATTTCCGCACGATGGGATAGTCTTGCAACCATTCCTGAAACGTTTGGGCCTGCTGCATGCTGTCTAAGGTAACTTTCACCAGTTGCTCTGTTTTATCGGTCCCCATTCCCCTTAACCAGGCTTTAGCCAACAAAGACGATCGTTGATCCGGCATGGCCCAAGCTTGCAGGATATAGCGAGAGGCATTTGATAATTCTGGAGAAACTTGAATAGGTTCCCCTGGCTGACTTTGAGCCACCTCTACCAAAGCTCGACTGAGG
The DNA here is from genome assembly GCF_000238775.2 of Acaryochloris sp. CCMEE 5410. Taxonomy (NCBI): domain Bacteria; kingdom Bacillati; phylum Cyanobacteriota; class Cyanophyceae; order Acaryochloridales; family Acaryochloridaceae; genus Acaryochloris; species Acaryochloris sp. CCMEE 5410. Next base: position 4,230,036 of record NZ_AFEJ02000001.1, on the reverse strand, counting down.
GGGCTACCATAGGTGTCGAGATCGGCTTGGGCCGCTTCGAAGTTGCCACGCCACCATTCCAAACTGCCTCTACCTTTATGGAGATGGGTATTGAGATCATCTAAATGCTGATGTCCCTGCAACAATTGGTCATAGGTTTGTCCTAAGTTCGCAAGAACCTTTTCATAGATAGATTGCAAGGGGGGTGACTTCCACGCCGGACTCGTAATCCAGATAGGATTGCGCAGACATTCTAAGGTCATGGCTTGCACAGCAAGATCGGTTTGGCCCTGACCGATTAAACTGAGACCCAGCCCAAAAAAGACCCCTCGTTTTGCAGGCACCAGTTCTGCCGACCGGGCAAACTCCTGGGTCGCTTGCCGTGGATCTGTCTGCAGATATAGCCACCCTAAGTTAGTATGGCCAAACTCTTGATCTGGAGCGGCCTGATTACCTTGGATAAAGTGCTGAGTTGCAGTTTGAATTAGGTAACTTCGGAACTTAGGATCCTGGGTTTTTAATCCCATTTCTCCTAAGTTCCATCCCAATTGGTAGGAATAATAGGGTTCCCACGGGGCCTTGGCTTGAGCATCTGCCAAGTGCAGGCGGAATCGCTCGATCTCTTGCTGATCTAAAGCAGCAAATCCTTGGTGAGACACCTGCCAAGCAGCATGGATGGGGGCAACCGATATTCCAAAGGCTAGAACAACGCCAAGCAGGACACCTGCGATTGATTTACTACGCTTATCAGATGGCGCTTTGACTTGGGTTACTTCCTTGGTAGGCCTCATAAAGCCAGCGAGGCAACCGAGACTAATAATAATAAAACCACTAATGCCAATATTGTCTAACTGATAATCTGTCAGAGAAACGAGACTGTATCCTAAAAGGCCAGCGAACAAACTTTGGGGCAAGAGATTGGCTGTGGCTTGGGTCATGTATCGCCCCCCTTGCCAAATTAGCCACCCCAGCAAAAGGACAAAAGGAACCATTCCTGCCAAACCCAGCTCGGCCCAAATTTGTGGCAAGGTTCCATGTAATTGATAGGCATGTTCGGCTTCTAAGCCTGCCCAGTGAGGTCGATAGGCTTGATAGGCCAAAGGCACACTTCCTGCGCCCATTCCCGTCACAGGTTGTTGCAGTCCCATGTTCCAACCGGCCACATGAGTAATCAGTCGATAGGCCATATCTCCACCGGAACGGCCTTGCAAAAAATTACTGATTTGACTGCTAAGGCGATTGTTGGCGAATACTAAGACGAAAACAATGCCAATTCCGCCCATTAACCAGCGACGGTTCAATCCCTGTTGACGAAAGAGGACCAATCCCAAATACACACCGGCAACCAAAAGCCCTAACCAACCACCTCTAGAGCTAGTGGTGTACAGATCAATGAGACCCAGCCCCAAACAGCCAAACCACCACCATCGCCAACGCAGATGGGTCAATCCCAAACCCAGTAAAAGCGGCAGAGCTAGCACTAAATAGCCAGCCACATAGTTTTGATGACCAAAGGGAGCCCAATTTCGCAGTTCTAGAGTTGAGAAGTTATAGCTAGCTTGCACCCCTAATTTTTGCAGCGACTGGAGGCGATTCAGCTCTGGCAATAAGGTCTGACTCACCCAAAGGCCAAGACTGGTGACAATCAACCCCGCACTCACGATGCCTTGGGTCACCAGTAATTGTTGACGGCGAAGGGGCGTTCGTGCCCAGGCATTGACGCAGTAGATGGCGGCTATGCCACCCAGGGCAGCCCCCGTGTACCAACGCGCCTGGTTGGGGAATCTAGCCAAGAAGGCCGATAGCAGCAACCCCACCACGGTCAATGCAGCGAGCCAATCTAGACCTTGCTGTAAACGAGGGATCGGTGAACGCTGCCAAAGCTGTCCCACTAGCCAGAGCACGGGACACAGCCAGGTCAATTGCCACACCAACACCCAGGGCCACGCCGCCATAATGCTGTGACTATCAGGCATTAGCGTGAACAAAAAATATAGCCCTAGACAGAGAATACCGAGGAGCGATCGCGGCGAGGTAGCCGCCGCTGTATCCGCAGAAGAGGGGTTCAGATCATCAAATTGTGAGTCTGAGGATATGGCCATTACAAATATTGGGTACCTTGCAGTCAGATTACCCGGATCGCTAACTTTAGCTGACAACTCAAAATGGGGGACCCTGCATGGCGGCAATCGATCGACGGCAATTTTTAACGCTAACTGGCGGAACAGCAGCACTCCTCACCTTGGGCGCTTCACGCTCTGAACAATCTAAGGCCAAGGTTCCCGCCCTTACGAATCGGATCAAGCTGCAGGCATGGACATCTACGGGCAAACCCATGCCTGCTAAAGTCTTCAACCAAACGTTTTTCCTCACCTTAGGGGATGAACCCATGCCCAATCCTCCCCGTCAAGTAGACTCGGGTGTATTGTGGACCACACCCCCCCCTGTTCCGTTTGCAATTGTTCTCTATCTGGCGGTTAAAGGGTTTGGTAAAGTTGCCCTTTATGCCGACAACCAAGGCCGAGGCTATACACCAGCAGACTTTCCTCTGAATTTGAATTTGGCCTGTGCTGAGTCTCGGATTCATCGGGTACGGACTGGGCCAATACCCTCAATTTCTCTGCAGAACACCAGCGAGAGATGACTCAATTCGCTTCTCTAGCAACGGTCGAAGGCTATCACAAAGCGAAACACCTGCTGTCAGTGGGCCGAATATATTCCCAAGGGTCCCCGCCAACCCCCATTACACAGTGCCTATCAATATCTACAAACCTGTCTTGAGAATGATATCCCGTTTGAAATTATCGGTATGCAGCTGTATTACCCCAATCAGGACATGTTTGAAGTCAACCGACTCTTAGAGCGATTTAGCCAGCTCGGTACACCGATTCACATCACAGAGTTAGAGGTTTCTTCCAATACCACTCGGGCTGAGAATACCCCTTGCCCAGATCCACCCGTGCTCTGGCATGCTCCTTGGAATAAAAATATCCAAGCCGACTGGGTCGAACAGTCCTATACCCTGTGCTACAGCAAATCTTATATCCAAGCCGTGACGTGGTGGGATCTAGCGGATGACGGCTTCTGGCCCCATGGTGGGCTACTCAGATCAGATTTTTCTCCCAAGTTGGCCTATCTTAGCCTGAATACGCTTCAGAAACGATGGCTAGCTCTAGGTGCCTAAAGCCAACCTGGAGAACTGTCTACAGATTTGACCTAACTTTCACAAGATGAAGCTAGAACCCCGCATTAAGCAGCCATTATTTCTTGCATTAACCAGAACCCGGCAAATTGTTCAGATTCAGGCGAAGATTGCACAGCCACAAAATGAATTTGCTGGGCAGCCTGCTTAGTTTTTTCAAAGTCCTGAATTTCAGCTACCAGGGGATCATCATTCAGATAGGCAATCACCCAGCGATCGCTAAGTCCTGTTTCTAGAAGCAATTGAGGTTTAGGATCCATTTCCAGTTTCAGGCAGGCTAATTCTAAACCCGACATCCACCCTGCCAAGGGCGTAGAGCGCTCCGAGAAAATCAGGAGTCCAGGAATTGCAGTCTCTGGCGGTAGATTCAGCTGCGCCAATGGAATTTTAGCGCCAAAAGCAATATCCCACTCATCCATATCTTCAAATGCACTGAGTTGAAGCGTCACAAGCCGCCAACCCTCTCCTTGCAGAGCATCTGGTAAAGGCTTCGGCAAGGTAGGTTCAAAGGTCATGGGCGCAGCCATCATGGGTTGATACCCCGGATGCTGAGGGTATACAGTCTGCTCCCGTTCGCAAAGCCACTGATACACCCCAAATGTTCTCCGACTCGGCTGGGCTGGGATCTCCAACGCTTCACAAGCCCGCGGAATGATACTTTTCATCGAACGCCGAAAAAAGCGAATTCTTTCTGGAAAGTCTTGCTCACCATAATTCCCTTGCTGACGCCATAGGGGTAACGCCTCAGCTAATGCTTCTTGTAGCCAACGGGCATTGGCCTGCGAACCTGAGCAGACTTTGGTGAACTCAAAGTTTCGCTGAGAATCACAAACCAATAGTTCCCAAATTTTTTTTTGTTGCTCGTCTAAAATGGGGCGCGAATAAAAATCGATTTCCCAAACCTTACTCATATTTAATGTCAAACCCTAGATGCTTTATCAGTGTAAAGTTTTGGGGAATTAGGTGAGAAACCCCAAGGTGTTATTGATCCACTCCTTTCAGGTTACTCTGTTCTCTACCCAGAAAGAAATGTATCACCCTATACAGAACTGCGGCCTCTACCACTGTTGAATCGATTAAATCAGTGGGTTGGGTGATCCCATATCCAATTTGCTTTACCGATCGGGCTTATCTTCTTTAGATCGTTTAATTGCTTTAGTATCCAAAGTTTAGGAATGGCTGAAGTCTCTACATCTAAATCAACTACTAGAGCAATTGGTTGTCCATCGTTTATCTAGGAAACGTATTGTGGTGATGTCTAAGCCAATTAACTCGAGGCCTAAAAACCTCAAGCGCAGAAAGCGCTTATCTCCTGCTTGGCAGCTTTGCATGCCAATGACAGCAATAGTTTTATTATTTTGGTCCGTGGCCGCTGTTGCCCAAGAAGCAGCTCCCCCTGACCCCACAGCAACCCTCACCGTTGGGTTAGATACGGTCTGGGTACTGCTCTGTGCTTTTTTAGTCTTTTTTATGAACGCCGGGTTCGGCATGCTGGAAACGGGCTTCTGCCGTCAAAAGAATGCCGTCAATATCCTAGCCAAAACTTGATTGTGTTTGCATTGGCCACTATTGCCTACTGGGCCATTGGTTTTGGCTTGATGTTTGGTGATGGCAGCCCCGTCTTAGGGACGGCTGGATGGTTTGTCGGAGGTGCTGATAATAGTCCTGCGACAGGAGATGCCTATGAAGGTATCTTTAGCGCTTTGAACTGGACGGGCGTTCCCCTCTTTGCAAAGTTCCTCTTCCAACTTGTGTTTGCTGGAACTGCAGCCACCATCGTGTCTGGAGCAGTGGCTGAGCGCATTAAGTTTGTCTCTTTCTTGATTTTTAGCTTAGTACTCACTGGCATTCTCTATCCCATCTCTGGTCACTGGATTTGGGGTGGCGGCTGGTTAGCAGGTATGGGCTTTTGGGACTTTGCCGGTTCTACAGTCGTCCACTCTGTCGGAGGCTGGGCAGCTTTCGTTGGTGCTGCGTTCCTTGGACCTCGGTTAGGTCGCTATTCTCAAACTGGGGCCACTGCTATGCCTGGTCACAATATGAGTATTGCCACCCTAGGGTGTTTGATTCTGTGGTTAGGATGGTTTGGCTTTAACCCAGGATCCACTATGGGGGTAGGGGATGGTGCTGCCATTGCTCATGTGGCCCTGACCACAAACATTGCGGCTGCTTTCGGTGGCGTTGCTGCAACTTTCACGGCTTGGTTCTACCTCGGCAAGCCTGATTTATCCATGGTCATCAATGGCATCTTGGCTGGATTAGTGGGCATTACGGCCCCTTGTGCTTGGGTGACGGTTCCTTGGGCTGCGGTGATTGGTCTGATTGCTGGGGTGATTGTTGTGTTTGCGGTCACTATCATTGATGGCATGAAGATTGATGACCCAGTGGGTGCCATCTCTGTTCACTGTGTTTGTGGTGTTTGGGGCACTTTGGCGGTCGGTCTATTTTCTCAAGGACCAGATGGTCTGATCTATGGCGAAGGAGGCGGTCCTGCAAAGGGTCTTATCCTAGGCGGTGGATTTGAACAAATGATTCCGCAAATCGTGGGGATCTTGGCTGTCGGTGCTTTCACGTTGGTCACAACGGCCATTGCTTGGGCTGCCATCAAGGCAATTGCTGGACTCCGGGTTCCTGAAGAAGAAGAAATCAAAGGACTCGATATCAGCGAACATGGCATGGAAGCCTACAGTGGCTTCCTCAAAGATGCTCAAGTTCAAGGCAGCCGAGCAACCTCAGCAATACGCTAAGAATTCTCTAAAAAGCTATCTAGAAAATGTCTGGCATTAGAGGTTGAACAACATATATTCACAAAACGCCCTGGTATTCTCCAGGGCGTTTTGTGAATATATCCAAACTACACAGGCTCAGGTTTACATCTAAGGATAGGGTGGAGAATATTTTATGATTGAGGCTTCAATGGGCTGATCCAGTTAAGCCATGAGGTCTTTTGCAAAAGAAAAATGTATCTAAAAATACAGAATTACAGTACCTAGCACTGTTGAATCGATTAGATTAGGACCCCAAATAGGTTTGAGTGCATTCAAGTCCCAACTATCACTTAAGTAATCATTCAAAGATGGCCCTCAAGTTGTTATTAAGTCATGATTTTGATGCCCTTATCAAATCAACTACTAGAGCAATTGGTTGTCCATCGTTTATCTAGGAAACGTATTGTGGTGATGTCTAAGCCAATTAACTCGAGGCCTAAAAACCTCAAGCGCAGAAAGCGCTTATCTCCTGCTTGGCAGCTTTGCATGCCAATGACAGCAATAGTTTTATTATTTTGGTCCGTGGCCGCTGTTGCCCAAGAAGCAGCTCCCCCTGACCCCACAGCAACCCTCACCGTTGGGTTAGATACGGTCTGGGTACTGCTCTGTGCTTTTTTAGTCTTTTTTATGAACGCCGGGTTCGGCATGCTGGAAACGGGCTTCTGCCGTCAAAAGAATGCCGTCAATATCCTAGCCAAAAACTTGATTGTGTTTGCATTGGCCACTATTGCCTACTGGGCCATTGGTTTTGGCTTGATGTTTGGTGATGGCAGCCCCGTCTTAGGGACGGCTGGATGGTTTGTCGGAGGTGCTGATAATAGTCCTGCGACAGGAGATGCCTATGAAGGTATCTTTAGCGCTTTGAACTGGACGGGCGTTCCCCTCTTTGCAAAGTTCCTCTTCCAACTTGTGTTTGCTGGAACTGCAGCCACCATCGTGTCTGGAGCAGTGGCTGAGCGCATTAAGTTTGTCTCTTTCTTGATTTTTAGCTTAGTACTCACTGGCATTCTCTATCCCATCTCTGGTCACTGGATTTGGGGTGGCGGCTGGTTAGCAGGTATGGGCTTTTGGGACTTTGCCGGTTCTACAGTCGTCCACTCTGTCGGAGGCTGGGCAGCTTTCGTTGGTGCTGCGTTCCTTGGACCTCGGTTAGGTCGCTATTCTCAAACTGGGGCCACTGCTATGCCTGGTCACAATATGAGTATTGCCACCCTAGGGTGTTTGATTCTGTGGTTAGGATGGTTTGGCTTTAACCCAGGATCCACTATGGGGGTAGGGGATGGTGCTGCCATTGCTCATGTGGCCCTGACCACAAACATTGCGGCTGCTTTCGGTGGCGTTGCTGCAACTTTCACGGCTTGGTTCTACCTCGGCAAGCCTGATTTATCCATGGTCATCAATGGCATCTTGGCTGGATTAGTGGGCATTACGGCCCCTTGTGCTTGGGTGACGGTTCCTTGGGCTGCGGTGATTGGTCTGATTGCTGGGGTGATTGTTGTGTTTGCGGTCACTATCATTGATGGCATGAAGATTGATGACCCAGTGGGTGCCATCTCTGTTCACTGTGTTTGTGGTGTTTGGGGCACTTTGGCGGTCGGTCTATTTTCTCAAGGACCAGATGGTCTGATCTATGGCGAAGGAGGCGGTCCTGCAAAGGGTCTTATCCTAGGCGGTGGATTTGAACAAATGATTCCGCAAATCGTGGGGATCTTGGCTGTCGGTGCTTTCACGTTGGTCACAACGGCCATTGCTTGGGCTGCCATCAAGGCAATTGCTGGACTCCGGGTTCCTGAAGAAGAAGAAATCAAAGGACTCGATATCAGCGAACATGGCATGGAAGCCTACAGTGGCTTCCTCAAAGAGGCATAAGGCTTCCTTGTACCAGCCCCATCCACTGGGTTGAATATGTCATCTTTCATCAACAATAGCCCCCAGAACTGGTGTAGTTCTGGGGGCTATTGTTTTGTGTAGGCAAAGAGCCAATCATACTTCTAAGGCACTTGCAAGGGCACCAACGTATTATCAGGCAGGTGTTCAACGAACTCACCGTGTTTAGATAAAACGACCACTAACTCTAGGGGCCAATCAGGCTGTAGATGTAAATCGCTCCAAGGCACTGCGATTTCTAGGCATTGATCAAGACCAATCTGTACCCGATGGGAGCGACCGTACCACTGATTATGGTCAGCTGCTTCTTCCAGCCAAATATCGTGATTGGTGAGATTAATGCCCAGATGATGGTGATATCGGTAGTTCAGAGGACTTTGATCAGGAACTTGGCCCAGAGGGATGAGGCTATTGTTCATCGTTTGTCCCGGATAGAACCACAACAAGTGCAGTTCTGGGGGAGAATCAACGCCCGGTTTTTTACCAACCTGAAAATCAAATCGCATGTAAAAATTCAGGTGATCCAACCCATACCAAAGGCGCTGGATGGTACTACTACGATGCATGGTCCCTCTGGAACCCGCGATGGTTATCCGGCCTGCATGATCCCAATCTTGTTCATCCACAACACCGTTGATTACAGGGTGGATAAAGCTTTGGGGACGATGATCCGCCGTTGACTGATGCTCTTCCAGAGGATACTGCAGAACTTCGGGGACTGGCTCGTCTAAGGATTGATAGAGGGCAACTAAATGCTCCCGGAAAAGCTGATCAAAAATTTCATCTTGATTGGAAGAATGTCCTTCACCAAACCACCAAAACCAGTCAGACCCTTCTGCGGCATATAAGGCTTCCCAAGCGTCTGGATTCTGTTCTTCTGTGGCTTCAGGATGCTTCTCTAAGGTCTTTCTCGCCTCGGTCAATAAATCCCAGGCTCGATTCTTAACGGGATCGCCAATCCAAGTGGTGAAACTGCCATCCACCCAAGATCCGCTATGGAGTTTAGTCGTCGGCAGAGTTGCTTGGGGTGGGAACTGTTCCAGATATTCAGAGACGGTGACGAGCTTGAGGTCATCTATCTCACTCAGCTTTTGATAGAGGCTCTCTATGAAAGGGATGCCATCCCTTTCATAGTACTCCCAACAGTTTTCGCCATCGAGGGCAATCGTCACCAGCCAGGGTTTCGCCAGAGCGGTGCCTTCTTCAGGTTGGCGGTCGATGAGGGTGTTTGCGATCGCATGCAGATGCCCCACCAAATCAGAGGCGGCTTCTTCCGGCTGCATGGCGCTATAGGTAAAGCCTACGAGATCCGACAATCGGTGATCTCGAAAGACAATCGACAGATCGCCTTCATAGGTACTTAAGCGATACGGCTGGTAGAGAATCTCCGGTTCAAAGACATTGCCATACTCATCCCGATGGAAGAAATGATGGGTAGTCCATCCTAAAACGGCTTCATCGGAACACAGCCAATCAAAACCTTGCTTGGCCACATAGGGCAAAATACTAGGACTCACAGACTGCTCAGACGGCCATAACCCTCGGGGAGAGCGTCCAAATCGTTCCTCATACATCTCCCATCCTTTCTTGAGATGGCGAGGGATATCTTCCGGCCACTGAAACTGAGTTTCCGGTAAATCCATATGGGGCACCGCGACTCGTCCCGCATCGGTATCCGCTAACAGGGGCAAAATGGGGTGGGTGTAGGGGGTCGTCATTACCTCTAGCTGACCGTCATCCTGCATCTGTCGATGTTGGGGCACAATGCGACTGAGGATCTGACGCTGCTTTTCGATAATGTCTTTGCGATCTTGAAGACTAAAATTGCGGTCCTGTTTAAGCCAGCGGGCAATATCCGGATCATCCCAAAACAGGGGATCAATCCAGGCGAGATTGTGCCAGGCCAATAAATCGCCATAGTCTTGGGCCGTCCAGTTTTCTAAGCACCAGGCTTGCCCTTTTTCCTGCTTCTGGCAAAACAGTTCAGAATATCTGGGATGGGGATCAACCAAGGTTTGGTGATGGGCATCAAAGAAATGCTGGGCAATAAATTGATGTTGCTCTGGTGTCAGCTTTTCTGTAGGCAGAGTCGCCACTTCCAAATAAGGGTCAATGGCAGTCCCTGCTACATAGTCTTCAATCTGCATTAGTAGCGATGGCACTAAATTAACCGTTTGGTGCAATTTAGGATAGCGACTCAGCAACAGGACCAAATCTAAATAATCTTTAGTCCCGTGCAACCGAACCCAAGGAAGTCGGTATTGGCCGGTGACTCGGCTTTTATAAAGAGGCTGATGCTGATGCCAAATAAAGGCGATATAAAGCGGGTGAGTCATAGGTCACCGTATACTGAGGATTGGCACATTTTGAACAGAAGGATTTGCTGCATGGCATCCATCCAAGCGTTGCATCAAGAGCTAATCACTAAAGAGCGATCAGCCCAAGAAATTACCGAAGCAGCCCTGGAAACCATTCATCAATTAGAACCCAAACTCCATAGCTTTTTGGCCATTACTGCTGACCAAGCACTCGCCCAAGCTAAACAGGTCGATGCTAAGTTAGCTGCGGGGGAAGAGATTGGTTTACTAGCGGGGATTCCCATTGGTATCAAAGATAATATGTGTACCAAAGGAATTGCTACAACCTGTGGGTCAAAAATCCTTCAAAACTTTATTCCCCCTTACGAGTCTACCGTAACCCAAAAATTAGCGGCTGCGGGGGCGGTTATGGTGGGTAAAACCAACCTGGATGAATTTGCCATGGGCAGCTCCACAGAAAACTCTGCCTACCAAGTCACGGGCAATCCCTGGGATATGTCCCGAGTACCGGGCGGATCCTCAGGGGGCTCGGCTGCAGCAGTAGCCGCTGATGAATGTGTGGTATCCATTGGCTCGGATACAGGTGGTTCTATTCGACAGCCAGCCGCCCTCTGTGGCGTAGTCGGCCTCAAGCCTACCTATGGTTTGGTGTCTCGCTTTGGCCTAGTGGCCTATGCCTCTTCCTTGGACCAAATTGGTCCCTTTGGTCGCACGGTCGAAGATGCTGCCATCCTTCTACAAGAAATCGCGGGCTACGACCCCCAAGACTCTACTAGCCTCAAAGTCGAAATTCCTGATTATTCCAAGTCTCTGATTCCTGACCTCAAAGGGAAAAAGGTGGGCGTGATCACCGAAACTTTTGGAGAAGGACTAGATTCAGTTGTAGAAAAGGCGGTGCGCAAGGCGATCGATCAACTAGCTGAACTAGGTGCTGAGGTGCAAGAGATCTCTTGTCCGCGCTTCCGCTATGGATTGCCGACTTATTATGTAATTGCCCCGTCAGAAGCCTCTGCGAACTTAGCCCGCTACGATGGCGTCAAGTATGGCTACCGCACCGATGACTCTGAGGATTTGATGTCCATGTACACCAATACTCGGGCAGAAGGGTTCGGCGCTGAAGTGAAACGCCGGATTATGATTGGCACCTATGCTCTGTCTGCAGGATATTACGATGCTTACTATTTGAAAGCTCAAAAAGTCCGCACGTTAATCAAGGAAGACTTTGAAAAGGCATTCGAGAGCGTGGATGTGTTGGTCTGTCCCACCACGCCAACAACCGCATTTAAGGCAGGAGAGAAAACCGCTGATCCCTTAAGCATGTATCTCTCGGACTTGATGACGATTCCTGTAAATCTAGCAGGGTTACCGGGCCTCAGCCTACCCTGTGGCTTTGATGACCAAGGGTTACCGATTGGTCTGCAGATTGTTGGTAATGTCTTGCGGGAAGATCAGGTACTACAAGCCGCCTATGCCTATGAGCAATCTACAGAATGGCACAAGACATCTCCCAAACTATAATCTCATTCGTACATTTGCCCGCAGTCCAGAAACACTTGAAATTGTTGCCAAGTAACCCTTTCTAAATCGTTCTGAGGAGAAGGCATATCTTCTGAATTTTTGGTTCCATGATGAGCACTATCGTCTAAGGTTTCGACTACACCTGGAACAGATTGCTGCAGGATATCATTTTTTAAGTTCCCGCCGTCCAAGGAACCAGCTACAGCGCATTCAAGATAGCTTACTGGCTCAAAGTTATACCAAATTGATTTCCGGGGGGAATGGATTCCAAAATATCGTAGTTTGTTGGCAAGCATGCCGTGATCAGCCATTTCATGCAGATCAACGATTTGTCTAATTAAGGTTAACTGAACACTATGAAAGCTTGCGAAATTGTTCGGAAGATCATCATACTGTTCATTCCATTCGGTACTAAAAGGTAATGGAACACCAACAAATCCTCTTTCTAAGAGCTCATAAAATTCATTAGCCCGGATGGAAACAGCATCTGCATAACAATTAACACCTGCTAATAAAGCTCTCAGATATATTTCAAGTGTGCGCTTGTTCTGGATCTGCTGTTGCAATAAGTTATTAATCTCAAGGCATAAATCACGATTCGTGCGGATCTGAGACATCGCATTTACTCATATAGATGATGGAGGTTATTGACCCAACAGAATTATGCCTATTCTCACTAAAATCCAGATTGAGTTAGCGAGTCAAATTGAAGAAAATTGTCCGTAGGGTTAGTCAGTCAAAAATTGGTTGGAAGCTATTCATGGGGCAGGGTTGTTTTACGTTACTCCTAGAAAAAATAGGATGGTTCTACTGACCAACAGTAGAGAGACCGATGAGCCATCTAATCGATACTTTGAAGCAAGTCCCGGATTTCCGCAGTGCCCATGGCCGTATTCATCCGTTATGGCTGCTGTTGCTATTGATGGTGATGGGCATGCTTGCTGGATATCAAGGGTACCGTCCGTTAGAAACCTTTGTGAGCGATTATCGCCAGCCTTTAAGTGAGCTATTGGGGCTTGAGAGCCTCGAAGTTCCGTCTCACTGTACCTTTCGTCGAGTGATGAAGGGGCTTGACTTCCAAGCGTTGAGCCACCAATTTGAAGCATGGATGCTCTCGAAAGCCCAGACTCACTCTCCCGATAATTATGCAGCCTCCATTGATGGCAAACGGATTCGTCAGGGGCTGACAGATGCCAAGGGGAAGCAGCGTTTTGTGGGCTTGGTGAGTTTATTTGCGGTGGAAGCAGGCATCACCCTCAAGCTCGAAGCCCTCACTCAGGAGGATAATAGCGAAATCAAAGTCGTCCAGGCTTTGTTGGAAACCCTTCAACTCGATGGCTTGCTGATTACCATGGATGCCTTACACGCCCAAAAAACACTTGAGAAGATTGTGGCCTCGGGTAACGACTATCTTGTGGCGGTCAAATCCAATCAGGGAAGACTTTACGACCACCTCCAGACTTACTTTGAGTGTCTTAAACCCATGGCTGAGCACATCCACTCCGCCCAAAGTAGAGGACGAGATGAACATCGGTGTATACAGGTTTATGAGCCTGTCGGCATAGCCCTACAAGAATGGACAGCAATTCGCTCTGTGCTTTGTGTCCAACGATGGGGCACAAAGCAAAGGAAAGGAGTATCACAATACGGCCTATTACATCAGTTCAGCTGCCACCTCACCCCAGCATTGGCAATCTCTGGTCCGAGAACATTGGGGCATTGAAAATCGGTTGCATTGGCCGAAGGATGTTGTTTTTGGCGAAGATGATTATCGACTCGAAGATGAACAAGCACTGCTCAATTGGTCAGTGCTTAGAACTATTGGGATTAATATCCTGCGGCTAAACGACTATCAATCCCTCAAAACCGCGATGACTAAGCTGGCTAATCGGGTCGATATTATTTTTTCGCTGCTAACTTAAAACAGCCCTGATTCATGGGGAATAGATGATACTACTACGTAGGAATTGTCAATCATCAAAACCGTAGAATTGGTTACTATTGTATTCATCCCTTTGGCACTGTAGAAAAGACTTGGCCATAAAGAAGTAAGCATGCAATTTGCACATTATTCTGTCACTGAACTTTTAGAGTTTATTGAACAACGGCAAAGAGGACGTTTGTTTGTCAAAGCTCTTGAAATACAGGCCGCTTGTCAGGAACTCAGACAGCGCCAACCGACTCGATGCTATAGCGCACAGGAATTCTTAGAAGCACTTCAATCCGATCACTTTTTGAATCACCAACAAGTTTAATCAGTATTTTAGTTGCACTCTTGCTAGAGTTGAAAGTAGCCTCTAGGGCTGAGATAGCCCCATCAAATTACAGAGCTTGTAGAGAATCCGCGCGCCTACATTGCCATCCCACACCCCATCACCCACTTCACAGATATCGCAGCCAATAAGCGATCGCCCACTGAGAACAATCGTTCGACACAGATGGAAAGCTGCTTCCAGCTCCAAGCCACCCGGCACTGGAGTACCCGTATGGGGGCATAACTTGGGATCTAAACCGTCCACATCAAAGCTAATGTAGACCTGCTTCGGCAGATGCGCCACCATCTCTTGGCACAGGGAATGCCAAGTCGTCCCTTGATAAAGCTGCGTTTTTAGGTCTGGGTCGTAGTAGGTGACAATTCGTCCCTGGGATTGAGTGACGGTTTCCACTTCAGCCGCACAGACATCCCGCACCCCCACCTGAACAAGTTTCGTGACCTGGGGCAATTTCAAGACATTGGTCATAATCGATGCATGAGAATATTCAAACCCCTGATAGGCTTGACGTAAATCGGAATGGGCATCGATTTGGAGAATGCCAAATTCGCTATGCTGCTCAGCTAGTGCCTGTAAATAGCCCAAGGGAATGCTATGGTCCCCGCCTAAAAGTACCAGCTTTTTGCCCTGGGCCAGAACAGTTTGAGCTTGCTGATAAATCCACTGATTAAGATGGCGACATTCCTGATTCACTTCCGTGAGCGCTGCCATTAAAGGGGGTGAATCGGCAACCGCATGGCCTTGGCTAGTATACTCAATCACAGCTTGAGCCTTGTCTTTTAGCACATCATTTTTAACTTGAATAAAGTCGGGAATGCCCGCCAGACAAATACCTTGCTGCCACCCGCCTGGATGATCAAAATCGTATAAATCCAACTGTGGGGACTCTCGCAGAATCGCAGCTGGACCTTGGGCCGTTCCTGAACCATAAGAAACGGTTACTTCCCAGGGAATCCCCCAGACAATAATCTGGGCACTGTCAAAATCGAAGGGCAAGCCAAACAGATTGCCATTCTCTAGGCCCACGCCATTAGGATCAAAGGTCGTCATCGTCAGATCAGCACAGGCTGCTCTACCGTAATCATGTCTTTGACGAAGGTGGGTAAGCAAAAAGCCGCTTGGTGAATGCCAGGATTGTAGTAGGCCAGTTGATGGTCCTGGGAAAACTGCTGGGCTTTTGGTGAGTCGAAACCCTGAATTGGATGTGGACCATTTTTGGAGCAATAGGCAAAGCTCCACATTCCAGTGGGATAAGTAGAGATAAAGGCCAAATAGCAGTGAACCTGAGAGGCCCCAAAAATTGCACCTAAGTCCTGATAAAGTTCCACAAATTTGGGTTGATTAAACCGGGGGGATTCGCTTTGGGCCACCAGAATTCCACCTGACTTTAAAACTCGGTGTACCTGGAGATAAAACTCTTTGGTAAACAGGGGTGCAGAACATCCGACTGGGTCGGAGGAATCAATAATAATCAGGTCGTAGGACTCATCGGCGGCCGCTGCCAGATACTCAATCCCATCGCCAATCAACAGATTCAGTTTGGGGTGGTCGAGGGCCGAGGATAGGCTGGGCAGATGTTCTCTGGCGGCTTTGATTACTACCTCATCAATTTCGACTAGGGTGACCTCTTCTACTTGGGGATGACGCAAAATTTCCCGGACGCTACCGCCATCACCACCGCCAATTACCAGTACTTTGCGCGCAGAGTATGTGAGCATCGGCACATGGACAATCATCTCGTGATAGGCTTTTTCATCCCCTTCGCTGCACATGACCATATTGTCGATCACTAGCATTTTGCCGTATTCGAAGGTATCAAGGACTTCTACAGTTTGGTAAGGTGATTTTTCTCGGAAGATCCATCCGCCTCGATGTCGAATGGATAGGGCAATATTGTCATTGCGATCCGTAAACCAGACAGTGCGTTTCTCCTGTGGATCCGAATATTCATAGGCAGCAACGTCTTCAGGGCGCTTGAAGTCTACATCTTCTGTTTCCAGCAAATGGAGTTGCCCTCGGTTTAACTCTAAAGCTGACCCATGATCGGCTTGAAACGCTGCTTTCAAAATTTCATAGGCGATCCAGGGATTAACGGACATGCCGCAGGTAAATAAATCTAGAGCGGCATAGCCATACTCTGGCCAAGTATGGATGGCAAAATGGCTTTCTTGGAGCACGATAAAGCCGGAGACGCCAATGGGCGGAAACCGATGAAATTGGGAGGTAATAATGGTCGCGCCTGATTCCTTAGCCGCTCTCAACATATTGGTCTCGATCAGGAGAACATCGTTCAGGACTTCGGCAGAGCCGCCATAAAACTCAACTAAGATATGTCTTCCAAGTGAATTCATAGGTTTTGAAGAGAAGGGTAATAACATTGAGTGAAGCAGCAGTGTGGACAAACACCGGCTTCCTAAGTCTTGACGGGCCAAAATCTCCCATCAAGGTCACTGACTTAACTGATTAAGGGCAGGCTTGAGAAGTCGTAGTGCTCAAAGTATGCCCATGTCCTCTTCAATTGAATCCTGAACAAAAATGGTTGGACAGTCGTATCACCGGATTAAGCTCCTCCTAATCTGCGGCGGGGTGAACTTCCTGATCAGCGCTGATGCGTTGCCATGATTTTGCCCCAGGTAACATGGTAATTATCAAAATCCTGTTCTATTTTGTCATGAAGTGGAGACAGAACTTTGCTGAGCCCAGACAATTTTTCCAACCCTTCAATTTTCTAGGTCAAGGTTCCGCCAACGATTGAGGGCTGCTGCCAGTTCAAATCGGCGAAAAGCGACAAAATCACCTTCGGGGAAAGAACTGAGGGCAGACAAACCCTCTGCAGCGAGGTGCGACAGAATAGCTCGGATCCCATGGGAAAAAATTAGATCAGGCGGTGGGGACTGGTGGAGATAAAGGATAGCGGCTGCGATCGCACGCAGTTGCCCTGACTCCACAAGCTGCTCAACGTAGCTTAGATCAATGGCTTCGCGACCTAAAATAATTTCTCGTAACTCATGGACTTTAACTTTGGCAGGTCGCCCTTTCCACTCTAATGCTGATGGCTTCAGTCGCAGTATTCGAGGTTGGTGAGTGTTGATGGGTTGTCCCGCTTCACAGGTGCGATCGCTCGGGTATTGGGCTGCGATCCCATGGGCTTGCTCTGTCACATTTTCAGGGCGATACGCCGTTAGAGCAATCACCGTATCAGCGACTTCAAAATAATCCCCACTCCCCCCCATCACCAAAATACTGGAAACGCCGCGATCTTCATACAGAGGGCGGATTTGATCGATGAATGGAGTGATCGGTTCTTGGTCTTTGGCGATCAGGGATTGCATTCTGCGATCGCGAATCATCAAATTGGTGGCAGTAGTATCTTCGTCAATCAGTAGCACTTGGGCATCCAGCTCCAAAGCTTCGATAATATTGGCTGCTTGCGATGTACTACCACTGGCATTTGCTGTATAAAACTGGGTCGTATTCTGTTGATGGGGCAGATGGTTAATAAATGGAGATAAGTCTACCCCTGCCACAGGGCGTCCTTCTTCAGCCCGAATTTTGACTGCATCTCCGTTCGTCACGACTAACTCACGGCCATCTCCCGGAATATGGTTGTAAATTCCTAGCTCTAGGGCTTTCAGCAGCGTCGATTTGCCGTGATAGCCACCGCCGACAATCAAGGTAATGCCAGCAGGAATTCCCATGCCCGTAATCACACCTTGATGGGGACAGTGAAATTCAACCCGTAAGGATGCCGGTGATTGAAAGGGTGTGGCGGTGTCTAAAGGACGCCGATCAATGCCACTTCGACGGGGCAAGATGGCCCCATCAGCGACAAAGGCCACTAGTCCTTGAGTAGACAGTTGCTGCCTCAGCCAGTCAGCATCTTCTTGGGTATCAATATGGTGCTGAAGGTGTTGTATTGGCAATTGAGCATATAGCAGGCCCTCCACCAACTGAGGAATCTGTTCACAGAGCAAATCAGCCGCCTGCCACCCATCGATGCGGCGGCCCCGAGCAGGCAAGCCCACCCAAAATCGCAGCTCGACCTGCTCGTCATCAATAAAAGCTGCAGTCCGTTCTAAGATTTCTGGACCCGGCTGGGTAATCGCAATCAAGCCACTATTGCCAGTCCCTGAACGACGCTGCCTCTGTTGTGCTAACTGGTGAAACTGTCGAGTCAAGAAATCTCGTAGTCCCACGGCTCGACTGTGATTGGCGTATAACGCTGCTGGAAAGCCCGCGATTTTCTGGGGGATCAGGACGCGACATTGGCTGGGTTTGGCGAATGGATCACCCTGTACCCGATCAATTTTCAGGGTAAATCGGGGAAAATCATACGAACCTCGAATGACTTTATAGGCTTTGTAGCCTTTGCCATCCAGTTGCTGTAACTGCTCTACCAGATGGGTATGATGGGTCATGGCAACTCCAGTGCATAAGGTCCTGCATCCCCTAGAGATATCCTGATCTCTGTCGAGACTTCACCATTAAAAAGGGGACGGCATACAAGAGGCAACACTGCTAATGCAAGAAGTTTCACTCTGGCTCGTTCCTCAACCCGAAGATGCCGCCTATCTGCAAGGCATAATCGATCAGCTGGCCGAAAAATATCAAGCCCCTCGATTTAGGCCCCATGTCACCCTTGCCGGACGCCTCCAAGTCTCCGTTCCATATCAAGCATCCCTATCGGAGCTGGCCGTGGCTACACCGATCTTGCAGCTGCATAATCAAGGCTTAGACCATAGCACAGCGTTATTTCGAACTGTTTATATTCGTACTTCTTTAGCCGATTCTCTGGTGACCTTACGGGAACAGGTTTACGAACTGTGGCCTGAGAATGCCGTCAAACCTTTTATGCCCCATATCAGTTTGATCTATAAAGAAATGGCCTCCTCCGAACGCCAGCTCATCATTCAATCACTGAGGATCAAGGAAACGTTTATTTTCGATACCCTAGCAGTAGTCCGTCCACAACAACCAGGAGAATGGACTGCTGTAGAAACCTGGCGGACCCTAGACCAATGGAATTTAAATCATCAAACTGCTGAAGTGAACCCCTTGTCCTAAACCCTTATGAATAGACCCGAAACATTTCAAGACTATGTAGGCGATTTTGGCAATTATTCATGGGTTGTCTTATTTGTGAACGCCCCTTTGGATGCTGTTTCAACCCTCTATGCTGAGACGTTACAGCGTGAAATGGTTCATAATTTACCGATCACGGCCTCCACAACCAAACAAGCGGATCAATATGACCCCACTGGTGCAGTGGTCCAAGTTATTGATAGTGACTGGGTGATTATCTTCCATCATGTCGGCAGATATATACCGCTAGACTCAGTATCCGACTTCTCCCAAACACTGAATGCCCAGGTACTCGTCTTTGCAGGAGAAGATACCTCTGGCGCAGTAGACTGCCAACTCTATTCACCAGGAAATCCCAAAACCCGCTACCAAACCACCGAAGACTTTGAGGAAGAAGCCGAAATTTATGAGGAGATGGCGGAAGAAATAGCAGCCGCAGGCATCTCTCTTCAACCCAGCACTATTATTGATAGCTACGAGAAATTATTTGAGTCCCTAGGGATTCAAACGATTGAGCTAACCCTAGACGAGAATCGCTCCAAGGCATTCGTTTCCGAAGTCTATCAAAACAAAATTCAAAGAGTAGATCTGATTACCCAGCCTTTGTAAGGCCATCACAAGCTGAGGGCATAGAGGTAGTGGTTCCATCTTAACGGCTGCCCACGAGTTGCCGATAGCGGCTTTCGCTGAGACCACAACTTCTAAGATCTGGGTTGCTATCGCACACATTTTTAGGACCAGACTGAATGTCTTGCTCCAGACGCACAACGCGATCGGGGACGGCGGGGTGTGTACTTAAGAACGTAGGAGTCGATCGGCTAGACACTAGTTTGCGCATAAACGCAGGCATGGCTGAGGTGGCATAATCTGCTGCTCTCAGAATACGCAACCCTTCGCGATCCGCATCATACTCATCGCTGCGGCTTTGAGGACGACTCACCAATAAGTTGACCCCAATATTGGCGACTTGACTACGATTAGAACCAGTAACAGCGGTTGTGAGTCCTTGGGCCACCATTGTCTTGCGAATCTGCTTGACGAGGTGTTTGCGGTCAATATGGCCAATTTCGTGACCAATCACACTAGCCAGCTGGGCTTCATTATCCGCAGCATTAATCAGCCCCGTGGTGACATAGACTCGCCCGCCCATCGTGGCAAAGGCGTTCACCCGTTTATCATCCACCACTTGAAACCGATACGCCACTTTCCGGCGTCTGGCACCAGCCTCTACCAAACGTTGACCAATGCGATTAACGTAGCGATTGAGGGTTTGTCCCTGGTGTAAACGCATGCCTTGGCTTTGCAGATTGCGGTGAATCTGCTCCCCTAGCTCCCGCTCCTGCTGATTGGAAAGATTAGACAGCTGAATCACTTGAATTCCTCGAAAGATCAAGTCTCTCAAAGGAATTGCTTGGGCTGGATTTGGAGTTGCGATCGCAAGACTCGTTGCTAAAGCAGTAGCAGCAACAACACGCTTAGAAATGGGCGGCTGGGAAACTGCATCTTTCATAAAGTCACCAGACGATGAGACAGCATCATAGGCGTAACTCTCTGCCCGCTTGAGCGTATTGAGCAGAGAGATACACAATTCCTATGTGCTAATTATGACGCTGAACGACCGTAGGAGTTTCCTGCCCGTAGGCCAATCTATGGAACCAGACCGTGCTTAGTAAGCATTTTGGTCTCTCAGAAACACAAAAGCCGTCTTCAAAAGAATTTGAATATCAAGACTTAGAGACCAGTTCTTAACTGGAGTCTGGCAAATTTCATCAAAGTTCAGCCTCCTTTCATTACCGCCAGAACAGGCGGTAACCTACTCTGAAGTGTGTGCCTCAGAGCAGTAACTCGAATTCAGCTAATGTTTCTCAAGCCATTAGGCTGCAATCCGAGTTGGTAGAATGAAGCGCTTCACGACTCCTTGCGTATTGCCATCCGTGATGGCCTGCTCACAAGCAGCCATTAAGACCGCTTGAGCCTGTTGCTGTCGGTGATGTTCAATCACTTGGGCAATTGAAATGAATGGATCATCCCTCTGTTGAGAACAGCGCAGTTGAGCATACAAAAAATGCAACGCTAAATGCACCAAAGAGTACCACTTGTGAATCGCTTCATAGTGTTGGACGCGAAACTCCCCAATCCCAAACATTGCTTGAGATACCAATAATCTGTTTCAATGGACCAGCGCTTTGAGTAGCGTTTCAGTATTTTGGCCGCAGACAATGAGGTGTCTGTGCACAGGTAATACTTCGGGTGAGAATCCCGAGGGTGCCGCTTGGAGATGACCACACAGACGTCAAAAGGCACCTCATTTAATCGGCCCGTAATCGAGCGCGTTAGGTAGGTGTGCTTTGAGCCTGTCACTGTTTTAACTCAACTGAGTCGTAGTGTTTGTGCTTGAGGTCTTTGTTCCATTGACTCAGACGCTTGCCATCAAGAATGCGATTGGATTTGATAGCGCCCAAACAAAACCATCGCTTGCCTTGCCGCCGAACAAACTTGAGTAGTTTGGCGGAGGCATACCAGCTATCGAATAAAACGTACACCCGCCATTCTTTGGGTAATAGAGGCTGGAGCTGCTGAAGCATCTCCCGGACCAGTTGATACTTGGTTTGGAAGCGCAATCGCTCCTCCTTGGCACGTCCCCGGTTCAAGTTGCGAACCGTTTTTGCCCGTAAATAGAGCCGATAGGCGAAGGGAACACTGTGGTTGCCAATTTGAACCCGACAACTCACATGCACCATCCCTTTCTTGTACTTGGGAGTATTGCGACCACTGGCATTGTGGTCATGCTGCCAATCCACCCCTTCCAAGGCATGGGTATCCTTATCTTTGCTACTGGTCGAGTCATCAATACTCACATACACCACAGGAGAACTTCCTCCTCGCTGCACGCGCTCTATGACATCGGCCAGGTTGATTTCCCCAAGGCGTTTGTCGAGAGATTGCTCAGACCAGGTACTCACTCGTAAAAAGTCAGCCACTGCACTGGCATCTGGAGCATCAACCCACTGAGCATACAAGTGGCTAAGGGTTTTGCGGCCATTGCCCACAATCAATCCTTCAACAATACGCAGCACATGCTGCTGTTGAGGTTTAGATAACGGGATGCTCAAGTGTGAGAGGTACTGTTTTAGAGCCTGGTCTGGATGGATGATGCTTTTTAGAATGACTACACCTTTGGGCAAACACGATGGTTAATGGCCTGAATTTACTACGGTGTGGTCTTTGATGGCCAATCAAGCAGTTTTGCCAGACTCCAGTTCTTAAGATATTCCAAGTCATAATCAATGCGTCGCTTCATCTTGTCTAAAGTCTCTGTTTCACCCCGACAACCATTGACCTGAGCCCACCCTGTAATACCAGGCTTGACCTTATGTCGAAGCATATAGCCGCTGATGAGCTTCCGATACATCTCATTGTGAGCCACCGCATGGGGACGAGGCCCCACCAAGCTCATGCGACCTTGCCACACATTCAAAAATTGAGGGAGTTCATCCAAAGACGTTTTGCGTAAGAAGCCACCCACTGGCGTAATACGACGATCACCACGAGTCGCCTGAACCACAGCGCCACCATCTTCCATCACCGTCATGGAGCGGAACTTATAGACAATGATTTCTTGGCCATTTAAACCGTACCGACGCTGCTTAAACAAAATCGGACCAGGTGAGGATAACTTCACAGCCAAGGCAATCACCGTCATGACTGGAGACAGCACCACCAGCGCTAACCCAGACAACACCACATCAATCGCTCGCTTAAAGACATACTGCAAGTCGGAAAAAGGAATCTCCCAAATCGAAATCAAAGGGACACCATTAATTTCGTAAGACCGACCATGCATCAGACTGTACATCAATAGACTAGGCACGAAATAGACACAGGCCGTCGTATCTTGTAGAGCCTCAATCAGTTCTGCAAAGCGCGGCTCATCATCTGCAGCACAGGCAAGATAGACCACATCAATATGATGTCGACGAACATAATCGGGAACCTCAGATAATTTCCCTACTACCGGCACATCCGGTAACTCCGCTGGCGGCTGATCATCAAAGAAACCACTGAGCCGAATCCCTAAATCCTTACATTCGCGAATCTGTTCGGCTAAATCCAAGCTGACTTGATTCACCCCAGCAATCACCGCAGACTTAGAATTTCGCCCAGACATGCGCAGTTGGCGGAGCATCGCCCAAACCAAGAAGTGAACCACAAGCAACACGACCGGCACACTGCAAGACCAAGTCAAGATCAATGCCCTTGAAAAAATCATGGAGGTTTTAGTGGCAAAGCCAATGAAAAGCATCAGCCCCATCACAATGGACCATCCCAGGACCAATCGAATCGCGAGCAATCTTGCCGCCAAACTGCGGTAGGGACGATACATCCCTGTTGACTTAAAGACCGGCAGAATCAGCAAAAATGCTGTTAAGGCAAAGAGCTGCAGACTAGTGGTAAATGCAATGGCATAAAAATGGGCCAAAACCACCAGTAACAGAACTGCCAGTGTGGGATCCAGAAGGCGCTGCACCAATGTCACGATTGACGTATTGGCTCGGAGTGTCCAGTGGGAGTTATGGCTCATAAATCATCTTGGGGAGAACAAAACTTGTTAACTTGGCCAAATATGGCCTAATTCTAAAAGCTCAGAACGATGAATGCTGCTATCAAAACTACATTTGTAGCTTTGTCAACTTCATTGTTGATTTTTCCTGACAAAAGAGAAGTGATAGTGATCACCTTCGGTATTACGAGTTACAAATCACTCCATCACAGCTCTGAAGCAGACGGCAAAAATCTTTAAAACTGAAGATTATTTAGGAAATAACTAAGTTTGGACGAGTATAACGTACGGTCGCCAAAAATTATATTTTGGAATAAAATTACTGACTATTTATGACCTTTGAGCCTCCACAACTAGGACAGTACTAGCTTGTGATACTCATTTTCGGTAATAAGTTCCCGCGTGGATTCAACTCTGTCAATAAACACATAGCCCTGTAAATGGTCGCATTCATGCTGAATAATGCGTGCCACAAAGTCCTGAAAGATTTCTGTTTGGGCCTGACCGTTGCGATCTTGGTACTCAACAGAAATGGTAGAAGCACGAGGGACTAACCCTCGAATACCCGGTACACTCAAACAGCCTTCCCAGTCCTTCACCCGGTCTGCACCGATAGGGGTGATGTGGGGATTAATCATGGCAATCGGATCCATGTGAGGCGCATGGGGATACCGGAGCGTAGGACGGGAGGCCACTATGACTACTTGCAAATCAATGCCTACTTGAGGAGCAGCAATGCCAACGCCATTGGATGCCTCCATGGTTCCAATTAAGTCATCAATTAGAGCCTGAATCTCTAAATCGGTTGGGTTTTGCACAGGGCAGGCCGTCTGACGCAGTTTCGGATTACCGAGTTGGAGAACCTCTCGTTGCATCGCTGACATGACGAACTATCCCTTCTGCTTACAAGTGGTTCAATTTTAACGCTGCTCACTTGAGGCCGTCGTATCCAAACATAATTGTGAATGTTACGGTTTCAGTGTCTGCTCAGGAGACGGCAACCCCTTAACATTGGACTCAACAATTCCTAAGTTTTGCCAAAAATCTGGCGGATATTCCAGCTCTGCTTTGCCAACCCAACCTCTTTCTAGATTGAGGATATAGCCCTTATCCACCTTTTTATAACTCACAGATTGGGTCGCGAGCTGATCCCAATCCCCGGTATATTTCAAATCTGCTAAGGATTGGGGATAGTCGCCATAACGCACTTTATGCAGCTCAATCAAAGTAATTGCCGTTTTGAAATGTTGATCACCAAACTGATTATCGGCTTCTTGCGAAAACTGATTGAAGACTTCTGGCAACCCACAGGCTCCCATAGCGAGGGTAATCCCTAGCAGCAATCCCCATTGAATCGATTTAGAGCACTTCTCCATAGGGTTAACGGCCTAAATCATGCATGGCATTAATCACATCGGCACAGTGTTGAGTCACCTCGGCCAGTGCCGTGCGATCGCGGCTGGCAGGAGGTGGAATAGGCTCGCCAATCCGAATCGTCAATGGTACACTACGAGGAAATTTCTGGCCTTTGGGAATAATTTTTTCGGTCCCCCAGAGGCAAACCGGCAGCAAAGGCGCTTGAATCTTACTAGCAATTAAGGCTGCTCCTTGTTTGGGATTGGTAATTCGTCCGTCTACAGTGCGGGTGCCCTGCAAAAACAGACCCACAGCCCATCCCTGATCTAAGGAAGCTAAGGCAGCTCGAATGGCACTGCGATCGGCTGATCCACGATTTACCGGATAGGCACCATACCACCGAATCAAGGTAGAGAGGACGGGTACCTCAAAGAGTTCCTGCTTGGCCATAAATGCCACAGGCCGACGCATGCAGTTGGATAACAGTGGTGGATCAAAGTCACTCGCATGATTGCTCACCACGATTAATGGCCCTTGCTGTGGCACCCGTTCTGCGTGATGAATCTGCCCCCGAAAATAAACATGCAAAGAGGGGCTTACCACCGTCCATTTGAACAGGTGGTAGAGGGCTAAGCTAATTGTGGGCTCACGCTGTTGTGGCATGGGGCGAACCTCGGCCAAGAACTCAATTGACGATATCAAATTAGGGTTGACCCAGCGGGTTAACCCCTGACTAAACTTAAGCAGGCAAGCTTTCTAAGCTATTGATATTCGTTAACGCCATCTCTTTGCAAGTGCGCTTGACTAAACCTGTTAGGACTTTACCAGGACCCACTTCCAAAACCGATTCAATCCCTTGATCGGCAAAGACAAGCGCCGTTTCCCGCCAGCGTACCGGACCCGTCATTTGCTGAATGAGTCGAGTTTGGAGGGTGGCGGGGTCTGTCGAAGGCGTTGGCTCTACATTAGATACAACGGGCACCTGGGCAGGTTTAAAGTCGATGGAATTGAGGACTGACTCGTATTCAGCCGCTGCATCCGCCATTAGGGGTGAATGGAAGGCACCGCTGACATTCAGCTCTACTGCCCGCTTGACTTTAATACTGCCTAAGACGCTATCCACAGCGGCAGGGGTACCGGAAATGACGACTTGGCCGGCATGGTTATCATTGGCCAAGACCACACCATCCGTACTCTCGACGGTTTGACTGAGTTGATCGCGATCAAACCCCATCAGAGCAGCCATTTTACCATCGGAGGCTTGAGACATCAGGGTTGATCGCTTTTGTACGAGCTTTAAACCGGATTCAAAGTCGAAGACTTGGGCAGAGTAGAGGGCGACATATTCTCCCAAGCTATGGCCCGCAACCAAATCGGGTTTCAGTCCTTTCTCCGTCAGTAGATCGGCAAAAATAGCAGATACCACGTATAAGCAGGGTTGGGTGTAATTCGTTTGGGAAAGTCGGGTTTCATCTTCCCCGCACACTTCGGGGACGGACCAGCCCAAAATGCTAGCTGCAGCTTCAAACCGCTGTTTGCCGATTTCGGTGTCGAGGAGGTCGAGGCCCATGCCAATGGCCTGGGACCCTTGCCCAGGAAATACCCATGCTGTTTTGGTCATATTTCTAGATTATTGCGTCAGCTCCATCCTCCAGTTTTGCACTGAACGGTATTGTTCACGACACTTTTTCAGGAGCATCAACTCCGCTTGAGCCGTTTTTGTCGCCAATAGGTTGATCCTGCCACCAGGATTCCCGTCAATGCTAAGGCACCGATTAAAGGGGCAACATTACCAGAGTTGAGGGCTTGCACACTGGAGCTGCCGATAAGAACAAAAGGCAAGACGCTAGGAATAGTGCCCAAGATTGTCCCGATTAGAAAATCACGAAAGCGGATAGAGGTGAGACCCGCCGCAAAGTTCACCAGGCCATAGGGCATAATCGGCACTAATCGAATCGCAAACATATAGAAGAGGCCACCACGCTTGACCTCTGCATCCATTTTTTGCCAGCGTCCCGCCAATCGTTTCGCTATCGGCTCGCGACCAATAGTGCGGCTAAAGTAAAAGGCGACAACTGCGGCAATAATGGCGGCAAGACTGGTCCAAAGAGTTCCTAGCCAAGGACCGAATAAACCCCCTCCCGTAAGATTTAGGGCTGTTGAAGGCAACACTAAGAGAGTGGCAATGACATAGGCCAGGATGTAATAGATCGGTCCCCACATCCCTACGCGGTTGACCAGTCCCTTTATTTGAGCGGTATCCAGCTTACCCAACGCCAATAGAGCAATGCCCGTTGCCACTACACACACCACAGTTAGGAGCACGATGATCCTACGGGGAGTGAGGAATTTTGCTCGTTTCATGGTTCATACAAATAAGGACAGCTTAGACACGAGAGTTTGAGCGTTATACCCTTCGGTTGGGGGTAGGAAAGATGTAGCCGACCTTTGACATCGTAATATCCTTGAAGCAGATGTTAGCGCTACAGAAATAACCGGACTGTAACGATGGCCCGCCTGCTAGCAAATGAAGGGTTCTTGCTTCGCCTTACTCCAGCAGATGACCGCATCCATTCTGTTGAAGCGATCGTTGGCATTGATGGAGTTGACGCAGAAGATGGCAACATAGACGTTGCCATTACCCTTGCCAATGGCGTCGTTCATCAGCGAGTATTCATGACACCCAAGAATGCCGCGACGCTTCTTGAACGTTGGCGAATGACTGGCGAGGCCCATAGTGGTGCTTACCTCGCAGGGGCAGATCTAGTCTTCATCCCCTATCTGAGTGCAGATCATATCCAATCGGCGGTTCTCGCTCTTCTTGACGAGGGCAAGTTAATTTGATGTCAGCATGCCTTTACAGACAATCTGGATTTTGACGGCAAATATGGGTTAGATGGATACGACTTGCAGATGAAAGATGCCTCTAATGTTTGAGAGTGGATTCCCTTGATAGAAAATAATTTGAGCAGTATCGAGCTTCCCCATGACCAATAGGGCGATTGCTGTTGCGACCAAATGCACCACGATTAAGAGAAGGAGGCTTTTGCGGGGATCATTGCATGCATCATCTAGGTGAGTAGCAGATAGCCAGCGTTATTATCTGATTTGAGGTTTCGGTATGAGCACATCCTGCAATTGTTGTAGAGAGATGCCAGGTTTTTAAAGCTGTAAGCGCCTATGAATTCATCGATTCAAATGCAAGCGGTCGTGGAGTCACCTTATGACGCAGGTGAATTTCTTTGTCCTTGGCCAGTTCCAGAATTCAAGCCTTTGTCGATGATCCGTTTATGGGGAGAAATGACATATCCAGAGATCGGTTTGGTGTTTGCTCAATTGGCTCGATACAACCAAATAGAACTTGCAAATAATAAACACACTGTTTTAGAGCAGATCTTGGAAGCCGAAAGCTTAGTGTTACCCGGTGGTATACAAATCGTATCTGAAGCGAAAGTTATTCCTCCAAGTTGTTGTTGTGGGCTAGAAACATGGCGTGAATGGATTGATTTCCTTCAAACAGGTTATTCACCTTGGTTAGGGCATGATCCAAGTCCGTGGGTTGAGCGTCAAGGTACTATTATTCGCATTTGGTCAGATGGTGGGCTTGAACCAATGCGGGATGCGTTTAACATTGATGTTTCACAGCCTGAATTTGAGAAAGCATTGATGGGTGTGGAGCGAGAGCTGCAAGCATTTCTATTTTCTATCGAAAGCTGGGCACAAGACATTGGCGTTGCAGAGCCAAACCAGTTATTTCAGAAGTTTGATCATTGTTTCAACATTCGGAAGGCAGCGTAAAGAGACTTAAAGTTAGACAGCCATATAATCATTACGACTGCTTATATTCTGCCAATGGTTATGTCAGTAACATTCATGACAATTGCTGACCGTACCCATTAAGCATGGGTAGCTTATCTGCCAGTTGAGACATGGCACAATTGTTATCCGTCAGATACAGCCCGTTTCTGGTGAAGTTTGAGAGTGGCGTACAGCTTTTGGGAGAAGATGGATAGCGATCGATTTGGAATTGAGTCAGCCTCTCCAATGCTCTAGATGAATGAACACATGATCTCTTCTGACACCAATGCGTCCCAAAATGGCAGCTTGTATATTGTGGCAACGCCGATTGGGAATTTAGAAGATATGAGTTTTCGGGCGGTGCGGATTTTGCAAACGGTGGCTGCGATCGCAGCCGAGGATACGCGCCATACGGGCAAACTGCTCCATCACTTTCAGATCAAAACCCCGCAACTTAGCTATCACCAGCACAACACTCAAACCCGTACACCGGAACTAATTCAGCGACTACAGTCAGGGCAAGATTTAGCTCTCGTGAGCGATGCAGGCATGCCAGGGATTTCTGATCCAGGGGTGGAACTCGTGCAGGCTTGCGTTGAGGTTGGGATAGAAGTGATACCGATTCCTGGTGCCAATGCTGCGATCGCAGCACTGGTAGCATCGGGATTACCCTGTGATCGTTTTTGCTTTGAAGGGTTTCTGCCTACAAAGGGGAAAGCGCGTCAACAGCGGTTGCAGGAAATCGCGACGGAATCCCGCACCGTTGTTCTGTATGAAGCACCCCATCGGTTGCGCCAGACCTTACAAGATTTAGCAGAGCAGGTTGGTACTGAGCGACAGATTGTCTTGGCAAGGGAATTAACCAAACGGTTTGAGGAGTTTTGGCGAGGATCGGTGCAAACAGCTATCACCCACTATCAAACCCATGAACCCAAAGGAGAATTTACAGTGGTTTTGGCAGGTAAAGTGGTGAGCCAAACTCTGCCCACAGACCTAGAGCTACGCACAGAATTGCAAGCGCTATTGGCTCAGGGATGGTCTAAATCGCGGGCGAGTCGGCAATTAGCAGAAAAGCATGCTATGTCTCGTCGTCAAATTTACCAGCTCACCCTCGACTTGGAATAACGCCACTACAGTTTTTTAGTGCGACTGACGTACTGTCCATGAACACTCACCATATAAGGGACGCAATAGGTGAGGACTGCTGAGATCCAGCGTGCGCGGGTCATTTTGTTTTGGGTTAGGGCCGCGCCATGATTAATCGCCAATAAAATAGACCCCACTATGGCCGCCA